>NZ_AP024861.1:3329349-3632017 GCF_024346755.1 Vibrio aerogenes | reverse complement strand
AATGTTGAACAAATGTTTTCTTTTTTTAATAAGATATTTGAAGCTGATCCTGCTATATTATCCATGAGTAATATAACTCTATCTATATTAAATAATGAAAATGCAAATCCTGTAACCAGAATTAATCAAATTACAGATAAAATGAAAGCATCTAAAATATTTTCTGGTCTTTATTTTCAAATCGATGAAATAGATGATTCAAGAGATAATTTATTAAGCGATAATGTTCGTCATAATATTCAATGCTATTTTCAAACACTTTATGATTTGACTGACTCAGGTATAATTGCTCCGTATGCAATAGCTATTAATTCTTCAGCATTTTCAATCGTACAAGGATTAGGCGCTAAGTATATGGGAAAATTAGTGGCAATAAATTGCTGGGATACAGAAAAGTTAATGCAACTTGTTAAAGAACGATTTAATTATGCGATTCAAGAATGTGGTTCAGATATCAGTTTTGAATCGTTTTTGACTTATTTCTCTCTCGATGATTCTTGCTATGCCAAGCCTTGTTGGGAGTATGAATCCAATGATTCTTTTTCGTTGGTTGGATTATTGAATAGACCTCGCTATACAGTTAATTTATGGCGTTACTTGTTACTAGAATTACAAAAAGAAAATTACGATATTCAAAATGCGTGGACAATGCATATGGAGTATGCAGCTACAAACGGTATATATCACCTCAATAGCAAGTTTAATGGTATTAGTAGTCTAATTATAGAATTGAGCAATCAGGCAGAGGATTGTATTAGCGAAACAAACTTCAATGATATCAGAGATAATTTAGCAAGAAGAACCCGTAACTCTATAAACTGGATTGCACCTCATGTT
The DNA here is from genome assembly GCF_024346755.1 of Vibrio aerogenes. Classification (NCBI taxonomy): domain Bacteria; kingdom Pseudomonadati; phylum Pseudomonadota; class Gammaproteobacteria; order Vibrionales; family Vibrionaceae; genus Vibrio; species Vibrio aerogenes. Next base: position 3,631,180 of record NZ_AP024861.1, on the reverse strand, counting down.
TCTCAATTAGCCAATGAATTCAAAGCTGCGGGTTTTGTAGCCATAGCAGAAAATAGGGATATTCGTATCAGAAAAAATATTTTACAGGTAGCAAGAAATTTACTACCAATTAATTGATATCTCGTTCAAATATTCAGACTGGAACCTATAATGTAGAAGTTATCGAGTTCTTCAACAATTGACACCTCACCCCCACCAAGATTATCCTACCCGCTCACTGGCAAAATCCGGTGACGAGTTTGGAACCTCGCAAATAAAACGTACGATATATCGACATCATGTCGGTATATGATCTTTTCACACCTGTTTTTTTGCGATTTTGACTATTTATTGAGCGAAATCGTTTAGAATTATGGTGGGCTGAGAGAGGCTGACTTCGGCCAGGCCGTGTCCGTACGTGCGGTTGTTCCAACCTCGATCAGTCCACCACCTCTCTGTTTGGAACCATTGCGGTGGTGATTTTTTCTTTAAATCATCGTACGGAGGCACTTATGCCTGCAACAATCGCTTACGACCCACACCTTTCACAGAAAGCCCGTGAATATCTTATTCAGATTGAAGATTATCTGCGCAAGATGAATCCTTCAGATCATGATTTTCATGAGGTGCTGCTTTACATGAATAAGTTAATCACGATTCAGGACTCAATCGGTAAGGTAGTCACTTCTGAGAAGGGCAGAATAAAGCAATAAGTTCCTTGTTCAAAACTAAGTTAATCCAGAGCCACTTAGTTTTGTGGCTCTTTTTGCAGACCCACCATTTTATGAATCCGAACACCCATGATTGACCATCCAAGCGGCTCAAATGTGAAATCAGGTATACAATTAAATGGTATCGGAACCCCAAAACCAACCCATACCAAGTGCAATCGCGATACCATATCATTCACAATCCAAACCATTCAGATATGGAATCCGGATATACAATCAAACCATATCCGAATCCTCAAACTTAACCGCATCATATGCCATCCAGATAATCCCGAATCCTGATTATTAACAATCTAAGTCGTTCAGATATGCAATCCGGATATTCAACCAAACCGTATCAGACCCCTAAATCAAGCCACATCAAATGCCATTCAGATAATCCCTGATTGCTCATCATTCACAATCCAAGCGATTTAGATTCGGTATCCGGATTCTTAATCAAACTATATCCGGAAGCCTGAGCAAGTCATTTTTAGCGCCCATGTAGGTGATTCCGCTTCTCTGTCTCAATCCTTCATACATCTCATTCAGACATGCAACAAAAGAGTGCTGCCAATCCATTTTTAAGTATGTACAGCAGAAAGCTGAAAAGGCGGAAGTTGCACTGAACTGACCATAAAGCGGTATTTTGAGATGACTTCAAGAATAGAACAATTAAGTCTTGCTATCTCAATAGGTTATATCGTGTGTTTACGGATTTGCCCGTGTGTATCACGGTGTGTATCACAACGAAAAAAGCACTAATAAATTTCTCTATTAGTGCTTTAAAATCATATAGTTATGAAAAACGGTTTAGTTCATGCCGTATTTTTTCAGTTTTTTGCGCAGAGTACCGCGGTTGATGCCCATCATGTTTGCAGCACGCGTTTGATTACCACGGGTATATTGCATGATAGTGTCCAGTAAAGGCTGCTCTACTTCAGCAAGAACTAATTCGTATAGTTCTGTTACTTCCTGTCCGTTTAACTGGGCAAGATAGTTCTTAAGTGATGCTTTAACGGAGTCACGTAAAGGCTTTTGCGTGATTTGGTCTTGTGAAGTTACAGTGGTTACAGTTAAAGCTTCTGAAGTTAGATTTTGTTCGAACATATTCGGTCTAGCTCTTCTCATTAATTTGATGATGCAACGTTATCAAAATAGCCTTCAAGCGCTTCAAGTTGCAGCGGTGCTGCTTCTATGGCATTGAAGGTCCGACGAAAACCGCTGGCCTCGTGTGTTTTCAGGTACCACCCGACGTGTTTACGTGCGATGCGGGGCCCCAGGTACTCTCCGTAAAACTGATGAAGAGACTTCACGTGACCAAGTAAAATGCTTTTAACTTCCTGTTGAGGAAGTGGCGGCATTACAGCTCCGGTTTCCAAAAAATGCTGAATTTCCTGAAAAATCCACGGACGACCCTGAGCGGGGCGGCCAATCATTAACGCGTCTGCACCGGTGTAATCCAGTACATGTTTTGCCTTCTCCGGAGTATCGATATCACCGTTAGCAATGACAGGAATCGAGATGGCAGATTTTACCGCTTTAATGCTGTCGTATTCGGCCTCACCTTTGTACATGCAGGCTTTGGTTCTGCCATGCAGTGCCAATGCCTGTATGCCGCAGTCTTCGGCTAATTTTGCTATCCGGACACAATTTCTGTTGTTTGTATCCCAACCCGTTCGGGTTTTCAAAGTGACGGGCACCTGGACTGCCTGAACGACCGAAGTTAATATTTTTTCGATCAGTTCCGGGTAGCGCAGTAATGCCGAGCCCGCTAACTTTTTGTTTACTTTCTTCGCCGGACAACCCATGTTGATATCGATAATTTGCGCACCGTTTTCAACACTGAATTGTGCAGCTTCTGCCATTAACTGCGGGTCAGAACCAGCGATCTGTACTGAGCGGAGCCCGGATTCTCCTTCATGAACCATACGCTGTTTTGACTTCGGCGTTTTCCACAGAGCAGGGTTTGATGACATCATTTCACTGATGGCCATCCCTGCGCCATAACGAAGACATAACTCTCTGAAAGGTCTGTCGGTGACACCAGCCATCGGCGCAACAATCAGATTGTTTTTTAGTTGATAATTTCCAATCTTCAAAACGTCGTTACAGTTATCTTGCAGTAAGGGCGCGCATTTTACGCATTTTTTCGCGGCGTGAAAAGACTAATATTTGAGCATTTCTCAATTGTTTTGTAAAAGTGTTTGTTTTTTCAGCCAATTAAGCGATTTACTGCGTGAGATATTATTTTTTCCGGCCAGATATTCTGCACCATTCACTCTGTTCAGCGATAGGATCCAAGTCAAAAGTGTTGCAATAATAACCAGAAACATCTTCAGCCTGTGTATCCAGCACCCCGGACATCGCTAATAGTCCTTGTGGTTTCACCAGACTTTGAATAACAGGTGACAGCTCACGCAGCGGGCCGGCGAGTATGTTTGCGACGACAACATCAGCCTGCAGATTTTCTGGTTGGTTTTGTGGCAAAAAGACTTCCAGCAGGTCTTCTACACCATTACGTTTGGCATTTTCCTGTGATGCGAGAAGGGCTTGTGGGTCGATATCAATCCCGATCACTTTGCTCGCACCCAGCTTAATTGCAGCAATGGCCAGAATGCCGGACCCACACCCGAAATCAACGACTGTTTTACCGGTTAAATCAAGCGCTTCAAGCCATTGAAGGCACAGTGCTGTTGTTGGGTGAGTCCCGGTGCCAAAAGCCAGCCCGGGATCAAGCATCACGTTCACCGCGTCCGGATCCGGGATTTCACGCCAGCTTGGGCAAATCCATAAACGCTGGCCAAACTGCATCGGGTGGAAATTATCCATCCATTCTCTTTCCCAGTCTTTATCTTCCAGCTGCTCAATTTTGTATGCAAATGATTCATCCAGCATACCGCTGGCTTTAATTTGTGCCAGAACCTGAGCCGTATCAGCTTCAGCATCATACAGTGCAAGAATATCTGTATCTCCCCAAAGGCGGGTTTCTCCGGGAAGCGGTTCAAATACCGGTGTATCCTGTGCATCCAGAAACGTGACTGACAAAGCGCCGGTTTCTTCCATCAGCATGTCGCCGATTTGCTCTGCATTTTGGTTGGTGGCATTGAGTTTGATTTGAATCCATGGCATGACACATTACTCTTGTTGAAATCAATCACGGTGAAATTCACACCGTGGCTGAAATAAAAACGGGTGGATTGAAATAAAAAACGGGTGTTGAGATGAATCGCTCTCATTGCGACGAAGTCTAACAGATCCCGGAGTGAACTGTAATCAGCCATTGGTTTGATGACGGATTACAGCATGGTAAAAAAACGGTCTGGTTACAAACGGGCATAGTGATGAACTGGCATCGTTTCGAACTGACGACATAGTTTCGAACTAACGACATAGTTACGAACTGGCATGCACGGTTCTGGCTGACGGAAGCAACAGGCTACCGGAAATAAATGCGATCAGCCCAATGGCTAATGTAGGGACGATCGCATGTATGCCGTGCAGATCGGGCTTCAGGATGGTGAGCGCGATATAGGTACTCAAACCGCAGAACATTGAAGCCAGTGCACCGGATGCAGAGGCCTTTTTCCAGTATAAGCCTAAAACCAGCGGCCAGAGAAAAACAGCTTGTAACCCGCCTAATGCCAGCAAATTCAGCCAGATGATCATATCCGGCGGATTTGTGGCTGCGATAAAGACCAGTAAGCTGAAAATAGCGGTGATCCACAACGATAGCCGGTTGAGCTTACTTTCTGTTTCCGACTCTTTCTGCGTCATGAGCTGTGGGTTGATATAGTTGATATATAAATCCTTCAGGAGTGTCGCAGAAGACTGAATTAACTGGGAGTCGATGGTCGACATAATTGCTGCCATCGGGCCGGCCAGAAAAATACCGGCAAAAAAAGGTGGCAGCACTGTCATCATCAGGGTCGGCATGATTTGATCCGGGCTGGAAAGATCCGGTACGATCGCCCGGCCCAGAGCTCCGGCCAAATGTGTGCCGAGCATCAGCAGCGCAACCATCGCGGTACTGATAACGATGCCCTGATGGAGTGAGCGGCTGTCTTTGTATGCCATACAACGAATGGCGGTATGAGGCAGCCCGATCATGCCAAAGCAGACCAGGATCCAAAAGCTCAGCATAAACGGCTGACTGAGAAAATGATTCGGCCCGTATGGCGTTATGAGCGCCGGGTCGATCTCATGCAGTTTGGTGATCAGTTCGCCCAGGCTGCCGCCCGCGTGAATGACGCCAGCCAGCAGAGCGACCGTACCAATCAGCATCATAATTCCTTGTACCGTATCAGTCAGAACCACGGCCCTGAACCCGCCAATTGTGGTATAGATTCCGACCGTAAAAGCGAATAAAAACAGGCCGTGCTGGTAGGGTAGTCCGGTGACTGTCTGTAACAGACGCGCTCCGCCGACAAACTGGACAACCATGGTGCCGAAAAATGCCAGTAACAGGGCGACTGAGGCAAGAATGACAACCGTTCTGCTCTGAAAGCGGGCGTAAAGCATATCATTGAGTGTCACGGCATTATTTCGCCGGGCTTCAATTGCGAATTTCTTGCCGAGAATCCCTAACGTTAACCACGCCACCGGGAGTTGGATCATGGCCAGTAAAACCCAGCCTAATCCCATTTTATATGCTGCACCCGGTCCGCCGATAAAACTACTGGCGCTGGCATAAGTAGCAGCTAAGGTCATCGCGAGGACGAAACCGCCCATGCTGCGTCCGCCCACAAAGTATTCGTTTAAGAATGCACCGGACTGACGGTGACGACGGGTCAGGGCCGCCATGACAAACATCGCCATTAAATAAATGACTAACGGGATAATGAGTTGGCTATTCATGGTCATCACCATCCTGAATATCGAGCGGGACATCGCGATAGAAAAATTTCACCATCAGAAAACAGAGCAATGTAAACAGTGCCGGTCCGATGATACATGAGAGCAAAAACCAGACGGGAAGACCCAAAATCAATTGGGGCAGTTGTTGATCGCCGGGAGCGGGGGCAAAACCATAAGCACTGACATACCACCAGATAAAGTAGAGGATAGAGAGTACCAGCGCCCAGCAAGCTTCTTTCTGTGACTGGTGATAGATCTCGGTCCTTTTTTGCATAACTGACTTCCTTTCCTGCTTTCGGAAGCATACTGATTCAACCCTCACTGATTCAGAGATGAATGAGTATGATTCTTTGTATAACCAAAAAAAGGCCACCGGATGGTGGCCTTATCAAGTTAGTTTTAATGTCCGGCCTATTGTAGTCCCAGCTTTTTCTCCAGATAGTGGATGTTGGCACCACCGTGCTGGAAGTTTTCATCATTCATGATTTCCTGCTGGAGCGGGATATTGGTTTTAATCCCTTCAACAATCATTTCATTCAGGGCATTTTTCATCCGGGCAATTGCGACATCGCGGTTTTCACCGTAAGTAATCAGTTTGCCGACCATGGAATCATAATGTGGTGGTACTGTGTAGCCGGAATAAATATGAGATTCCCAGCGTACGCCCATACCTCCGGGGCTATGGAACAGATCGATGGTTCCTGGTGAAGGCAGAAAACGCTCTGGGTCTTCAGCATTGATCCGGCATTCGATTGCATGGCCGCGAAGCTTAATATCATCCTGAGTAAATGAAAGTGGCTGACCGGCAGCAATGCGCAACTGTTCTTTGATCAGATCAACGCCGGTGACCATTTCTGTGACCGGGTGCTCTACCTGAATCCGGGTGTTCATTTCAATGAAATAGAACTCACCATTTTCATAAAGGAATTCAAAGGTACCGGCACCGCGGTAACCAATTTCAACACAGGCACGGGTACAGCGTTCACCGATATATTTACGCATCTCTTCGGTAATGCCCGGTGCGGGAGCTTCTTCCACGACTTTCTGGTGACGACGTTGCATCGAGCAGTCCCGTTCACCAAGATGGATTGCACCGCCTTGTCCGTCAGCAATGACCTGAACTTCAACGTGACGCGGATTTTCAAGGAATTTTTCCATGTAAACCATATCGTTATTGAAAGCAGCTTTTGCTTCTGCACGGGTCATCGCAATTGAATCAACCAGTTCCCCTTCATTACGGACAACCCGCATCCCCCGACCGCCGCCGCCGCCGGAAGCTTTGATGATGACAGGGTAGCCAATCCGTTTTGCGTGCGCTTTATTTTTGTCACTGTCGTTGTCCAGCGGGCCATCTGAGCCTGGGACACAGGGAACACCGGCTTTCTTCATGGCGTTAATCGCTGAGACTTTGTCACCCATCATCCGGATGGTCTCGGCTCTCGGGCCGACAAAAATAAATCCGGATTGTTCAACCTGTTCGGCAAAATCAGCATTCTCTGATAAGAAGCCATAACCAGGGTGAATGGCAATTGCGCCGGTCACTTCAGCGGCAGAAATAATCCGGGGAATATTCAGGTAGCTGTCAATACTGCGTGGTGGACCGATACAAATCGATTCATCAGCAAGCAGTACATGCTTTAAATCCCGGTCGGCTGTTGAGTGTACTGCGACAGTTTTGATGCCCAGTTCTTTACAGGCACGAAGAATCCGCAGCGCGATTTCTCCCCGGTTCGCAATGACGATTTTATCTAGCATAATTCGTCCCCGGTTTATTCGATGATGACGAGAGGTTGATCAAATTCGACTGGCTGACCATCTTCAAGGAGAATCGCTTTCACCGTACCGGATTTGTCTGCTTCGATTTGGTTCATCATTTTCATTGCTTCAACGATACATAATGTATCGCCGACAGAAACGCTCTGTCCGACTTCGATGAATGGTGAAGCATCCGGGCTTGGTGAACGGTAGAATGTACCAACCATTGGAGAAAGCACCTGATGGCCGCTGACAACGGGTTTTGCGTCAGCTGCTGGTGCATCCTGAACCGGTGCAGCTGCAACGGCGGCAGGTGCAGCCATTGGCGCTGGTGCTGCTGCATATTGAACAGGGATAGGTTGTGCGGGTGCAGAATTGCGGCTGATGCGCACGGATTCTTCACCTTCAGAAATCTCCAGCTCAGCGATACCTGATTCTTCTACTAACTCGATAAGCTTTTTAATTTTACGAATATCCATTGTCTTTTCTCTTTTATCTTGTGAATAAGACAGTTTCTGAACATCAGAAACTGCAGAGTGTTAGTTCGATTGCAGCTTTTTTACTGCTGCTGAAAGGGCAAATTCATAGCCCTGAGCACCCAAACCACAAATCACCCCCTGTGCTTTATCAGACAGGTAGGAGTGATGACGGAATGGTTCGCGTGCGTGAATATTGGAAAGGTGAACTTCAATAAACGGGATATCAACACCAAGCAGGGCATCACGTAAGGCGACGCTGGTGTGCGTGAAAGCAGCCGGGTTAATGATAATAAAATCAGTGTTGCCCATTGCCTGATGAATTTTGTCAATCAGCTCGTATTCCCGGTTGGATTGCAGGTGTTCAAGCGTGATACCTGCGTCGACAGCCTGCCGGTGAAGCGTTTCAACAATTTGTGCCAGTGTTTGAGCACCGTAGTGTGCTGGCTCCCGTTGGCCCAACAGATTCAGATTCGGGCCATTCAGAACAAGAATTTTAAATTTTGCTGACATCGTGCCGTTATTATCCTCAATGTTGGTGACTTTGTACATAATCCCACATTTTTGATTTTTTTACACAAAATTTTTTAGGAAAATGTTTCAAAATGATAAATCAGTAGTGATTATAGTGAATTCAGAGCAAATGGCAGCAAATTACTGGTCTAATCACTCTATTTAATGTCCGGGCAACCTGAAACACACATCTTTCGGTGACCGGGGATGTTCAATTTGTCTTTTTATCGGTTTAACTTTGGGGTGAAAGTCGCTCTTATCTGCAATTTCGCCGGTGATTAACGGATTTGGACCGCTAAACCTGAAGAAGGTTTCGGAAACTGACAAGCAACAATCAATAAAAAAAGCCACCCGGATGGGTGGCAAAGCTGAGGTTTATGTTGTGAAAACTGATTTAACCTGAGTGGACTGCGCCTGTGGTTGCATTTTCCTGAATGAGTCTGTCTACAACATTTGGATCAGCCAGCGTCGAGGTGTCACCCAGATTGTTAAAGTCGCCGGTGGCAATTTTTCTCAGAATACGTCGCATGATTTTACCGGAGCGGGTTTTGGGTAATGCATCCGTCCAGTGCAGGATATCCGGTGTAGCGATGGGGCCAATTTCCTTGCGGACCCACTCTTTAACCGCTTTATGTAATTCAGCGTCAGGGTAAATACCATCGTTGAGTGTGATATAGGCATAAATCGCCTGACCCTTGATATCATGCGGGATACCGACCACGGCAGCTTCAGCGATTTTATCGAAGGCAACCAGTGCCGATTCAATTTCTGCGGTGCCCATCCGGTGACCGGAGACATTCAGCACATCATCAACCCTTCCGGTAATCCAGTAATAATTGTCTTCATCCCGCCGGGCGCCATCGCCGGTGAAATACATGCCTTTGAAGGTGGAGAAATAGGTTTGCTCGAATCGTTCATGATCGCCGTAGACAGTGCGCATCTGGCCTGGCCATGAATCCAGAATGACAAGGTTACCTTCAGTTGCACCTTCCAGAATCTGGCCGGTATTATCTACCAGTGCAGGTTGCACGCCAAAGAAAGGCCGGGTCGCCGAGCCTGGTTTCAGCCCGGTCGCACCCGGCAGAGGGGTGATTAAAATACCGCCGGTTTCAGTCTGCCACCAGGTATCAACGACGGGGGCTTGTTCATTGCCGATAGTCCGGTAGTACCATTCCCATGCTTCAGGGTTAATGGGTTCACCAACGGAGCCCATGATTCTCAGGCTGCTTCGGCTTGTACCGGCTACTGCTTCATCACCTTTAGCCATCAGTGCCCGGATAGCTGTTGGTGCAGTATAAAGAATATTGACCTGATGTTTATCGATGACTTCAGCCATCCGGCTGGTTGACGGATAGTTAGGAACGCCTTCAAAAAGAATCGTTTTTGCCCGGTTAGAAAGCGGTCCGTAAATCAGGTAGGTATGACCGGTAATCCATCCGACATCTGCCGTACACCAGAAGACTTCACCGGGGTGATAGTCGAAAATATATTTGAAGGTCATGGTCGCATAGACCAGATATCCGCCGGTGGTATGCAGCACGCCTTTTGGTTTGCCGGTGGAACCGGAGGTATAAAGAATAAAGAGTGGGTCTTCTGCATTCATCTCTTCCGGCGGGCAGTGATCAGACACCATAGCGGTGGCTTCATGCCACCAGACATCGCGATGTGGATGCCAGTCAACGGGGCCATTCGTGCGCTGATAAACGATGACTTTCTCTATGGTTTTGACTTCCGGATTGGTGAGAGCTTCATCAACATTCTTTTTCAGCGGAACGGGTCGTCCGCCCCGGACGCCTTCATCTGCGGTAATGACAATTCTGGCGTTTGAATCAATGATTCTTCCTGCTAGTGCTTCCGGGGAAAATCCGCCAAAGACAACGGTATGAATCGCACCAATACGGGTGCAGGCCAGCATGGCAACGGCAGCTTCCGGCACCATCGGCATGTATAAGCAGACGACATCGCCTTTTCTGACACCAAGTTCTTTTAAGGCATTGGAAAATCGACAAACGGCGATATACAGCTGGGTGTAGGTGAGGCTTTTGTCATCACGTGGATCATCGCCTTCCCAGATTAATGCGATCTCATCGCCATGTTCTTTCAGATGACGATCAAGACAGTTTGCTGACACATTTAACGTGCCGTCTTCAAACCACTGGATACCGACATGTCCCGTGTCAAATGACGTGTTTTTAACCTTGGTGTAGGGCTTGATCCAGTCGACAATTTTACCGTGTTCGTTCCAGAAGGTTTCCGGATCATTCACTGATTGCTGATACATCGTCACGTAAGTATCTTCATCGACATGGGCGTGTTCTTTTATATGTTTTTTTACCGGGTAAATATGAACATCACTCATGGTTTCTTCTCCTTTTGAAAGCCGCCAGTCCGTTTATTGATTCCTGATCTGATCTGTTCTGTTCTGTTCATTATGATCAGTTTTTTTATTTGTGATCGTGTCGATGACTTATGATCATTTGCTATTGGACCAGAGTGTTTAATAACTTTTGTTCATAGGCGGTGATTCGACAATTAGACTTTAGGATAAGGTGGGTGAAAAATGTGTGGTTTTGTGACAGATGGTGATGTGAGTACGGGTAAGTCTCCATACGTTAATCTGATATAAATCAGCGCGGCTGAAATGGCATCCTGCAGGGCGTTATGCCGCTCAGGTGACGGTAAATTCAGCTGGTGGCATATGACATCCAGACTGAGATCGAAGTAGGCATTCGGGAGTTGAGTCTCGAGCTTTTGCTGATAAATCTGGCTGACTTCAATGATCTGATTTGGCAAAGGAAATCCCAAATGTTTCCGGCAGGCCAAATCCAGAATCGTTTTATCATAGCGGATATGATAGCCAATCAGAGGGCGGTTGCCGATAAACTGAATTAACTGCTTAAGTGCATCCTGTTCTGCCAGTCCGTGTGCGAGATCCTGATGGCGCATCTGGTGAATTTTGACTGAGTGTTCATCCAGTGTTCCCGGTGCCTTTAAGTGAACTTCAAAAGACTGGCTGGTTACGATCCGGTTATGTACAACCTTAACCGCAGCAATCGTGACCAGCTGCGCCAGTCTGGGGTTCAGGCTGGTTGTTTCACAATCGAGAGCAACGTATTCATGGTGTTTTGTTGTCCGGAAAAGCGGGCGGTAGTCCGAATCTTTGAGTTTACCGTACCAGTAAATCCGTCTCAGCCAGTTCATCAGCGTTAATCCCGTATCTGATAATGATAAGCCAGCCACTGTTTGAATTTTTTGACGATATGAAGGCTGTGGCGCAGCAGATCCCGCTCCGTTCGTTCAAACCCGTCCACATGAAGCAGATTGCCTGTATGGTCGTATTCGAGTTGCTGTTGCAGGCGGAACTTAAAGAATAATTTAAGGGCTTCCGTCAGATTGTCAGCCGTTTGCTGCTCCAGTACCCGTTGGCTGACCAGCTTCTGTATCCGCTCAAAGGTGTTTTTTTCGGTAATGCCGTGCTCCAGGCTCAGTGCGCGTATTCCGTGCACAATGGGAAAAATACCGCCCTGTTTGATATCCAGCCCGGATTTTGATGATTTTACATTGCCAAAGAGTGTCAGCGGTGATGAGAAGTTGAGTGCCGGACGGGTGAATCTTGCCAGAATCACTTCCTGATTTTCCATCAGGTGGGTCAGATGATCCTGAACCGGTGTCAGTAAGGCTTTATTGCCAGCCACCGCATGGGCGTCAGAGAAAATTGCTAACTGCATGATCTGTTCAGGCTTTTCCTGCATCACCCACTGAGTCAGTGCATCCCGCCATCCGGTTTGTGTACGGACCCAGAAGCTGTTATTGACCATCACTTTTCCCGGGCAGTGCGGATAACCGAGGTGAACCAGTGTCCGGCTCAGTGTTTCCATCACTGCCTCACATTCATCCCACTGAATGTCATCTTCCAGAATCAGTGCATTGTCCTGATCGGTCTTCAGTATCTGTTCGCTCCGTCCCTCAGAGCCAAGTACCAGCAGACAACAGTGCTGATGCATTGCAGGTGGCACAACCAGCTGAAAAGCTTTCTCGATGATCTGTTCATTGACGGTGGCGATCAGTGCCATGATAAAGCGTGTCCGGATGCCCTGAGCAACGAGGTTTTTGATGAGCTTATGCTGCTGATGTGAGGCAATTCTGAGTTCCTCTATACTGTCGGCACGATCAATACTCAGGGTCAGGACATGTGAATGCGTCGAAAAAATACTCATCACCTGAATCATATCGAGAATACCGACAGCTTCTTCTCCCTGACAGATCACTATGCGTTTGATTTTGTGGCGAATCATTTGCAGCATGGCATTAAACAGAAAATCGCCATCGTGAATTGAATGGACCGGAAATGTCGCAACCGCAGCAGCCGGTGTTGAGAGGGAACAACCGTTGATTGTCAGTGCGTGGAGCAGGTTCGTCCGGGTGATGATGGCATACGGTGGTGCATCCGGAGATTGACTGAGGCGCGGATCATGGGCTGTGAGTCTGACCAATGCTGCATCGTAATGATGTTGCTCCAAACAGAACGTTGCATCCTGAATGCTCTGTTCCGGAGCAAGGATCACCGGGGGCTGATAGATTGTGCTGTCGACACGGGTCAGAATAAATTCCGCCAGATTCTGCTGCTTTTTTGCCGTTTCAATTAAGGATTGCCGGGTGGCAAGATTGTTATCAAAATAAGCCGCAAATGTCCCGTTTTGCTGATACAAAGTCAGAAAAACGGATTTTGGCAGCAGATAGGTGAGTGTGTCCTCCAGTGCTGTATAGTGATGTTTGGTTGTGCCGTTCAGGATGGCGCGTACATCAAAAATATCGTCATGGGTATAATGTGCATAAACTTCCTGCCCATCGGCAGAACGTTCTTCAACCATGCCTTTCATGAGGATGAAGAGAAATTCACCTGGCTGATGGCTGCGTAACACCTCATCTCCGGCCCGGTAGTACGCAATATCCAGGGCGGCCAGTAACGATTGTTGTTGTGCTGAAGTCAGCCGGTTGAAAGGCGGAGACCGAAGGTTAAATTTATCTGACATCACCACCTCTTGTTTTGTTTTTGTTAAGTGTGGCCGAAATATGAGCGGTCTCCAGACGACTTTGGTCTAATACACCCGGAAAACATGAGGCAAATATTTTTAGTGAACTTTGCTTATGAGGTGAGTTTTGATGAAAAAATAAACACCTTTAAACAGGGAAACGATGAGTTGAATAAAGTTCACTTTTTCTTCCTGATGACAGCCCGCATAATAGGCCTGATTCGCCGGAGCTGTGGTTTTCCGGTGCTCAGTGAATAAACAGGAATCATATGATTAAAACATCCCCGTATGGCTGGATATCGCAGTACTTTTTCAGTTTCTTCTTCGTCTATGGCGCTTATCTGCCATTTTGGGCTGTCTGGCTTCAGAGTGAAGGCATTTCTTCGACCGACAGTGGTATCATTCTGGGATTGGCTTTTGCTACCCGCTGTGTTTCTAATCTTGTCTTAACGCCGCGGATTCAGCGGGTGGAACAGTATATTCCTGTTTTGCGCTGGTGCAGTGTGTTATGTGCGGTGCTCATTGCGCTTCATGGGGTGACTGAGGGTGATTTTGTCTGGATTGCTGTCGCAACTGTTGCCCTGAATCTGTTTTTTGGGCCGATTATCCCTGTCTCTGACGCATTAGCAAATCATTACACCACATTAAACATGCTGGATTACGGCAGAACCCGCTTATGGGGATCGGTGGCATTTATCGTCGGTTCATCGATTGTGGGTTGGGTCGTGACACATTGGGGTGAAAACTGGATCCTTTACTGTGCATTAATCGGCATGCTGGTGACGATTTTGCTGAGCCTGCGTTTGCCCGGGCCGCCTCCGGTGACTCAGCATCAGCCCAAACCGGGAAGTCGTGTCCGGCTGGCCGGAATACTCAAAGAGTGGCCGGTGATTAAGTTCCTGTTTCTGATCGCCTGTATTCAGGGAAGTCACGCGGCTTATTACAGTTTTAGTTCGGTTTACTGGAAATCGGTGGGTTATTCAGAAAGTGTCGTTGGCTACCTGTGGAGTCTCGGGGTGATTGCTGAGATTTGTGTGTTTGCATTCAGTCAACGCTTCTTCAAATCCTGGTCTGTTCATGCCATGTTCTTACTTTCTGCTGTCGCTGTGATAATCCGCTGGGGGTTAATGGCCATGACATATCAGATTGCTGTGTTGGTGGTGATTCAGCTATTCCACAGTCTGACATTTGCGGTTGCTCATCTGGCAGCTATCCGCTACATCCAGCAATCAGGTAGTGCTGACCGGATGATTGCACTGCAGGCTCTTTATAACGCGATTCCTCTGGGAGCAGTGATTGCAGTGATGACCACAATGAGCGGCTGGGGCTATGAACGCTGGGGAAGTTATGTGTTCCTTGGTATGGCGGTCATGGGGGTGATTGCACTCTTTGTGCGGGTCGAATATCCGGAGCGCACCACAACAGAAATCACACCTGAGGCACAAAAATCATCCGGCTGAATTGTGTTCTCTGAAAATCCTTAGTTTAATGAATTCATTCAGTTTTATATCTGAAGTGTTTGTTCCCCAACCATCTGAGTGATGCATCTTCAGATGGCAGGGATCTCGGTATAAGCGTATCCGGCTTTCATTCGACAAAAGGACAAGGCATGCCATCATGGATTGTAGCGCCGGTTTTATTTGTTTACCTCGGTCTGCTGTTTTTTATTGCCTGGTCAGGAGATAAAAGACCGCAATGGCTTTCTGGTTACCGGCCACTTATTTATAGCTTGTCCATTGCGGTTTATTGTACGTCCTGGACCTTTTATGGCACGGTTGGACAGGCCACTCTCCAGCCCTGGTCATTTCTTCCTGTCTACCTTTCTCCGGCACTGGTATTTATTTTTGGCTGGCGGATTATGGCCCGGTTAATGGTCATCGCCAAACGGGAACATATCACATCAATTGCGGATTTTATCGCGGCCCGTTATGGTAAGTCTCAGGGGCTGGCTGTGGTTGTCACCGTGATTGCTGTCACCGGTATCCTGCCTTATATCGCACTGCAATTGCGCGGTGTCACTATGGGTTTTTATATCCTGACCGGTGAGACGGTGGAGCAAACCGGTGCCGGCAGCAATGATGTATCACTGTTTATTGTGCTGGTACTGGCTGTGTTTACCATGTTATTTGGCACCCGGCATATTGATACCACAGAACATCATCGTGGCATTATGATGGCTATTGCGTTTGAATCTGTCGTCAAACTGGTTGCGTTTTTGTTTGTCGGTCTTTTTATCTTTTACATCGGTTGGTCTTCGGATTCGGTTGACCTGATGGCAGAAGCCCGGGGAGCGATGACTGCTCCTGACTGGCCCGGATTGCTGATTCATTTGATTTTAACCATGTTGGCGGTGCTCTGTTTACCCCGGTTGTTCCACACGATGGTGGTCGAAAATGAGCACCCGGGAGATTTGCATACCGCCCGCTGGGTCTTCCCGCTTTATTTACTGTTAATGGGGTTGTTTGTTCTGCCTGTTTCCTGGGTAGGAAAGTCGATGCTGGATGTCAGTCTGGCCGATACTTACGTGATTCATGTGCCCAAGATGATTGGGGCAGACTTTGTTGCCCTGATTGCATTTTTGGGGGGCACCTCGGCAGCGACAGGCATGGTGATTGTCTCCACGATTGCATTGACCATCATGGTTTCTAATGATTTGGTTGTGCCTCTGTTGCTGCGACGGTTTAAATTTATGCAGCGGGGACAACAATATTTCTCCCGGATTCTGCTGATCGTTCGCCGGGGAATCATTTGTCTGTTGCTGGCCGGAGCATGGTTTTTTTATCATGTACTGGATGCTGTGCCGTCACTCTCAGCGATTGGGTTTCTCTCTTTTGCTGCTGTTGCACAGTTTGCACCGGCTTTAATTGGTGGTCTTTTCTGGCGGGAAGGGAACAAGAAGGGCGTTTATGCCGGGTTGATAACCGGGTTTATCATATGGGGTGTGACATTGATGTCACAGACGAATCTGTTAGCCGGAGATCAACAAACCAATCCATTACTCTGGCTTATCTCTCCACCTTGGTTTATCTCTGATCTGGGTATCAGCTTGTCTGACTGGGGGATGATTCTCAGTGTCATTGTGAATGCACTTTGCTATGTGGGTGTGTCAAAAATGACACGTCTGTCTATTGGTGAGCGCTTACAATCAGCTTCTTTCGTGGGCAGCCCTTTTCCTGAAAGCGATAATATGACGCTTTATCACAGCCGGGTGACTGTCACTGAACTGGAAATGCTGGTCGCCCGTTTTGTTGGCCGGAGCCGGATGGAAACGGCTTTTTCACAGTTCTGGGAAAGATATTCCGGACTGAGAATACCTCAGCAGCAGGCGCCTTCATCTTTAATCCGGCATGCAGAAAGAGTATTAGCCGGGATTTTTGGGGCTTCTTCGGCCAGGCTTGTGCTGTCATCTGCGTTGCAGGGCCGCAATATGCAGCTGGAAGAAGTTGCAACTATCGTTGATGAAGCCTCTGAATTATATGATTTTAGCCGGGGCTTGCTGCAAGGTGCAATCGAACATATCGGGCAGGGGCTTTCCGTCATTGATAAGCAGCTTCGTCTGGTCGCCTGGAATCAGCGCTATCTGGAACTGTTTGATTTTCCTCAGGGGCTGATTCAGGTCGGACGGCCTGTTGCGGATGTCATCCGTCATAATGCAGAACAGGGATTGTGTGGACCGGGAGATATTGAAGCCCATGTTCAAAAGAGATTACGCCACCTTGAAGCCGGAACCAGTCATACCTCTTCCCGGATGCGGCCTGATGGCCGGGTCATTGAAGTACAGGGTAATGCGATGCCTGGTGGTGGTTTTGTGATGCTTTTTTCTGATATTACAGTTTTTCGCGATGCCGAGGATGCTCTCAAACAAACGAATGAGTTTCTCGAAGAACGGGTTCACAGGCGAACCAGAGAGCTTGAAAAGCTTAACCGTCAGCTGGTGCAGGAAACGCAGCGCGCTGAACGGGAATCACAGTCCAAGTCCCGTTTTCTGGCGGCAGTCAGTCATGATCTCATGCAGCCTCTGAATGCTGCCCGGCTGTTTGCATCATCACTGTCAGAGCTGACTCAAGAGGAAGAGACGCAACATTTGTCAATGCACATTGAAAGTGCCCTTGGTGCGGCTGAAGAGTTGATTGGTGATTTACTGGATATTTCACGGCTGGAGTCAGGGAAGCTGGATACCAATATCCATGCTTTTGCCGTCCATGATGTACTGAGCCATCTGGATGCTGAGTTTCATGTACTTGCCCGTCAGCAGGGCATTGATTTTTCGATGGTGCCTTCTTCGGTATATGTCCGGTCAGATCCGAAACTTTTACGCCGTGTCATTCAGAACTTTCTGACCAATGCATTTCGCTATACGACCAACGGGAAAGTGATATTAGGCGTCAGACATGACGGCAATCAAATCCGGATTGAAGTCTGGGATAACGGCATTGGTATCCCGGAAGATAAACAGCAGGATATTTTTGAAGAATTTAACCGGGGTGGCCGGGTTCAGTCTGATCAGGGCGTTGGACTGGGGCTGGCGATCTCCAGAGGTATTGCTCAGGTACTTGGCCACAGAATAGATATGCGTTCATGGCCGGGGCAGGGTAGTGTGTTCTATCTGAAATTGCGCAGAGCCAAAGCATCGGATGTGAAGAAGAAGCCCGCAGAGCAAAAGGTATCCACAGATGGCGGATTAGCTGGAATCAAAGTGCTTTGTATTGATAATGAATCGGATATTCTGGAAGGAATGACCGCATTGTTGTCTCGTTGGGGTGTCGATATCAGAACGGCAAAAGATTTAGTTTCCGGATTAAGAAAAATTGATGAGCGCTGGCATCCGGATGTCATTCTCTCTGATTACCGGCTGGATCATGGTCGGACAGGACTTGAAGTATTACAGCAATGCCGGCTCCGGCTCGGTGATCGGTTTGAAGGGATTATCATCAGTGCAGACCGGACAGAGGATATGCTGGATGTGATTGAATCACATGGATTCCGGTTCATGCCGAAACCGGTCAAGCCAATTAAACTAAGAGCCATGTTGAACCGGGTAAAGAATGAGAAGAAAGGCCCGGAAGAAGGATTATCTCAGACGTGAGGCCGGAGAGTGCGCTGAAACCGGGACTTTTTCCTGCTATTTTTCGGTGAGTACCAGTGGCCACCCCATATCGGTTTGCCGGTTACTCTCTGTTTCCAGCTCAGCTTTGGTGAGTGGGTTGTTGTCCAGCCATTGCAGATCAATACTGAGTGTCAGTTTTTCTTTGTCTGCCGTGACGACAAATTCCGGAACCAGCTGTTGATCCCGGCGGTGACTGAGCAATACTGCCAGTCTCAGTAACCTCAGCAGCCTTTTACCACTGGTGCTGGACAATGCATGTTGTTCCGGTAACGATGTTAACGTATCCCGGTAGCGCCGGGTTAACTCACCCAGAAAATAACGCTGGGCCCGGGTAAATCCCGGCAGATCTGAATGTTGAATGAGATAGGCGTTATGCTGACCACCTGTTTTGAAATCAATCGACAGACCGATTTCATGTAATTGAGCCGCAGTTCTGAGCAGCATTTCAGACTGTGGCTCAGGAATCCATGCTGACCCGCCGCACTGCTGAAACAATTGGCTGGCAAGGTTTGCCACCTGCCCGGCATAGATGTCGTCGATCTGATAACGGCTTTGCATACTTTTGATTGTACGCTCACGGATATTATCCTGCCGGAGTTCGGTGATCATTTCGTAGACCAGTCCTTCCCGCAGTGCGCCTCCAGCCAGTGTCATGGCGCTGATATTCAGCAATTCAAAGATCGCTATCAGAATCGACAGGCCACTTGGAAAAACCAGCGCTCTTTCCAGTGTTAAGCCTTCAATTTCCAGTTCTTCCAGATGATCTGCCAACATCGCCTGATTTTGCAGACGTTTCAGTTTTGCCAGTGTAATCACTTCATCCATGCCCTGAGCGAGCATGATTTCCTGAAGTGCCTGTACAGTACCACTTGCGCCAACACAGACATCCCAGCCTAATTTCTGATATTGCTGTAAAACCGGCCGGATAACTTGTTTGGCATCTTCTATCGCCTGAATAAAGTTTGACTCAGTGAGTTGCCTGTTGCGGAAATGTTTTTCAAGCCAGGTGACACATCCCATTTTCAGGCTGGTTAATGCATTTGCTTCGAAGCCTTCACCGATGATTAACTCGGTGCTTGCGCCACCAATATCGACAACCAGCCGGCGCCCTGAACCACCTGATGTATGGGCAACACCTTTATAAATCGTCGCGGCTTCATCGGTGCCGGGAATGACTTCAAGCGGATAACCTAAGATTTGATTGGCTTTCCGGATGAATACATCTGCATTAGTTGCTGTTCTTAATGTTGCGGTCCCAACAATCCGGATATTCTCCCCTGGAATATCCTGAAGCCGTTCAGCAAAAAGACGCAGGCAATCCCAGCCGCGTTGCATGGCTTCTTCACTCAACGTATTTTGCTCATCCAAACCAGCTGCAAGTCTGACTTTACGCTTGATTTTTGCCATTGTTTGTACACTGCCATTGACATGGCGGACAATGAGCATGTGGAAGCTATTGGAACCTAAATCAATAGCTGCATATAGTGGTGAAGGTACGACCTGGCTCATAAAAAGACTCAGCTATCCTTTTTTTTGTGTTGAGGCGACCCTGAACGCTTCTGTCTTTTTCTGGGTTGCCCGTTGTTGTTTCCTGAACGTGCACCGCCGGTATTGGTTCTCCGGGCAGGACGAGGTGAATGCATTTTCAATGGCGCAGGCAAATCTGTCAATAAAGCCGATGCATCATAATCAGATACAGGAATCGTGTGATTAATATAGCTTTCGATGGCAGGCAGGTTGATGGCGTATTCTTCACAGGCGAAGCTGATTGAGTGACCGCTTGCGCCTGCGCGTCCTGTACGGCCTATCCGGTGAACATAATCTTCACTGTCATCAGGTAAATCATAGTTAAATACATGGGTGACCTGCGGAATATGTAATCCCCGTGCAGCCACATCAGTTGCGACCAGAATATCCAGCTGGCCTTGTGTAAACTGTTCTAAAATCCGTTCCCGTTTTTTCTGAGGGACGTCCCCGGTTAACAGGCCTGCACGATGTCCGTCGGCTGCAAGGTGCCCCCAGACTGATTCACATTTATGTTTGGTATTTGCAAAAATGATTGCCCGATCGGGCCATTCTTCTTCAATCAATGTTTGAAGCAAAGACATTTTATGTTCATTGGATGGATAAAAGAGCTCTTCTTTGATCCGGTGCCCGGTTTTTTGTTCTGGTTCTACAACAATATGCTCAGGCTGGTTCATGTGTTCAAACGCCAGTTCCTGTACCCGGTAAGATAAGGTGGCAGAAAAGAGCATGTTCAAACGTTCTTTTGGTTCAGGCATCCGGCGGAATAAAAAGCGGATATCTTTAATAAAACCAAGGTCAAACATCCGGTCTGCTTCATCAAGGACTACCACCTGAATGTTATTCAGGTTGAACACCCGCTGTTTATAAAAGTCGATGATTCGTCCTGTGGTTCCAATCAGAATATCGACACCATCTTTGAGCCGGGATAATTGTTTCTCGTAACTTTCACCACCATAGGCAAGGGCCACTTTCAGTCCTGAGCTTTGTGTCAGTGGCTCTGCATCATGAAAAATTTGTATGGCCAGTTCGCGGGTTGGTGCCATGATAATCGCTCTTGGATTACCCGGCTTCCGGCCTTCATGAGCAGGAATGGTCAGCAGATGATGAAATGTCGCAGCAAGAAACGTTAAAGTTTTACCAGTCCCTGTTTGGGCCTGGCCTGCAATGTCTTGGCCGGAGAGCAGTACCGGCAGCGCCAAGGCTTGAATCGGGGTACAAAATTCGAACCCTTTTGTTGTCAAACCTGTTTTAATTTGGGGGTGTAATCCCAAATCGGCGAATTTTTGCTCTGTGATATGTGTCTTTTTCATCACTATAGAATATCAGCTTAAGCTTGCAATACGGAAGTAAATACATTCCAATAGGACATCTAAATGCTGATCATTATGCAATCAGTTCAGGAAAAACATTGGAGTTGAAGATGAGTGATAAGATTTTGCAGCTTAGTGATGAAGGTTTTGAGGACAGTGTAATCAAAGCTGCAGGCCCTGTTCTTGTAGATTTTTGGGCGGAATGGTGTGGTCCATGTAAAATGATTGCTCCGATTCTCGATGAGATCGCAGAAGAGTTCGGAGATAAACTCACTATCGGAAAACTGAATATTGATCAAAATGCTGATACGCCAGCGAAATTTGGTATTCGTGGTATCCCGACTTTATTGTTGTTTAAGAATGGTCAGGTTGCTGCAACAAAAGTTGGTGCGTTGTCCAAAACTCAGTTGGTTGAGTTTTTAGATTCACATTTGTGATCTTGAGCAAAAACCGTATATAGAAATATGTACGGTTTTGCACATAAACTTACAACAATATCTGGACTCGATAATTAAATGGTGCTAGTTTAATGCACGTTAATTAAATATGTGTTCACTTCTTGGTCAATCCTGAGGCCAAAGTCTATCTTAACCTTAACTTAGCAAACAGATCCTAATTTTGACTAAACAACAATCCACCACAATGAACCTAACAGAACTAAAGAACAGACCTGTGTCTGATCTCGTGAAACTTGGTGAAAGCCTCGGGCTGGAAAACCTTGCACGTTTGAGAAAACAAGACATTATCTTCTCGATACTGAAAGCGCATGCAAAGAGCGGAGAAGATATTTTTGGTGATGGCGTGTTAGAAATTCTGCAGGATGGTTTCGGCTTCTTGCGCAGCTCTGACAGCTCCTATCTGGCAGGCCCGGATGACATCTATGTGTCACCCAGTCAGATACGTCGTTTTAACCTGCGTACAGGGGATTCCATCTCCGGTAAGATTCGCCCGCCAAAAGAAGGTGAGCGTTATTTTGCATTGCTGAAAGTGAATACTGTTAACGACGACAAGCCAGACAATGCCCGCAATAAGATCCTCTTTGAAAACCTGACGCCGTTACATGCCAATGAGCGTATGATTATGGAGCGGGGGAATGGCTCAACAGAAGACATCACTGCGCGTGTTCTTGATCTGGCATCACCGATTGGTAAAGGCCAGCGTGGGTTGATTGTTGCGCCGCCAAAAGCGGGTAAGACGATGCTTTTGCAAAATATTGCTCAAAGCATTGCGTACAATCACCCTGAATGTGAACTGATGGTACTTTTGATTGATGAACGTCCGGAAGAAGTCACAGAAATGCAGCGTTTGGTCAAAGGTGAAGTGGTTGCTTCGACTTTCGATGAGCCTGCATCCCGCCACGTTCAGGTTGCTGAAATGGTGATTGAAAAGGCCAAACGTCTGGTTGAGCATAAAAAAGATGTTGTTATCTTGCTTGACTCAATTACACGTTTAGCCCGTGCATATAATACGGTCGTCCCTTCATCCGGAAAAGTATTAACCGGTGGTGTGGACGCGAATGCATTACACCGGCCCAAAAGATTTTTCGGCGCTGCACGGAATGTTGAAGAAGGCGGAAGCCTGACAATTATTGCCACAGCGTTGGTTGATACCGGTTCTAAAATGGATGAAGTCATTTACGAAGAGTTCAAAGGAACTGGTAACATGGAGTTACACCTGAATCGTAAGATTGCTGAGAAACGGGTTTTCCCTGCAATTGACTTTAACCGTTCCGGTACGCGTCGTGAAGAATTGCTGACAAAAGCCGACGAGCTGCAGAAAATGTGGATTTTGCGCAAGATCGTTCACCCGATGGGAGAAATCGATGCGATGGAATTCCTCATTGATAAGCTTGCAATGACAAAAACCAATGACGAGTTTTTTGATGCTATGAGACGTCAATAAATCTGAATCCGGTTCTGAATTTGAAAACATCACCACTTGGTGATGTTTTTTTATTGCATTTTGATGAGTCAGACTCCACTATTACTGAATCTTACTGAAGGTAATTCACATACAACAAGGAATGTTGATGTTATTACTTCTTTTTGTTCTGCTATGGACAAACCTCCAATATGTTAGTGCCGGAGAGCTGGATGAGCTTTCCAGAGAACAGTTGTTGCAGTCATCCCAAATTCTCAGCCAGCTGAATGAACTTCATCAATTGCTGCTTAGTGAGAAAATTGATGAACTTAATTTTTCTTTACAGCGAATCTCCCTTCCCGGACAGGAAGCTGCCCGTTATTTACTGCTCAAACGTCTTGAGCAGGAACATTTTTCTGTTTCATTGAAAATAAAGCAATTTGTGCGGGCTCAGCAATCCATTAAGCCTGCCTGGTATCTATCTGAAAGAAAAGATGGATACACATTTACGGTACCTGCTTTTGACTTTCCTGCTGTTTCCGGCAGGTTACTCCGGACATGGAAGCATCAACAAAATACTGTGTCGATGCTTCAGCGTATCCGACAGCATAATTTTGAGTTGCGTTCCTGGCTGTCTGGTGATGAAGATTTAGTCCGTTTACATGAATCGTTACTGATTCAGGAACTGGAACGTTTGACTGATGATGAAATTCTCTATTTAACACATCCCCTGGTCAGTGAGCCAGTCACCAGTTGGTTGCCTTCAACAAGGCTGATGTCAGCGTTAGCCAGAAGAAGTAAAAATGCGGGTGTATACAAGTTGTTATGGCTAATGAAACCGGATGGTTTTACTATTTCAGAGTTAAACTATCTTTCTGTTCAGCAGGATGCTTTTGCTGTTGGGCAGATTATCAAAGCTGCAAATAATCCCGGTTTAAAATTGTTGGCTATCAAACAGCTGACCCGGTTAAAACCGATGCCAGACAATGTAAAACATTTCCTCATCCGGCAAATGAGCCGGAGCGACACTGCCGAGGTGACTGCACGATCATTGGTGAAAGAAGGATATGGGTACTGGCTACAACAGTTAATTCAGGACAATAAAACGATCAAGCGTCATCTCATCAAAAGGTTTGTTGACTTGTAAGTGATCCATAAATCACTATATCGCTGAGCTGTTTGTCAGACTTCTTTGGGCATATTTCAGTGATTTGCTATGTTAGAAATATCAGTCAGAGTTGTATTCTTTTTGTTATACTGCACCCTACATTTTCCAGATCTAGATGCCTTATGATTTTTAAGGATTTACGCGATTTTATTATATATCTTGAAAGTATTGATCAGTTAAAGCGTATTCAGCACCCGGTTGATCCCAAATTCGAGATGACAGAAATATGTGACAGGACTTTGCGCGCTGCTGGTCCCGCGCTTTTATTTGAAAACCCGATTGGTTATGACATGCCTGTACTGGCTAATTTATTTGGTACGCCTGAACGTGTCGCGATGGGGATGGGGCGTGAAAATGTTCAGGAACTTCGGGAAGTCGGACAACTATTAGCTTATCTGAAAGAGCCTGAACCGCCGAAGGGGTTTAAAGATGCTTTAAATAAACTTCCGGTTTTTAAACAAGTCCTGAATATGCCGGTGAAGCGGTTGAAAAAGGCACCCTGCCAGGAAATTATCTGGCAAGGTGATGAGGTGGATCTGGATAAGATTCCGGTGATGACCTGCTGGCCTGGTGATGTGGCACCGCTAATGACATGGGGACTTACTGTGACCCGGGGGCCGGTAAAAAAACGTCAGAATCTGGGTATTTACCGACAGCAAAAGATAGCTAAAAATAAAATCATTATGCGTTGGTTTTCTCACCGGGGAGGCGCGACAGACTTTTTTGACTGGCGTGAAGCGCATCCGGGAGAACCATTTCCTGTCTCTGTTGCTTTTGGCGCAGATCCTGCCACGCTTTTAGGTGCTGTAACGCCAGTACCGGACACGTTGTCAGAATATGCTTTTGCTGGCTTATTGCGGGGCAGCAAGTCAGAAGTGGTCAAGTCTGTCAGTAACGATTTGGAAATACCGGCAAGCGCCGAGATTGTTCTCGAAGGATATATTGATCCGGAAGAATATGCGGATGAAGGTCCTTATGGCGATCATACCGGATATTTTAATGAGGTTGAGCGTCATCATGTCTTTACTGTTACTCATATGACAATGCGCAGAGATCCTCTCTATCACAGTACCTATACCGGGCGTCCACCAGATGAACCTGCCGTTTTAGGCGAAGCGTTGAATGAGGTTTTTGTTCCGATATTACAAAAACAGTTTCCGGAGATTACTGACTTCTATTTACCGCCGGAAGGATGTTCCTACCGAATGGCGATTGTGACGATGAAGAAACAATATCCAGGTCATGCCAAGCGGGTCATGATGGGCGTTTGGTCTTTTTTACGGCAATTTATGTATACCAAATTTGTTGTTGTTTGTGATGAGGACGTCAATGCGAGAGACTGGAAGGATGTCATCTGGGCGATTACAACAAGAATGGATCCGGCCCGTGATACGGTTTTGATTGAGAATACACCGATCGACTCACTTGATTTTGCTTCTCCAAAAGTTGGATTGGGTTCTAAAATGGGAATGGATGCAACGAATAAATGGCCTGGGGAAACAGAGCGGGAATGGGGCAGACAAATTCAGAAAGATGCCGATGTTGTTGCCAGAGTCGATCAAATGTGGGATGAGCTGGGAATTATGTAAGTAATTATTTTTTATTTGTTTGTGTGATGAATATTGAGGTAAAGCAGAGCATTCATTGCAGTTTGATAGTTATCCGGTATGGGTAATTCAGAGGAAGTTTATGATAATTCAAAGTAAAGTTAAGTCGATTCAGCCTTTAGCCAGCAATACCTATAAAATATTATTACAGCCGTCGAAGCCTGTTTCATTTAAACCCGGACAATACTTAATGGTTGTCATGGGAGAGCAGGATAAACGTCCGTTTTCTATTGCAAGCAGTCCTTGCCGGCATGAAGGCGAGCTGGAATTGCATATCGGAGCTGCTGAGCATAATGCATATGCGTTTGAAGTCGTTGAAATGATGAAAGCTGCAATGAAAGACAATCAGGATATCAGTATTGATGTACCTCATGGTGATGCGTGGTTACGGGAAACTTCAGAACGGGACCTTTTACTGATTGCCGGAGGAACCGGCTTTAGCTATGTACGCTCGATTCTGGACCATTGTCTGAGCCAGTCAGTCAGCCGAAATATATATCTTTACTGGGGAGCGAAGGATAGTCATCAACTCTACGCGATTGATGAGCTCAATCAAATTGATGAGCAGAACACAAATGTTCAGTTTATCCCTGTCATTGAAACAGCTGAGAGTAACTGGCAGGGTAAAACCGGCAATGTGATTCAGGCGGTTGCAGAAGATTTTGATTCGCTTGCTGATGTGGATATTTATATTGCTGGCAGGTTTGAAATGGCAGGCTTTGCCCGGGAACAGTTTACCTTGAATAAGCATGCCCGCAGCGATCATATTTATGGTGATGCTTATAGCTTTATCTGAGCACTAAATCAGGAAAAAATGACAGCGGGCCACATTGAAGTGGCCCGCTGTCATTTGGAACTGATCAAAGAATATGTTTTAAAATCCTGTCTGCTTTTACCCGTAAAATACGTTTAATCAGTCGTTGAACTTTGGGGGGGTACGTATCGAGAGCATCAATTTGCTTATAGGTACAGATAAGCTGGGTATGTTGGAGAATATTTTCGAATTCCTGCTCAAATTTACTGGTCAGGTGACCGTATTGGTCCTGGATCAGGAGGCCATTTTCCAGATCAAGCCGCCATGCACGGGGATTGAGGTTATTACCTGTAATTAACATGTACTGTCGGTCAACCCAGATCCCTTTCAAATGAAAACTATTGTCGTCATGCTTCCATACATGAATTGAAAGCTGGCGACTGGCTATTTTGTCTTCATTAGCTTTAGCAAAACGGCGAAGGTTCAATTCATATAAATAGGGTAAGCCACCTATTGTTTTAAATGTATCTTCAGGCCGGATATAAAAATCATTTGCGGTTTTGTCGCCGACAATGATGTTGACTTTGACGCCACGCTTCAGCGCACGCTTTACCTGAACTTCGATTCGTTTGGGAAAGTTAAAATATGGCGTGCAAATGAAAATCTCTTTTTGAGCCCGCGAGATCATGTGATTGATATGCAAATTCAGATGATTACTTTTCTTTCCAACGCCCACGAGTGGCGTAATACCAACATGGCCTGGCGATATTTCCTGATGCTGAAATGGATATTTAGCCTGAGATAAACAGTTTCTGAATTGTCGTATGACGGGCTTGAGTTCCTTGGTGACCGGGCGGGAAGGTGTTGCCAGATTATTGACCGCAGGATGAGAAAGCATCTGACAGTGAATAAAACCAGCCATGGAGTCAGCCAATGCTTTACTTTGAATGACATGATAGCGGTCAAAACGGTAACGATTCTGATATTGAAGATATACATTATTCAGGCTGGCACCACTGTATATCACTTCATCATCGATAATAAATCCTTTCAGGTGAAGTACACCAAGGACTTCTTTTCCCCGCACTGGTATACCATATACGGGAATCTGGTGTTCACTGGACAAAGCGAAAGACTCATACATCGCTGCGTTTCCAGCTGAGCTTTCGGCGCCAATGAGTCCTCTTTGTGCTCTGTGCCAGTCAACACAGACATTGATATCAAGGTCTGGATTTCGTTGTTTAGCTGCATAAAGTTCGGTCAGGATTTCTTTGCCAGCTTCGTCAGCCTCAAGATAAAGCGCAACAATGTAGATGCGATGAGTGGCCTGACGAATCGCTTGAACCAGATATTGCCTGAATTGCTCTGCAGAGAATAAAACCTGGAAGTCTTCTGGTTCTATTGCAATTGTTGGCAATTGTTCGAATAAATTTCTACGAGCGATCATCGTTAGCGAGTTACCCCAATAGACGCAAAATTGCAAAGCATTAATACTACCAAATTCTCTGAACGCATAGCTATAACTTGTTTTGGGTTGTAAACATATGACATCAGATCAACTTTTCGGTTCGCTTTGTCAGACTAAACGCGAAATTCTACCCTGAAAAAGATTATTGAAGCCAGAAATGAATCAAACTTTTTCTTTCCGGCTGTCTTTCTCTGGAGCGCTGGCGAATTATCGGGGACCCGGGGTGATGTATCTCATAGGGATAAGGACTTTTCCCTGACGGGTATACCGAAAATAGAGCGTTCGAATAGCTTCAGGCAAAGTATCTGGTTCTTGATATCTGAAGTGATGAGTCGTGTAAAAATCTTTTAAATGTGCCAATGCAAAGCAATAGACTTGCTCATGGAGGATCCGTTGTTCACAAAAAGTCAGTAACTGATGACCTATGCCTTGCTGCCTCTTTTCTGTTGCCACTGTCATACCGGTTAATAACTGGTAGTTCGATATGTGTCTGAATCGTACCGCTGCACAAATTTGATGCTGATTATCTTTGGCTATAATCACTTGCTCATCTTTTTTTGCTTTTCCGGACGGATAGTGTTGTTTATAAAAACGTTGAATGAGTGGTATCTTAATAGGATCAAGTTGTTCGAATAATAATTGATTCATGAGAATCGGTTTGAGCAGATTTTAAATAGATTTTAGTTTACCGGATTGATAGAAAAACATGCAAATACATTCGAATGCCAGCCTGCGTGCTTACCATACTTTTGGTATTGCGCAATGTTGTCGGTTTTTGGTCGAGGTGAGTTCTGTTGATGAGCTGGTTGATGTTTATCGCCGGCCTGAGTGGAAAAATCTGCCTAAAATGGTTCTGGGGCAGGGAAGTAATGTACTGTTTACTACTTTCTTTGATGGGGTTGTCATCATCAATTGTCTGAAAGGAATTACAATTTCTGAAAATAGTGCGACCTATCATTTACACGTCAGCGCCGGAGAAGACTGGCCTGATTTGGTGGAAAATACCGTCAGACAAAATATAGCCGGACTTGAAAACCTTGCCATGATTCCGGGTTGCGCAGGTAGTGCACCGATCCAAAATATTGGTGCTTATGGCATTGAATTCAAAGATATCTGTGAATATGTTGATTACCTCTGTCTGGAAAGCCTGACCGTTCACCGCCTCAGTAAAAATGAATGCTGTTTTGGTTACAGAGATTCAGTTTTTAAACATCATTTGTATCAAAAGGCTGTTGTGGTTGCTATCGGATTGGTTGTCGTGAAAAACAGAGCGCCTGCACTGCATTATGGTGCTTTGCGCCAGCTTCCTGAAGATGCCGGGGCTGAAGCGGTTTTTGAACATGTTTGTCATATTCGTCAGGAAAAATTACCGGACCCGGAGGTGAGCGGTAATGCCGGGAGTTTCTTCAAAAATCCGGTGATTTCACATGAGGATTTTGAACTGATTAAACAACGTTTTCCCGATATTGTAAGTTATCCTCAGGAACAGGGTGTGAAGCTGGCGGCGGGTTGGCTGATTGAACAATGTGGCCTGAAAGGTATGAAGATTGGCGGAGCGCAGGTACACCCAAATCAGGCGCTTGTTTTGGTGAATGATGATAATGCAACTGCGGAAGATGTTATCCGGTTAGCTGCCCATGTTTATTCCCGGGTATTTGAAACATATGGTGTTTCACTTGAGCATGAAGTGCGTTTTATTGGTGCGACGGGAGAAGTTTATTTAAGTGATTTGATTAAAAAGGAATGTTCCGGATGAAGACACATCAGGCCAAATTAAAAATTTTGTCGCTATTATCTGATGGGCAATTTTATTCCGGCGAATATCTGGGAGAGCAGCTGGGTGTCTCAAGAGCCGCGGTTAGCAAACACATCAAAGGCATACAGGACTGGGGTGTTGATGTTTTTCGTGTTCAGGGAAAAGGTTATCAGCTTGCCCAACCAATGCAGCTTTTGGATGAACATTTAATTCAACAGCATGTGTCTAATCCTGTCACACTTCATCCTATTATTGACTCGACAAATCAGTATTTAGTCGAACGGGCCGGAGACCTTGAATCTGGTGCTGTCTGTCTTGCTGAATATCAGTCAAAGGGGCGCGGGCGAAGAGGAAGACAATGGAACTCACCTTTTGGAGCTAATCTCTATTTTTCAATGTACTGGAAGCTGGAAGCCGGTATGGCTGCCGCAATGGGGCTGAGTCTGGTTGTTGGTATCGCCGTGATTGAGGCCCTGAAAGCGCTTGGTGTTGATGATGTAAAGCTTAAGTGGCCGAATGATCTTTATTATCAGGATAAAAAGCTGGCAGGTATTCTTGTTGAAGTTTCCGGCCAGGCGGGTGACGCAGCGCATTTAATTATAGGCATGGGCATGAATCTGTTTATGCGGCAGGAGGATATTACGATTGACCAGCCATGGACGACCCTTTCTCAGGTAATGGGGGAGCATTTGATTGATCGTAATGAGCTGGCAGTTGCTTTAATTCGTTCCTGGACGGATATATTGAGAGGTTATGAAGAAACAGGGATTGCAGGTTTCATTGACGCATGGAATAGCATGG
Organism: Vibrio aerogenes; assembly: GCF_024346755.1. Lineage (NCBI taxonomy): Bacteria > Pseudomonadati > Pseudomonadota > Gammaproteobacteria > Vibrionales > Vibrionaceae > Vibrio > Vibrio aerogenes. Next base: position 3,600,499 of record NZ_AP024861.1, on the reverse strand, counting down.
ATAATTTTATTAACCGCCCGGTGAAATTACTGATGGGAGATCAGGTGGTTCGTGGTATTGAAAGAGGGATTGATACACATGGTGCAGTCTTACTGGAGACAGAGGAAGGTATACGCAGTTTTGTTGGTGGTGAGATTTCGTTAAGAAGTGATGAAAAACAGGATGACAATTAGTCATCCTGTCGCTGGACGGGGGGCAATTCATCTCAATTCAATCTATTGACGCAGTAAAATTTGTTCCACCGTATGATTTTTTCCTTTACGTAAAATAAGCTGTGCTCTTTCCCGTGTTGGTAAAATATTTTCCTGTAGATTTTTTCCGTTAATCGCATGCCAGATATTTTTTGCTATCGAGGTGGCTTCATCTTCGGCAATACGGGTGTAGTGACTAAAATAAGAGCCTGGTGTTTTGAAGGCTCCATGCCTGAATTTCATAAACCTTGAGACGTACCAGTTTTCAATAAACACTGGGTTAGCATCAACAAAAATTGAAAAATCAAGAAAATCAGAAATAAAAACCCGGTGTGGTGCATGGGGATAATCCATCCCGCTTTGTAAGACATTGAGCCCTTCGAGAATCAGAATATCAGGATCATTGACAATCTTTTTTTCTTCAGTGATGTCATAGGTCAAATGAGAATATACCGGCGCTGAAACGTTGGGTTTTCCTGATTTTACATCGGATACAAATTGCACAAGGCTCTTTATATCATAGGATTCCGGAAACCCTTTTTTCTGCATAATGCCTTTCTCAAGGAGGACTTCATTCGGATAAAGAAACCCATCTGTTGTGACCAGCTCAACTTTAGGGTGGTTTTCCCAACGGGAAAGAAGTGCTTTCAGCAGACGTGCTGTGGTGCTTTTCCCGACTGCAACGCTCCCGGCAATACCGATCACAAAAGGAGGCACTCTTTTTCGTCCTAAAAACTGGTTTAGAATCGTATTTCTTGTTTGACGTGAAGCGACATATAAATTCAGTAGTCTTGCCAAAGGTAAATAAATTTCAACTGCTTCCTTCATGGTCAGTTGTTCATTAATGCCTTGCAATTCAAGAAGATCGTTCTCTGACAGTGTCATTGGAACTGAATTGCGAAGTTCCGACCATTGATATCTATCAAATGATAAGTAAGGATTCATATTATACCCATGACTGAAATCGGCAGGTACAGCAACATACCCTAAGAAAAAAAGAGAAAGCAACAAACAATGACAATATATTAGGTTACAGCAGGGGAAATTGTCTGAAAAAGCAGCGAATAAGCAAAAACATAAGAAATTTGAATTTTTTTTCGCAGAAAGGCTTGCAAGGGATGAAATCATTCAATAGAATGCGCCCCACTTACGCCGACTTAGCTCAGTAGGTAGAGCAACTGACTTGTAATCAGTAGGTCGCCAGTTCGATTCCGGCAGTCGGCACCACTTTATTTTTTGTTAAAATAGAGTGAGTTAAAATTTGGAGGGGTTCCCGAGTGGCCAAAGGGAGCAGACTGTAAATCTGCCGGCACTGCCTTCGATGGTTCGAATCCGTCCCCCTCCACCATATTCTTTAGGAAATAGCTCTCAGAGTTACTACGTGTGCGGGCATCGTATAATGGCTATTACCTCAGCCTTCCAAGCTGATGATGCGGGTTCGATTCCCGCTGCCCGCTCCACTCAATTATGAGTGCTGATATAGCTCAGGTGGTAGAGCGCATCCTTGGTAAGGATGAGGTCGGCAGTTCGAGTCTGCCTATCAGCACCAGCTCTAAGCAAACATTTCCTTTTGTTATATACTTTATTACCAATAATTTTGGTTGCGTGGTCATAAAGCCACCTTAAATCCGTACCTAGAGGGACTATTATGTCTAAAGAAAAATTTGAACGTACGAAACCGCACGTAAACGTTGGTACTATCGGCCACGTTGACCACGGTAAAACAACGCTAACAGCAGCAATCTGTACAACACTTGCCAAAGTGTATGGTGGTGAAGCGAAAGATTTCGCATCAATCGATAACGCGCCTGAAGAGCGTGAGCGTGGTATCACAATCGCGACTTCACACGTTGAGTATGACACTCCAAGCCGCCACTACGCGCACGTAGACTGTCCTGGACACGCGGATTATGTAAAAAACATGATCACAGGTGCGGCACAGATGGATGGTGGTATCCTGGTTGTTGCAGCGACAGATGGTCCAATGCCACAGACTCGTGAGCACATCCTGCTGGGTCGTCAGGTAGGTATTCCTTACATCATCGTCTTCATGAACAAATGTGACATGGTAGATGATGAAGAGCTGCTTGAGCTGGTAGAAATGGAAGTACGTGAACTGCTTTCAGAATATGAATTCCCTGGAGATGACTTGCCAGTAATTCAGGGTTCAGCACTGGGTGCACTGAACGGTGAGAAAGAGTGGGAAGACAAGATTGTTGAGCTTGCAGAAGCTTTGGATACTTACATCCCAGAGCCAGAGCGTGCAATCGATCAGGATTTCATTCTGCCAATCGAAGATGTATTCTCAATCCAGGGCCGTGGTACAGTAGTAACAGGTCGTGTAGAGCAAGGCATCATCACAGTTGGTGACGAAGTAGAAATCATCGGTATCAAAGAGACGACTAAGACGACTTGTACTGGTGTAGAAATGTTCCGTAAGCTGCTTGACGAAGGTCGTGCAGGTGAGAACGTTGGCGTGCTTCTGCGTGGTACTAAGCGTGATGAAGTAGAGCGTGGTCAGGTACTTGCTAAGCCAGGTTCAATCACGCCGCACACAAAATTCGAATCAGAAGTTTACGTGTTGTCAAAAGATGAAGGTGGTCGTCATACACCATTCTTCAAAGGCTACCGTCCACAGTTCTACTTCCGTACAACGGACGTAACAGGTGCGATTGAGTTACCAGAAGGCGTAGAAATGGTGATGCCAGGCGACAACATCAAGATGATTGTTGAGCTGATTGCGCCAATCGCGATGGACGAAGGTCTTCGTTTTGCGATTCGTGAAGGTGGCCGTACAGTAGGCGCCGGTGTTGTTGCTAAAATCATCGCATAATGATTTGACTTAACACTAGTAAAAAGGGCATCATTTGATGCCCTTTTTCTGCACTGAAGATATATATTGATTACTTGTTAGTCAATCGTTGAGAAGTTGAACAGAAAAAGTTTTTATCTGGTTCGATATATAGCAGTTAGGTTGTATATCAACCGTATTGCCCTGCATTAGCGGGGTTATTGTCGTCTATATTAAGACTAGTAACAGGTTGGTTTATGAAAGCAAATCATGCTGAAACTCCTGAGAGCTCCAATGCAGTTGATAAGTTTAAGTGGTTTCTTGCTCTTGTTCTGTTGGCTGCTGCAGTAGTAGGTAACTCATTTTACGGTGAGACAGTCTCCATTGTAATCCGGGCTGCGGGTGTCATCGTTTTGATCGCGGCTGCACTGGGTGTTGCTGCGACAACAATTAAAGGTCAGATTGCAATTAAGTTTGCCCGCGAAGCGAAAATCGAAGTGCGCAAAGTGGTATGGCCTACTCGTCAAGAGACCATACAGACAACGCTGATTGTATTGGCTGTATGTGTTGTTATGGCATTAGCTCTGTGGGGTATTGACGGTATTATGGTTCGTCTTGTTGCATTCGCAACAGGAGTATAGAGGGTTTAATTCATGAGTGAAGCTCCTAAAAAACGCTGGTACGTTGTTCAAGCCTTTTCCGGGTTTGAAGGACGTGTTGCTCAGTCATTACGTGAGCATATAAAAATGCATGGAATGGAAGACTTCTTCGGAGAAGTTTTGGTTCCTACTGAAGAAGTTGTTGAAATGCGAGCAGGCCAGCGACGCAAGAGTGAAAGAAAGTTCTTTCCGGGATATGTACTTGTGCAGATGATCATGAATGATGAATCCTGGCATCTTGTGCGTAGCGTTCCCCGAGTGATGGGCTTCATTGGTGGTACATCAGATCGTCCTGCTCCTATCACAGACAAAGAAGCAGATGCTATTTTAAATCGTTTGGAAAAAGCGAGCGAAGCACCACGTCCGAAAACCATGTTTGAAGCGGGTGAAGTTGTTCGTGTAAATGATGGCCCATTTGCTGACTTCAATGGTACTGTGGAAGAAGTTGACTATGAAAAGAGTCGTCTGAAAGTATCAGTATCTATCTTTGGCCGTGCGACTCCGGTTGAGCTTGAGTTTGGTCAGGTAGAAAAACTGAGTTAGAACCTTTTTCAGGGTTGTTTGTTGCGCAAATTATGACTATAATTTCGCCCCCCCTTACATAGGGTATTTATTTTTAACCGGGGAGCTGATCAAACGATTAGCGTCAGAACCCAAATATAGGAAATATCATGGCTAAGAAAGTTGAAGCTTATATCAAGCTGCAGGTTGCAGCGGGTATGGCTAACCCAAGTCCACCAGTTGGTCCAGCTCTGGGTCAGCATGGTGTGAATATCATGGAATTCTGTAAAGCATTTAATGCAAAAACAGAATCAATTGAAAAAGGTCTGCCTACACCTGTTGTTATCACAGTATACAGTGACCGTTCATTTACGTTTGTTACCAAAACACCACCAGCTTCAGTACTTCTGAAAAAAGCTGCGGGTATTAAATCTGGTTCAGGTCGTCCAAATACTGAAAAAGTAGGGACTGTAACTGATGCTCAGCTTCAGGAGATTGCAGAAACTAAAGCTGCTGATATGACTGGTGCTGATATTGAAGCGATGAAACGTTCTATCGCTGGTACTGCCCGTTCTATGGGCCTAGTGGTAGAGGGTTAATATCATGGCAAAATTAACAAAGCGTATGCGTACTATTCGCGAGAAAGTTGACGTCACTAAAGAATACGATATCAATGAAGCTGTAGCACTGCTGAAAGAACTGGCAACTGCTAAATTCGTTGAATCTGTAGATGTAGCTGTTAACTTGGGTATTGATGCTCGTAAATCTGATCAAAACGTTCGTGGCGCAACTGTACTGCCTCACGGCACTGGTCGCGAAATCCGCGTAGCTGTATTTACTCAGGGCGCAAATGCTGAAGCTGCGAAAGAAGCTGGTGCTGATCTGGTTGGTATGGAAGATCTGGCTGAGCAGGTGAAGAAAGGCGAAATGAACTTCGACGTTGTTGTTGCTTCTCCTGATGCAATGCGTGTTGTTGGTCAGTTAGGTACAATTCTTGGTCCTCGTGGCCTGATGCCAAACCCGAAAGTTGGTACTGTAACACCTAACGTTGCTGAAGCTGTGAAGAATGCAAAAGCAGGTCAGGTTCGTTACCGTAATGATAAGAATGGTATCGTTCATACAACTATCGGCAAAGTTTCTTTTGATGCTGACCAAATTAGAGAAAATCTTGAAGCGCTGATTATCGCTCTGAAAAAAGCGAAACCATCCAATGCTAAAGGTACTTTCCTGAAAAAAGTAAGTATCTCTACAACAATGGGTGCTGGCGTCGCTGTAGATCAGGCAACTCTGAATACACAGCAAGCATAAAATATTTGATCAGGCGCGAAAATTATGTATAATTTTGCGCCTGAATTTGTGGTTGGGGCTGAACTTCTTGTTTCATTTAAACAAAAAACAGTCTCCGTCCAAGACCGCAGGTGTTTTCCAGCCGGAAACTTAATTGTCCTGCGTAGATGGTGCCCGAACTGACAGAAAGCTCTATATTATATAGTTATCTTTCTTCTGGGAATGCACCTCAATAGCTCTCATTGTTATTTCAAATGGCAATGAGTGGTGTAACGACAACCAGGAGTAAATCCAAAATGGCTTTAAATCTTCAAGACAAAAAAGCAATTGTTGCTGAAGTCAACGAAGCGGCCAGTGGTGCACTTTCTGCAGTTGTAGCTGACTCTCGTGGTGTAGATGTTAGTGCGATGACTACTCTTCGTAAACAAGCGCGTGAAGCGGGTGTTTACATGAAAGTTGTTCGTAATACATTAGCACGTCGTGCGGTTCAGGGTACGGATTATGAGTGTCTGAATGACACTTTTGTTGGTCCTACTCTGATCGCATTCTCTAACGAGCACCCAGGTGCTGCCGCGCGTCTTTTTAAAGATTTCGCGAAAGAGAACGACAAATTTGAGATCAAAGCTGCTGCATTCGAAGGCGCAGTTGCTGACGTTGAAGTACTCGCAACACTACCAACATACGACGAAGCGATTGCACGCTTGATGATGTGCATGAAAGAAGCTTCTGCTGGAAAATTGGTACGTACTATCGCTGCTGTTCGCGATCAAAAGCAAGAAGCTGCGGCGTAAGCCTTGCTTTTTACTGGTTGCAAAATAAACTTATTGTTGACTTAAAAGAGAATTGTTATGTCTATTACTAACGAGCAAATCCTAGACGCAGTTGCAGAAATGTCTGTAATGCAAGTTGTTGAACTTATCGAAGCAATGGAAGAAAAATTCGGTGTATCTGCTGCAGCTGCTGTTGTTGCTGGCGGTGCTGCTGCTGGTGGCGATGCTGCTGCTGAGCAAACTGAATTTGACGTCATCCTGACTGCTGCAGGCGGTAACAAAGTTGCTGCCATCAAAGCGGTACGTGGCGCAACTGGTCTTGGCCTGAAAGAAGCTAAAGCGCTTGTAGACGGTGCTCCATCACCTCTGAAAGAAGGTGTTGAGAAAGATGAAGCTGAAGCGTTGAAAGCTCAACTTGAAGAAGCTGGTGCAACTGTTGAAGTTAAGTAATTTATACTTAGTTGCTTAGCCGAAAGGCTAATGGCTGGTGGTTTATTGACCACCGGCCTTTTTGCGCTGTAGGGTATCGGCGGTTTTTCCCGCTGTTTAGGCGTTCGATATCCATGCAAAGTCGTTTCATCCAACGTGATGAAACGTAACTACAAATAAACAGCGAGTTAGTCACTGTCCTTATCCTTTAAACTTTTAGTATAGTTTTATTGGTGGGCAGTTTGGGTCACTTATCAGCGAGCTGAGGAACCCCATGGTTTACTCTTATACCGAGAAAAAGCGCATCCGCAAGGACTTTGGTACTCGTCCACAAGTGTTGGACATTCCATACCTGCTATCGATCCAGCTCGATTCGTTCGACAAATTCATCGAACAGGATCCTGAAGGGCAATATGGTCTGGAAGCTGCCTTCCGTTCTGTTTTTCCAATTCAGAGCTATAATGGCAATTCTGAGCTGCAATACGTTAGCTACCGTCTTGGTGAGCCAGTATTTGATGTTAAAGAATGTCAAATTCGTGGTGTAACTTATTCAAAACCACTACGTGTGAAATTACGTCTGGTTATTTTTGATAAAGACGCGCCAGCGGGTACTGTCAAAGATATTAAAGAACAAGAAGTCTACATGGGTGAAATTCCACTCATGACAGATAATGGTACCTTCGTAATTAATGGTACCGAGAGGGTTATCGTATCCCAGCTGCACCGAAGCCCCGGCGTGTTCTTCGACAGCGATAAGGGAAAGACTCACTCATCAGGAAAAGTTTTATATAACGCACGTGTGATTCCTTACCGTGGTTCATGGCTCGATTTTGAGTTTGATCCGAAGGACAATCTGTATGTGCGTATCGATCGCCGCCGCAAATTACCTGCATCAATTATTCTTCGTGCACTAGGTAAAACGACTGAAGAAATCCTTGATCTCTTCTTCGATAAAATTATTTTCGAAGTCAAAGATCAAACGTTGATGATGGAGCTGATTCCTGAACGTCTGCGTGGCGAAACGGCAAGCTTTGATATCGAAGCGAACGGCAATGTATATGTTGAGCAAGGTCGTCGCATCACTGCACGTCATATCCGTCAGTTAGAAAAAGATAATGTTGCTTTTATTGAAGTACCTGTTGAATACATTGTTGGCAAGATTGCCTCCAATGATTATATCGATCAGGATACTGGCGAGATTATTGCTGCGGCAAACCAGGAAATCAGCCTGGAAACTTTAGCGAAGCTATCACAGGCCGGATATAAGAGAATAGAAGTTCTTTATACCAATGAACTTGATCATGGTTCTTTCATGTCTGATACCTTACGTATCGACAGCACAACGGACCGAATTTCTGCCTTGGTTGAAATTTACCGGATGATGCGTCCTGGTGAGCCACCAACAAAAGAAGCTGCTGAAGCGTTGTTTGAGAGTTTATTCTTCTCTGAAGAACGTTATGACTTGTCTACAGTTGGCCGGATGAAGTTCAATAGTTCTATTGGCCGTGATGATGCGGGTGAGCAGGGAACTTTAGACGAAATCGACATCATCGAAGTCATGAAAAAACTTATCTCAATCCGTAACGGGATTGGAGAAGTTGATGATATCGACCACTTAGGCAACCGACGTATCCGAAGTGTTGGTGAAATGGCTGAGAACCAGTTCCGGGTTGGTTTAGTCCGTGTTGAACGTGCAGTAAAAGAGCGTTTGAGTCTGGGCGATCTTGACAATGTTATGCCTCAGGACCTGATCAATGCCAAACCAATTTCAGCAGCAGTGAAAGAATTCTTTGGTTCTTCTCAGTTGTCGCAGTTTATGGATCAAAACAACCCGCTGTCGGAAGTAACGCATAAGCGTCGTATTTCTGCATTAGGCCCGGGTGGTTTGACGCGTGAGCGTGCAGGTTTTGAGGTACGGGACGTCCACGTAACTCACTATGGTCGTCTGTGTCCAATTGAAACGCCAGAAGGACCAAACATCGGTTTGATCAACTCACTATCAGCGTTTGCCCGTTGTAACGAATATGGTTTCCTTGAGACGCCATATCGCCGTGTTGTTGATGGTGTCGTGACTGATGAGGTGGATTACCTTTCCGCAATTGAAGAAGGACAATTCATCATTGCACAGGCGAATGCCAAATTAAGTGAAGAAGGTACTTTTGCTGATGAGTTGATCACGGCCCGTCAGAAAGGTGAATCAGGTCTTCATCCTCGTGAACATGTCAGCTATATGGACGTTGCAACCAACCAGGTGGTATCGATTGCTGCGTCTTTGATTCCATTCCTTGAACACGATGATGCAAACCGTGCCTTGATGGGTGCGAACATGCAACGTCAGGCCGTTCCAACACTGCGTGCAGACAAACCACTCGTTGGTACAGGTATTGAGCGTAATGTTGCAGTTGACTCTGGTGTAACTGCGGTTGCAAAACGTGGTGGTATGATCCAGTCCGTTGACGCATCGCGCATCGTTGTGAAGGTGAATGATGACGAACTGGTTCCTGGTGAAGCAGGTATCGATATCTATAACCTGACTAAGTACACGCGTTCGAACCAGAACACTTGTATTAACCAGCGTCCATGTGTGATGCCTGGAGAGCCAGTTGCCCGCGGTGATGTACTTGCTGATGGCCCGTCAACTGATTTAGGTGAGTTGGCTCTGGGGCAGAATATGCGTATCGCATTTATGCCTTGGAATGGTTATAACTTTGAGGATTCAATCCTTGTTTCTGAGCGTGTTGTTCAGGAAGACCGTTTTACCACTATCCATATTCAGGAATTGTCTTGTGTCGCCCGTGATACAAAACTGGGTGCTGAAGAGATTACTGCTGATATTCCAAATGTGGGTGAGGCTGCGCTGTCTAAGCTGGATGAATCAGGTATCGTTTATATCGGTGCTGAAGTCAAAGGTGGCGATATTCTGGTTGGCAAAGTGACGCCAAAAGGTGAAACACAACTGACACCAGAAGAAAAGCTGCTGCGTGCTATTTTTGGTGAAAAAGCATCCGATGTGAAAGACACGTCATTGCGTGTGCCGAACTCTGTTTCCGGTACGGTTATCGATGTTCAGGTCTTTACACGCGATGGTGTTGAAAAAGATAAGCGTGCGCTTGAAATCGAGCAGATGCAGCTGAAAGAAGCGAAGAAAGATCTGACTGAAGAATTCCAGATTCTTGAAGGTGGCTTACTTGCTCGTGTGAGAGCAGTTCTGCTTTCCAGTGGGTACTCTGAAGCAAGACTGGACTCGATTGACCGGAAGAAATGGTTAGAGCAAACAATCGAAGACAGCGAGCAACAGTCTCAGTTAGAGCAGCTTGCTGAGCAATGGGATGAGCTGAAAGCTGATTTCGATAAGAAATTCGAGATGAAGCGTCGCAAGATAACGCAGGGTGATGATCTTGCGCCTGGTGTCTTGAAAATCGTTAAAGTTTATCTGGCCGTAAAACGTCGCATTCAGCCTGGTGATAAGATGGCTGGTCGTCACGGTAACAAGGGTGTAATTTCGAAAATTAACCCTGTTGAAGATATGCCTTACGACGAAAAAGGTAATCCTGTTGATATCGTCCTGAACCCACTGGGTGTACCATCGCGGATGAACATTGGTCAGATTTTGGAAGTCCACCTTGGTGCCGCTGCGAAAGGTATTGGTGATAAGATCAATGCCATGGTCAGAGAGCAACAGGAAATTGCGAAACTCAGAGATTTTCTGCAGCAGGTTTATAGCTTGGGTAACGATATTCGTCAGAAAGTTGATATTGCTTCTCTGTCTGATGAGGATGTTCGTGTTCTGGCTGGTAATTTACGCAAGGGGCTGCCTGTTGCAACGCCAGTCTTTGATGGTGCAACAGAACCAGAAATTAAGAGTTTGCTAAAACTTGCTGATCTACCTGAGTCAGGCCAGCTCACGCTGTTTGATGGTCGCACAGGGGATGCATTTGAACGTCCGGTAACTGTCGGTTACATGTACATGCTGAAATTGAATCACCTTGTTGATGACAAGATGCATGCGCGTTCAACTGGTTCTTATAGTCTGGTTACTCAGCAACCACTGGGTGGTAAAGCTCAGTTTGGTGGTCAGCGCTTCGGTGAGATGGAAGTGTGGGCACTTGAAGCATACGGTGCAGCGTATACGTTGCAGGAAATGCTGACAGTGAAATCAGATGATGTCAATGGCCGGACGAAGATGTACAAAAACATCGTTGACGGAAACCATAGTATGGAACCAGGCATGCCAGAATCCTTTAACGTATTGTTAAAAGAGATTCGCTCACTTGGTATCAACATCGAGTTAGAAGACGAAGAGTAATCCATTTGGATTATCTGTTAGAAGGGTGCTTGTCTGTGACAAGCTCCCTTTAACTCCTTACAGGAGCTGATTGTGAAAGACTTATTAAACTTTCTGAAAGCACAGCATAAGACTGAAGAATTTGATGCAATCAAAATCGGTCTTTCTTCACCTGATATGATTCGTTCTTGGTCATATGGTGAGGTAAAAAAACCTGAAACTATTAACTACCGAACGTTCAAACCAGAGCGGGACGGTTTGTTTTGTGCGCGTATCTTTGGACCGGTGAAAGACTATGAATGTCTTTGCGGAAAGTATAAGCGTCTGAAACACCGTGGTGTCATTTGTGAAAAATGTGGCGTAGAAGTGACACAGACGAAAGTTCGTCGTGACAGAATGGGACACATCGAACTGGCTTCTCCTGTAGCACATATCTGGTTTCTGAAATCACTGCCATCCCGTATTGGTTTGTTAATGGACATGCCGCTTCGTGATATCGAGCGCGTACTTTACTTCGAAATGTACGTTGTCACTGAGCCTGGGATGACGGACCTGGAAAAAAGTCAACTGCTGACTGAAGAAGAGTATTTGGATCGCCTCGAAGAGTGGGGTGATGAGTTTGTTGCAAAAATGGGAGCAGAGGCGATTAAAGATTTGCTGGCTTCCATGGATTTGCATGCAGAAACAGAATTAATGCGTGAAGAATTAGGTTCGACTAATTCTGAAACCAAGCGTAAGAAAATTACGAAACGTTTGAAATTAGTTGAAGCGTTTATTGCGTCAGGAAATAATCCTGAATGGATGATTCTTACTGTCTTGCCAGTGTTACCGCCAGATCTTCGCCCACTTGTTCCTCTGGACGGTGGTCGTTTTGCTACGTCTGATCTGAACGATTTATACCGTCGGGTGATTAACCGTAACAACCGTTTGAAGCGTTTGTTAGAGTTGGCTGCTCCGGACATCATCGTTAGAAACGAAAAGCGTATGCTTCAGGAATCTGTTGATGCACTGTTAGATAATGGTCGTCGTGGTCGCGCGATTACCGGTTCGAACAAACGTCCGCTGAAGTCTCTTGCTGATATGATCAAGGGTAAACAGGGTCGTTTCCGTCAAAACCTTCTTGGTAAGCGTGTTGACTATTCTGGCCGTTCTGTCATTACCGTAGGTCCATACCTTCGCTTACATCAGTGTGGGTTGCCGAAAAAAATGGCACTGGAACTGTTTAAACCATTTATCTACAGCAAGCTGGAGACTCGTGGTCTGGCGACAACGATCAAAGCTGCGAAGAAGATGGTTGAGCGAGAAGAACCGGTAGTATGGGATATTTTAGATGAGGTGATTCGTGAGCATCCGGTGCTTTTGAACCGTGCACCAACACTTCACCGTTTAGGTATCCAGGCGTTTGAACCTGTTCTGATCGAAGGTAAAGCGATTCAGCTTCACCCATTGGTGTGTGCGGCGTATAACGCGGACTTCGATGGAGACCAAATGGCTGTTCACGTGCCGCTGACGCTTGAAGCGCAGCTTGAAGCACGGACGTTGATGATGTCAACGAACAATATTCTTTCTCCTGCATCTGGTGACCCAATCATCGTTCCTTCTCAGGACGTTGTCTTAGGTCTGTACTACATGACGCGAGAGATGATTAATGCAAAAGGCGAAGGCATGTACCTTTCTGGTCCGGCTGAAGCTGAAAAAGCATACCGGACAAAATCTGCAGCGTTGCATGCCCGGGTAAAAGTTCGTATCACTGAAACCGTTAAAGATGAAGATGGTAATTTTACCACTGAAACAAAAATGGTTGATACAACTGTTGGCCGTGCCATGTTGTGGCAGATTGTGCCGAAAGGACTACCGTTCAGCATTGTGAACCAAAAGCTGGGTAAGAAGCAGATTTCGAACTTGTTGAATGAGGCTTACCGTAAGCTGGGCCTGAAAGATACAGTTATTTTTGCTGACCAAATCATGTACACCGGTTTTGCTTATGCGGCATTGTCTGGTGTGTCTGTTGGTATCGACGATATGGTTGTACCACCAGCGAAATACACTGAAATTTCTGAAGCGGAAGAAGAAGTACGCGAAATTCAGGAACAGTTCCAGTCGGGTCTTGTGACTGCCGGAGAGCGCTATAACAAAGTGATCGATATCTGGGCATCGACCAATGATCGTGTTGCGAAAGCGATGATGGCGAATCTGTCTTCTGAAACTGTGATTAACCGCGAAGGTGATGAAGAACAGCAAGAGTCATTTAACAGCATCTATATGATGGCTGACTCCGGAGCACGGGGTTCTGCAGCTCAGATACGTCAGCTTGCGGGTATGCGTGGTCTGATGGCTCGTCCGGATGGTTCAATCATTGAAACACCAATTACAGCGAACTTTAAAGAAGGTCTGAACGTACTTCAGTACTTTATTTCAACGCACGGTGCGCGGAAAGGTCTTGCTGATACAGCATTGAAAACCGCGAACTCTGGTTATCTGACTCGTCGTTTGGTTGATGTCGCTCAGGATGTGGTTGTTACAGAACATGACTGTGGCACGCATGAAGGTGTTCAGATGATGCCTCACATCGAAGGTGGGGATGTTAAAGTTGCGTTGACCGAGCTGGCTCTGGGTCGGGTTGCGGCTGAAGATATTCTGAAGCCCGGAACTGAAGAAGTTCTGATCCCACGGAATACACTGATCGATGAGAAGTGGTGTCAGATTATCGATGAAAACTCTGTCGATACGATGAAAGTACGGTCTGTTGTAACCTGTGATTCTGACTTCGGTTGTTGTGCACAGTGTTACGGTCGTGATCTTGCCCGGGGCCACCTGGTGAATCAGGGTGAGTCTGTAGGTGTTATTGCTGCTCAGTCAATCGGTGAACCGGGAACACAGCTGACCATGCGTACGTTCCACATCGGTGGTGCAGCATCGACAGCGGCTGCAGAAAACAGCATTCAGACCAAAAATAAAGGTTCAATGAAGCTGAATAATGCCAAATTTGTTAAAAACAAAGATGGCAAGCTTGTGATCACTTCCCGTGCAACTGAGCTGACGATTATTGATGAAATGGGCCGTACTAAAGAGAAACATAAACTACCTTATGGTTCTCTTTTGAGTAAAGCTGATGGCGATATTGTCGAGTCGGGTGAAATCGTTGCAAACTGGGAAGCGCATACCATGCCAATCATCACCGAAGTGGCTGGTCGGGTTCAGTTTGTTGACATGATTGACGGTGTGACAGTTTCTCGTCAAATGGATGACTTAACTGGGTTGTCTTCAAGCGAAGTAACTGAAGCTGCTGCTCGTCCTTCTGCTGGTAAAGATATGCGTCCTGCTGTGAAGCTGGTTGATGCCAGTGGTAATGATATCATGATTCCTGGCACCGATATGCCAGCACAATATTTCCTTCCGGGTAAAGCGATTGTTAACCTTGAAGATGGTGCTGAAGTTGGTGTGGGTGATACGCTGGCCCGTATTCCTCAGAAATCGGGTGGTAACAGAGATATCACCGGTGGTCTGCCCCGTGTTGCTGACTTGTTTGAAGCGCGTAAACCAAAAGAACCTGCAATTCTTGCTGAGTACACTGGTACGGTGTCATTTGGTAAAGAAACCAAAGGAAAACGTCGTCTGGTGATCACCCGTGAAGGTGGGGATACTTATGAAGAAATGATTCCTAAGCATCGCCAGTTGAACGTCTTTGAAGGTGAAAAAGTGGAGCGTGGCGATGTCATTGCTGACGGTCCGGAATCACCACATGATATTCTGCGCTTGCGTGGCATTCATGCTGTGACTCAGTACATTGCGAACGAAGTACAGGAAGTTTATCGCCTGCAAGGGGTAAAAATTAACGATAAGCACATTGAAACGATTGTTCGTCAGATGTTGCGTAAGTGTACAATTACCTTTGCCGGTGATTCTGACTTCCTTGCTGGTGAGCAGGTTGAGTATGCTCAGGTTAAGATTGCAAACCGTGAGCTTGAAGCCGAAGGTAAAGAACCTGCACGTTTTGAACGTGAACTTCTTGGTATTACCAAAGCTTCTCTGGCAACAGAGTCGTTTATTTCAGCGGCATCTTTCCAGGAAACCACCAGAGTACTGACAGAAGCGGCTGTTTCAGGTAAACGTGATGATCTCCGTGGCTTGAAAGAGAACGTGATTGTTGGACGTTTGATTCCTGCTGGTACAGGCTTTGCCTATCATCAGGAGCGTCAGGCGAAACGTGAAGCTCAGAAAGAAGGCCCATCAGCAGAGCAGGCAACAGATAACCTTGCTGCATTGTTAAATGCTGGTTTTTCATCGGATGAGTAACGTTTGAAACTGATAAGTAAAAGGCGCCAGTAAGGCGCCTTTTTTATGTCTGAACAAAAATTCCCTAACGTCAGTTTAAGCGCCCGGTGGAATCGATAAACTGTCTACGATTAATTGAATAAGTTGATCCTCAACTTCAAACCTGACTTCAAGGACTTCTCCTAACTCAGATAACTCCAGATCGAAGTTTTCTAATTGATCCCCATCCTTCATATCCAGATATTTATCTGCAAAATTCAGAAGTGGATCCGTTGTTTCTACTATGGCTATGTAAGTTCGGTTAATATCGTCAGTTGCAGTAAAACCTGTCGATTCCCACTTGGCTTTTACTGTATCGTAAATTTTAAAGTGACCTGTTGAGATGTAATCGACAAGTCTTCTGCAGAAGCTATGAATCTCATGAATTGTTGGTAGTTCAGAAATGGTATTTCTGGTTGAGTTTGGTTGTTTCGTGACTAATCTGCAGTATTTAACTAACAGGGATTGTCGGGTATCCAGCCAGTGATCAATGACTTCATTAGAGCCACCCCACTGTTCCTGAGTTCTTTTAAATTTGTTTAACATGGCGATGCCCTCATGATCGAGTTCCCGTAGGGAGATCTTTCTGTGGCAATGATGTTTGTAAACATCAATTCAAGTATTTATACAAGAGATTATGATCTGGTATGTATGATAACTCTGGTATGAAACAAGATTGCCAGTAAAATGAGATAACTGCAATAACATGGGAGTGATCATGTTAAAGAATAGTGATACAAGAAACGCTTATTGGTGTGTTGTTTCAGGAAGTTCACTCTGGACTGTTGAAGACACACTACCTTTCGGAACGGGACAACAATTTGGCCTGCCTGCAGAAGAAGCAATTTTGATTGGTGAATATAAGAATCACCCTGTTTATTGGCTCAATGAAGAAGAACTGGATTCTTCATTTGAGATGATATCTTTGCGGGATCTGCTACATCTCGATGAATCGTTGTTTTTGCTGGCCAGCAAGGCGGTTCAATATGGACATATGACCCGGACACAGCGTTTTTGTTCTCAATGTGGTGGAAGAAATTACTTCCATCATCGTGACTATGCAATGCAATGTCAGGAATGTAAAACGATTCATTACCCCAGAATCTTTCCCTGCATCATTGTTGCGGTACGTAAAGAGAACCAAATACTTTTGGCACAGCATCCAAGGCATCAAAATGGATTATATACTGTGATCGCCGGATTTGTTGAAGCAGGGGAGACACTGGAGCAGTGTGTAGAGCGTGAGGTCTATGAAGAAACAGGAATAAGGGTCAAGAATATTCGCTATTTTGGCAGTCAGCCGTGGGCATTTCCATCGAGTATGATGGTTGCTTTTCTGGCTGACTATGATTCAGGAACTATAAAACCGGATTATAGTGAATTAAGTGATGCAGCCTGGTTTGAAGCGGATAATACCCCAGAGCTTCTTGCGCCCTCCGGGACGATTGCAAGATCTTTGATTGAAGCAACGATTAGTGATATCAGGCAAAGATAACTGTCTGAAAATCCCGCTATTGGCTGGTTATTCATGATAAAATCTCAGGATCTGTTGAGCTTTTGAGTACAGATTGGTCTTATCAGACAATACGAGAGAGCTACAGATCCTTAATTGATAATAATCAGTCTGAAAATGGGAATTAGTATGAATGAACTGAAGAATGATCGCTATATACGGGCATTGCTGAAACAGCCTGTCGATCGAACTCCGGTATGGATGATGCGGCAGGCAGGCAGGTATTTACCTGAATACCGGCAACTCAGATCTCAGGCTGGAGATTTTATGTCTCTGTGCAAAAATCCTGATCTTGCTTCAGAAGTTACTTTACAACCTTTGCGTCGTTTCCCGCTTGATGCTGCAATTCTGTTTTCGGATATTTTAACCATTCCTGATGCGATGGGATTAGGGCTTTACTTCGAAGCAGGAGAGGGGCCAAAGTTTGAACGCCCTATCAAAAATCAGGCTGATATTGACCGTATTGGGACATTGGATCCTGAACATGAACTGAGATATGTGATGGATGCGGTCCGAAGAATCCGCGTTGATTTGGATGGGCTTGTTCCTCTGATTGGGTTTTCTGGTAGTCCCTGGACCCTAGCGACTTATATGGTCGAAGGTGGAAGTTCTAAGGCTTTTACCAAAATAAAAAAAATGATGTATGCAGAACCCGCAATGCTACATTCATTACTTGAAAAGCTGGCCAGGAGCGTTGTTGACTATCTGAATGCACAAATTCAGGCAGGTGCTCAGTCGGTGATGATCTTTGATACATGGGGCGGTGTTTTAACGCCACGTGACTACGAGCTCTTTTCTTTGCAATATATGCATAAAATAGTTGATGGATTAATCCGGGATTATCAGGGACATCGTATCCCTGTAACATTATTCACGAAGAATGGTGGGATGTGGCTTGAGAAAATTGCCGCAACAGGATGTGATGCTGTGGGGCTGGACTGGACTGTTAATATGAAGGAAGCCAGATCCCGTATTGGTGATAAAGTGTCTTTACAGGGGAATATGGATCCATCGATTCTTTACGCATCCCCCGAACGTATCAGAGAAGAAATATCCCATATTCTCGCTGAATACGGGCAAGGGACCGGGCATGTTTTTAATCTGGGGCATGGTATCCACTTAGATGTTGCACCAGAGAATGCGGCAGTATTTGTCAATTCAGTTCATGAACTATCTCAGGCTTATCATCGTTAGTTTATGGATGGGGATGTAAGAGCATAACAGTGCCTGAAAAATAAACTAAACATATTGATTCAGGCTTGTTTATTTTTTAATTAAATTATTATTGATATTGTAAATTTATAGTCGTGAAAACAAGAGAAAAAATCATATCTGCAGCGTTAGAACTTTTTAATGAACAGGGTGAACGAACGATCACAACAAATCATATTGCTGCACATATTCAGATTAGCCCTGGCAACTTATATTATTATTTCCGGAATAAGCAGGAAATCGTCAGAGAAATATTCAAACTCTATGCGACAGAACTGCTTGAAAGGTTCTCCCCCCCAAATAAGGATAAAGAAAGCCTTGCTTTGTTGCGCCATTATCTCGATTCTATTTTCACACTGATGTGGAAATATCGTTTCTTTTACGCCAATCTGCCGGAAATTTTACAGAAAGATCAACAGTTACATGAAGACTATATTCTGGTTCAGAATAAACTGCGCCATAATCTTGTGCAGATTATCTGTGTCTTCACTGAAATGTCACTCATTACGATTTCAGATGATGACATGCAGTCATTTGTGACGACGTTACATATGGTAACTGCAAGCTGGCTCAATTACAGAACGGCGATGTCATTAAAAACTGAGGTGACTGAAGAGGTTATTCTTCAGGGCATGTTGCAAATGATTGCGATGGTTAAACCCAGAGCAACAGCTCAGGGATTAGAACAACTCACCTTATTGGAAGAAGGGGTGATTGCAATGCACCAATAATGTGAATGGAATATATTCAATTTGGCAGTTCATGTCGTGGTCTGCGAATTAGATATAACCTTTTATTCTTGTTGGTGAAAGTTAATCACTGCTAGCTTTAGTCTTTTATAACATGAGATAGTTCAGGCGAATGCATTTCGATATATTTAATGGCGATGCTGATGGCATTTTGTCTTTATTGCAGCTCCGTAAGGCACACCCCCAAGATTCTGTGCTGGTGACAGGCGTTAAACGTGATATCCGGTTACTCGATACTGTTGACGTCTCCGATGGTGATACGCTGACAGTCCTGGATATTTCGATGGAAAAGAATCAGCAAGGACTTCACCGTCTCTTGCCGCAGGCTAAGCAAATTTTTTATGCAGATCATCATAAGAGTGGTGATATTCCGGTTTCAGATAAGCTCGAAGCGCACATCGACTTAGATGCCAACATATGTACAGCATTGATTGTTGATCGGTATCTTCAGGGGCAATATCATTCCTGGGCAATTACAGCAGCCTTTGGCGATAACCTGAACGCAGTCGCTCAGCGACTGTCTTCTCTGGCTGGTTACTCGTCAGAAGAAGCCAAACAGCTGGAAGAGTTAGGAATACTACTGAATTATAATGGTTATGGTCATCATCTTGATGATTTACATTACCATCCGGCTGAGCTCTATCAGCTATTGATGGAGTATGAATCTCCATTTGAAGTGATATCGGACTTATCCTCTCCGTTTTATTCGCTCAGGACCGGTTATCAGAGCGATTTTCAGGCTGTCTCTGAACTGATGCCTGTATATAACAGCCGGTATTTAAGTGTTATTGAATTACCCGACGCAGTTTTCTCCAGACGTATCAGTGGTGTTTTCGGTAATTATCTGGCGAATGAGTTTCCTGACCGGGCTCATATCATTTTGACCCGAAATGAGGATACTTCATTCCGGATATCATTGCGGGCACCATTGAATAATAAACAGGGTGCCGGAGATATTTGTAGTGATTTTCCCACGGGTGGGGGCAGAGCAGCGGCCGCTGGTGTAAACGCGTTGCCGGAACACATTTTAGAGCGGTTTATTGCCCGGACTGAGTCCTATTACTCAGGAAAATCCGTCTGATTTTGATATTTGAGATGAGAGCTGAGTTTTTATTTTGCCAGCCAGCTTAATGGGTTTTCTGCTTTACTGTTGCGGCGAATTTCAAAATACAATGAGGGCACTGGTTGTCCTCCTGTATCGCCGGCAAGGGCAATTCTTTCGCCAGCTGAAACACGATCTCCTTCTTTTTTCAGTAAAGTCTGATTGAATCCATATAAGGTCATATCCCCTTTTCCATGATCGATTAGCACAACCAGACCATATCCTCTTAAGTAATCTGAAAAGACAACTGTCCCCGGATAGACCGCTTTGACTGACTGACCATAGGAAGCACTAATGACAATACCTTTCCAGCGTACCTGACCTGTCTGCCTTGTTCTGAATCTGTGAAGCAGTTTTCCTTTTAGCGGCCATGCCAGTTTCCCTTTTCTGCTGGCTAATCCTTTCATTGGTACAATATTGCGTTTGGTTGCCTTAGCCATTTCTGCTTTAAGTCTGGATTCATTTCGCTGCAGTTCAGCCAGATAATTTTTGTTGCTGGATATATTGGATTTGATTTTTTTTAATGTTGTCCGTCGTTTTGATTGAGTATTTTGTAGTTTCTTATGTCTGGCTGTTTGTTGTGATAGCAAAGACTTAATTTTATCCCGTTCTTGCTGGCCGAGTTTTTCATGATTGTAGAGTTGCTGTGTTGTTTTATTCAGCTGTTCAATGATTTCGATTCGGGCTTTTGCCAGATGTTGATAATATTGCCTGATTCGATCATCATTCGGATCATCTTTGAACAGATACTCAGCGGAATTTTTTTTATGAAGCATGTAATAGGTATGTAACAGCTGTCCGAGCTGGTTCTCTTGTTTCTGTTTTTTTTGTTCGATAAGACGAATTTTTTGTTCAGTTTTTGCCAGACTCTGGTTTGACTTACTCAGTAATGTTTTGGTTGTAGCGATCTGTTTTTCAAGAGAAGAGATACTGAGTTCCTGCTGCTTTAAAGTACTTTGCAGCTTGTCTAATTGTTTGGATTGTTTGTCCAGTGAAGTGCGTTGCCGGGAGATCTCTGTCTTTACTCCCTGAAGTTCTTGCTGTGGTGCTGAGAATACGGTCAAAGGAAATGCGATCAGTAAGATGCAAAAAAGAGAAAATAGTATGGGTATGTTGATAAATGTTCGGTCGATGACGGTCTGATTCATTTTTCTTATATATCTCTCAGAATATGTATCACAGTATACAGAAAGCTATAGAATCAACGATATTGAAATTTAAAATTTTGTCATATTTCTAAAAAAAAGCCCCGTTTACCACGGGGCTGATCAAGTCGGGATGAAAATCAGAATAATGGTTTGCCTGACATTTCTTCCGGTATTTCAGTCTCTGTCAGCGCCAGCATGGTAGGTGCTAAGTCGGATAATTTACCACCGTCTTTCAGCTGAATATCTTTGCTTCCAACGTAAATGAGCGGAACCGGCAGATTTGTGTGTGCCGTATGGGTGCCGCCTGTTGCAGGATCAACCATCATTTCAGCATTGCCGTGGTCTGCTGTAATCAGTAGCTGACCATCGACCTCTTTAATGGCTTCGACAACACGACCGATACAATGGTCAACGGCTTCACAAGCCTTAACTGCTGCATCATAAACGCCAGTATGACCAACCATATCGCCATTCGGATAGTTACAGATGATGGCATCATATTTACCAGATTTGATGGCTGCGACCAGTTTATCGGTCAGCTCACCAGAGCTCATTTCAGGCTGTAGATCATAAGTGGCAACCTTCGGGGATGCAACAAGCTGACGCTCTTCACCTTCAAACTCATCCTCCACACCGCCATTAAAGAAGAATGTCACGTGTGCATATTTTTCTGTTTCAGAAATACGAAGCTGAGATTTACCCGCTTTGGCTAGCCATTCACCATAAGTGTTTGCAAGCGATGCTGGTGGATAAGCACATGCAAGAGGGATATCAGCAGCGTATTGAGTCAGCATCACAAAATCAGTTTCGGGGAACTTCGCTCTTTCAAATCCTGCAAAGTCCGTGACAAACGTCCGGGTGATCTGACGTGCACGATCCGCACGATAGTTCATAAACAGAACGGCATCGCCATCATTAATGGCTGCTGAATCCTCACCATTTGCCTGAATGACTGTTGGTTTGACAAACTCATCATTTTCATCACGGCTATAAGCTGCCTGAAGACCGGCGACTGCGGACTCAGAAGTGAATTCGCCTTTCGCCTGTGTCAGCAAATCATATGCTTTTACTACGCGGTCCCAGTTGTTATCACGATCCATGGCATAGTAACGACCAACAAGAGAAGCAACTCTTCCTTTACCCAGTTTTGCAAATAATTCATCGAATTTTTTCAGAGAGTTTTCTGCACTGCGTGGTGGTGTGTCACGTCCGTCAAGGAAACAGTGAAGATAGATCTTTTCAGCGCCACGCGCGGCTGCAAGTTCTACCGCAGCATAGATATGATCTTCGTGAGAGTGAACGCCGCCAGGTGACATCAGCCCCATCAGGTGAACTGCTTTCCCTGCTTTGACTGCTTTATCGATCGCCGCAGTCAGCACTTCGTTTTGTTGGAATTCACCGTCAGCAATTGCTTTGGTAATGCGGGTCAGATCCTGATAAACGATCCGGCCCGCTCCAATGTTGGTATGGCCGACTTCAGAGTTACCCATCTGTCCATCAGGCAGGCCCACATCCATTCCTGAAGCAGAAATCAGAGTATTTGGGTTGTTTTTTAAGAGGCTGTCAATGACTGGTGTATTCGCATTATTGACAGCATTGTTATCATTATCTTCACGGTAACCCCAACCATCAAGAATGACCAGAGCCATGGGCTTCTTCGTTGACATACTGTTGACCTCGTCAAATTTAAAACTAAATTTAATAAATTAATGTAATTTTACTACACTTTATGACATGTGATGAGGGGTAAGATCAATGATTATCCCTATCAAATCAATCAATATTTTCGTATTGATATCTGCACCATTGCTTATTATGTTGTTATATTCAGTACACAAGTATCGCCGTACCGATAACAGCAATCATAGCACCAAACCAGGCAAAACGGCTCGGTCTTTGTTTGGTATATAACCACAAAGCCGGCAGTAGCATAATCGGGGTTGTCGAAGACAACAGGGCGACCATGCCGACATTTCCGTCCTGTAATGCGTACATGATTAAAGTCATTCCGACAGCCATTGCCAAAAATGCATTGAGGAGTGTGATCCCAAAAATCCTGAAGGTGATGGGTAATACAGATTTCGCAATGTGTGTTCCGGTCAGGCATAATATGCCGTGTGCGGCAAAAGCTGCAATCATTCTGATCGCTGAAGCCGCAACAGGATCTGTACTGGATTGCATCACGGGCTTTGCAAGAATTCCCCCCAGCGCCTGACATAGCGCAGCGAGTAATCCAAGTAATATGCCCACCCAGATATTTCCATGAACTGTTTCAAGTTCTCTGGGATTGGATTTTCTGAAGAAAATTGCAATCACGACACCACAAAAAACAAGCAGAGCACCGAGTAGCTCATGAATTGTCATGGTTTCGCCGAAAATGAAAAAGCCCAGAATGGCTGAAAAAACTGCATGGCATGAAAATAGCAACCCAGCCTGACGCGGCCCCATGCGGTTGAAGCAGGCGAAAAGCGCCGTGTCACCAATAAAAATACCGATGAGCCCGGATAATGCCATGGGCATAAGATCGTGAAGTTGTACAGTAGCCCAGCCACCGGTGATGAGCGCCATGAATGAAAGCATGATGAATGTACATCCCATGCGCCATCGGCTATAGGAAAAGGATCCTAAGTGTCTTGCAGGAATCACAGACAGTAAACTGGAGACCGCCCATAAAAAAGCCGCAGCCAGTGCGAACCACTCATACCCCATATGTTCATTGCCTCATTGTTCAAAGCGCTGGAAAAGGGCTCCAATATGCCTGAAGTTGATGAGAATGCAAAAGGTTTATTTTGACAGATGCACGACTGTTTTCAGGTCAGAATCATTGCGGCAATATAAACAATCAGTAACCCGGCTGTCCCAATAATCACACCCGTTTTAGCCATATCTTTACTTTCAATCAGTCCTGTAGAGTAGGCCAGGGAATTTGGTGGTGTAGACACCGGTAAAATCATACCCAGTGATGCGGAAAAGGCGACAACAATCAATAATCCCTGGAGTCCTCCCATAGATGCAAGGCTGGTCATGGAACTCCCAATCGCTGCTGCGATTGGCATGAGTAAGTTTGCTGTCGCTGTATTGGACATAAAATTAGCCATAATCCAGCATACAAGAGACAGCGTAATAATGACCAGTAATGGCGATAAACTCTGATAGTCAATTGCGTTTGCCATCGCCAGTGCTAATCCGGTTTTCTCGAGGCCAATCCCGATTGCAATTCCTCCGGCAACCAGCCAGAGAACATCCCAGTTGATCTGCTTTAACTCATTTTTTCCCATAATACCGGTCAACGTAAATACAGCCAGAGGGATAATAGAAACAACATAGGTGTTCATTCCGTGAAGTGATGTTGTCATCCATAGCAGTATGGTGACTGCAAAAGTCACATAAACCGTGATCGCTTGCCATGTTTTACCAAATTCGCCTTCGAGGTTCAGAGTCAGTTGCTTTTGTGCTGAAGGAAAAAGCTTTTGCAGCAGGAACCAAGCGAGAGTCAGTTGTATAAATACAAACGGGAGACCCATCATCATCCAGGATAAAAAGCTGATGGAATTTTCTCCGGTCAGATATTGAAGTGCGATTGCATTTGGGGGAGTCCCAATTGGCGTTGCAATCCCTCCTGTATTTGCAGCAACAGGAATGCAAAGCACAAGTGCTTTGATACCTTTGTCGCCGGCTTGTGATGAGGCAACAATCGGGCCGAGCAAGGCAAGCATCATCACTGTTGTTGCTGTATTTGACATGAACATTGAGAAACAGGCGGTGATCAGCATCAGTCCCAGCATAATGAACTTGGGTTGCTTGCCAAAAGGCCTGAGTAAAACCCGCGCGAGATTATTATCAAGTTCATATTTGGAGGCGGCAATAGCCAGAGCGAATCCTCCCATAAACAGAATAATGATTGGTGATGAAAATGCACTGAAAATATCCGTATACGAAATCAGTGTGCCAAAATCATGTCCTTCTGGTGGATGTCTGAACCAGTGCAGGCCTTTATTTGAAATCATTATCAGTTCCAGAGTAATGATTAAAATTGATGTGGCGAAAACAGGGACCGGCTCAAGTACCCAAAGTAATGCCGCTAACAGAAAAATAGCCAGAAGTCTGTGCTGAATCAGGGTCAGTTCGGGAATGGGTATACTATCCATCGGCAGCCATAAAAGAATCAGTGGAGGCAGAAAGCACAATATAAGTTTAATGAATTGTTTCAGGCTGATGGCTGGCATAGGAAATCTCGCAATCATTATTCACTAAAAAGAAGATAATGAATTTAGTCAGATTGATCCCGGAGAAGGTTAATATTTTTGAGGTGAATACTAAAAAAAGAACCGATTGTTGGTGCTGATCAAATATACGCATGATCGCGGCATGAAAAGAGAAGGCAAAGTTGCCTTCTCCTGAATATGAATTACTTTGTTCTTTTCACAAAAGGGGATGCTTTCGGGTTAGCCAGTTTTATCTCCTTTTTCTGCAGTTCATTATCTAACGGCAGCGAGAATGTATCGAAGAAAGGCATTCTTTTACATCTGTCCTGAGTCGTTTGTAAAACAGAGATCATCGCTGTTTTGTTATCAACTTTATCGGTACGGATAACAAAGTAATTACTTTGAGTACATCCGGTTGATTGTGCTTTGAATGTCAGCATATTGTGATTAATTTGATAGCTTTCCAAAGGGATCAGTTCTCCCTTTGCCGGGTCAGCAGAGCAGGATGAAACGCCCATTACAATGCCTCCCATAAAGAGTAATGTCCATAATTTACGCATAACGACTGACCTTTCTTCTTCTGGATATGAACGCAAAAACTGCGAATAGTCCTAAGCCTAATGAAGCACCACCGCTTGATTTTGATGACGTAGTTGTCGTGGTGGCGGCGGAGCTGCTTGTTGTAATGAACGACGTGTTCATTTCTAATTCCGGAGATTGGGAATGATCCGTTGTCACTGAAATGGTAGAACGTTTTGTTTCAGTTGTAACGGTTGTTCCATTGGATGTTGCTGATGTAGAAGATGAATAGCTGGGCGATGCAGTTGCCGTGGCTACATCTACCTGAACAGTGAGCTGGCAGCTGTCATTTTCTGCAAGTGTCGATGTACATGTATTTTCTGTCAATGTAAAACCTGCCGGCAGCGTAATATTGGTAATATCAAACGACTCAGTACTGTAGTTCCGAACCGGGAACTGAAGTGTATATTGCTCTTCATCAGAATTGATAAAATATTTGTTCTGGGTGTAACTTACCCCGTCAGTATGCTGTGCAATCCATCCTTGATTGAAATAACCAACATTAGTATAGACACCGTAAGCATTTGGCTGAGCACAGCCATCTCCCCAACTCACAATTCCCACTTGTTTGTAAGTGCCGTTATCATTATAAAGCAGTGGACCCCCACTATCGCCCTGGCAGGAGTCTTTTCCTCCTTCTGCATAACCGGCGCAAATGGCATCCTCTCCCACGGTGCTATAATCGCCACCTATATTTTGGCAGGTACTGCGATCGACATAGGGAACATCCACCTGATACAGAACATTGGGATAAACTGTTGATGTGGTTGACAGATTCCCCCATCCCATGACCGTCAGATCCGGGTTACTTGTTTCCAGTGAATCAACGAGAGTGTTTGAAGCAAGCGGAATGCTGGTCGCTGTAATTGCCTGGTCAAGTTCAATAATTGCAATATCATTGTCTGTTAGTTCTGCATCGTAGTCTTCATGCATATAGATGGCCTGAACACCCACACGCTGACCTTCGGTATCTTCGTTTGATAAATCATGGATACCAACTGAGACCTCAATATCGTCCGGAGATCTATGATTGACACAGTGGGACGCTGTCAACACATAACGTCCACCAATAAAACTACCACCACAGAATTGCCCTCTGCTGGCTGTCTTGCCCTTGGTGATGATTGCTGTCATAAATGGCCAGTCACCTTTTACTGACTCTGTACCATTAATGATGCGTGAGGAATCTGCTGATGCGGCATGAACAGATATTGATGCCAGAGAAACGCACAAAGCGACACTGACTGATGCAATGTTCGATAAACTACTTTTCATTTTGGGCCCTTGAATTTTCCCGGAAATATTATCAGGCATTAAACAGCCATTCGTACTGGTTAAGAGTTTAAGTATCAAATGCGTAATATAGCATATGGATTTGATATGTCATCGCATTATGCCCGGTGCGCATATTTTGCACCCATACGGGTCGGGATATCTTTGCTCATCATGTCGTCAAAGTGCACGGCGTCTTTTGCGAATAAGTTGATCACTGTTGAGCCGAGTTTAAAGCGGCCCATTTCCTGACCTTTCTTCAGGAAGACAGCTTTCTCCCCCTCTGGCGAGTAAGTCCAGCGGTATATCGTATTGCCGCGGGGCGGTGTGACTGTTCCTGCCCAGACTACCTCAATACTGCCTACAATTGTTGCACCGACAAGTACCTGAGCAACCGGCCCGAATTCAGTGTCAAAGATGCAAACCAATCGCTCATTTCTGGCAAAAAGGTTAGGGACATTCTCTGCAGTAAGAGGATTGACGGAAAACAGGTCGCCCGGAATGTATATCATCTGCTGCAACGTGCCATCACAAGGCATATGGACCCGGTGATAGTCGCGCGGAGAAAGATATAATGTAGCAAATCCACCATCCGTAAATTTATCCGCGAGTCCGGAATCGCCGCCTAATAATTCTGATACGGAGTAAGTATGCCCTTTCGCCTGAATCAGCTTGCCCTCAACAATTGGACCAAACTGACTGACACAGGCATCGGCGGGATAAGTGAGCACTGATGATTCCGGCGCAACAGAACGGGCTTCAGGCTTTAATTCCCGGACAAAAAAATCATTAAATGTTTTGTAATGCTCAGGTTCGGGATGAAGCGCTTCATCCATATTGACGTTGTACTGTTTAATAAACAGCCGAATCATCGCCGTTGTCAAAAAGCCGGCTTTTGCGGAAGCCAGCTTTCCTGCAAGTCGGGTCAGAGTGTGTTGAGGCAGCCAGTACTGGAGACCAACTTTAAATTTATCCATAAATATCATTCCCAAAAAGGATGTCATATAAAATAATCAACAAAAAATCTAAATACTTATGTTTTTTAACCATATGATGTGTTTTACAAATCCGCCCGCTTGCTTCTCGAATATTGGCGGTTTGCTTTGTTCTCTTTCAGGCTTTCCAGTATCTTATGGTAGTTTTCAAACCTGACCGGATTTATTTTTCCTTGCGCCAGGGCTTCAAGAATCAGACATCCGGGATCGTCTTTATGCTTACAATCTCTGAATTTACATCCTCCCAGATATGGTCTGAATTCAATAAACGCTTGTGTGACTTCTTCATCAGATAAGTGCCATAAACCAAATTCCCGGACTCCCGGAGAGTCAATCAAATTTCCGCCTGTCGGGATATGGTACAAACGAGCTGCTGTGGTTGTATGCTGTCCAAGGCCTGAGTTTTCGGAAATCTTTCCTTCTTCAACTGCTTCCTCAAGTTTGGGGATGACCGCATTCACTAAACTTGATTTGCCAACTCCGGACTGTCCAACAAAAATATTGGTGCTGTCTTTCAGAAGCAATTCAAGCGCTTCAATGCCTTCACCTGACTCTTTACTGACGAAAAGAGATGTATAGCCGAGTTCAGTATAAACGCGAAACATATCTGTTAGTTTTGAGTGCTCTGGTGGCGGGAGTAAATCAATTTTATTTAAAACTAACACCGGGTGTATTCCCAGCGTTTCAGCTGCGATCAGGTAGCGATCGATAATATTAAACGATAGCTCAGGTACAACAGAGGAGACAATGATCATCTGATCAATATTGGCAGCTACCGGTTTGAGTCCGTCATAGTAATCTGGCCGGGTTAATACGGACTTTCTGGGTTCTACAGCTTCAATGACGCCGGCAATACCAGCCATGTTTTCCAGCCCCGGACGCCATATCACTTGATCGCCGGAAACCAGTGTTTCGATTCCGCGGCGAAGATTGCAACGGTGAACTTCCTGATTTTCAGTGTCTTCAACATCTGCATGTTGTCCAAAACGGCTGATAATCAGTCCGGGTCTTGGACTGCCAAGCATGGTTTCATCCCATTCTACAGAAGTTTCTTTCTGTAATCGTTTGGTTTGATTATGACGGACTCGCCGGACCTGACCTTTGGTTAAATTCTTTCTTTTTGCCACGATGAATTACTTTTCACTTTTTCAGGAATATGTGTATTGCTCATGGTGAAGAATAAATCTGCCATAGTTAAAGAGGGCAGATTCAAACTATCTCACTCAGTCTAATTTGGGTATAGTACCTTTTTTATTGTTAAACCTGTACAGGTAAGTATCTATGTCAATAAACGATCAAAACTTGATTTGGATTGATTTAGAAATGACAGGATTGAATCCTGAAGTTCATAAAATTATCGAAATTGCAACGATTGTAACGGATAGTGAGTTAAATATCCTTGCTGAAGGGCCTGTATTTGCCATTCATCAACCAGAATCAGAGCTGGAGAAAATGGATGAATGGTGTACCAACACACATACCGCAAGTGGTTTAGTTGAACGCGTCAGGAAAAGTCAGATTGATGAACAAATTGCGGTTGAGCAGACAATTAAATTCCTGAAGCAATGGGTGCCGGAAGGGAAATCCCCCATTTGCGGTAACAGCGTTGGTCAGGACAGACGTTTTCTGGTGAAACATATGCCGTTGCTTGAGTCTTATTTCCATTATCGGTATTTGGATGTGAGTACACTTAAGGAACTCGTCAGACGCTGGAAGCCAGAAATTCTTGATGGTTTTTCTAAGCAGGGAAGTCATCAGGCTCTGGATGATATTCGCGAATCAATTGCTGAACTTCACTATTATCGTCAAACAGTTTTCAGCATTTAAAGTCCATAATTGGATGGTTTTTGTTCAATCAATGAAAAAAATCTCTTTTTTTGCGATAAAGACTTGCATCACAAAAAAATGCTCTTATAATTCGCAGCCCTAAACAGCACAAAGCGTTGTTTGTTGCGACATTAGCTCAGTTGGTAGAGCGCAACCTTGCCAAGGTTGAGGTCACGAGTTCGAACCTCGTATGTCGCTCCAGATTTCAAATTATTATCAATCGTTATTGATAATAACGGACGCGGGGTGGAGCAGCTTGGTAGCTCGTCGGGCTCATAACCCGAAGGTCGTCGGTTCAAATCCGGCCCCCGCAACCAAATTTACATTGATGCGACATTAGCTCAGTTGGTAGAGCGCAACCTTGCCAAGGTTGAGGTCACGAGTTCGAACCTCGTATGTCGCTCCAGATTTCAAATTATTATCAATCGTTATTGATAATGACGGACGCGGGGTGGAGCAGCTTGGTAGCTCGTCGGGCTCATAACCCGAAGGTCGTCGGTTCAAATCCGGCCCCCGCAACCAAATTTATATTGATGCGACATTAGCTCAGTTGGTAGAGCGCAACCTTGCCAAGGTTGAGGTCACGAGTTCGAACCTCGTATGTCGCTCCATCTGATATTGTAATTAGTCAGATTTTTAATGTAGACTGATTTATCGTTATTTCCTTCATGCTGCGAAGCATCGTTCCTGTAGTTATTAAATTTATTCACACCTTACTTATCACTGCGTTTCATCTGTTTATCATACACTCAGATATATGATGTTCCGTCAGTAATTCACGTGTTATCTACATCATTAATTAACAGACTTATCCACAGTTTTTTTTTGTGGATAACATCGTGGGTAATCTGTATTTGAGTATATAAAAAAGCTGCTTAGCAAAAGATCTTGTAAAGTATTTGAGTTGTAGCGTTTCATGCTATTTATCGTTAAGTTATTGTTTTTAATGTATATTTTAAAGTTTTCCGGGAATTGATCTTTATGTGCATTTGATCTTTTAGGTGATGTGCATTGATCTTTATCATGTCAATGTTGTGTGATTAACTTTTATCTGAGTAAAAAAATCGGTCGTACTGAAAGTTTTTTCCACATGATGATGTGATTAAGAGAAGTGATAGTTTCAGGTGAGCTTTATTTGTATGGGCTATGTGCTCCGGATTTAGCTGAATCTAAGTGTATACAGGTGGTGACACTAAGGTTTCTGACTCTTTACTAAAAAGACATAGTTAATCTGATGAACTATCTTTTGATGTGCTGTCTGTAAGAAATGAAATTTTATACTGAAATTATTTTTCACTATCATCTGTAAGTCGTGGTTCAATCACATTTTGGTACTGGTGGTTTACAAAATTTTCCAGTTCTCTGACTGCAAGGGGTTTTGAAATTAAATAGCCTTACAGGTAAAACGAATCGAATCCACTTTTTCTATGGTTGAAATTGACTGTGCCACCTTACTTAAATTCAACTTTTTTAATCATCCACATCCACTTGGTCAGGGTTAACTCATGCTCAATGTTCGATGAATCATAGTCAGCATATATAAGCCGCATCGGTCCCTTATGTCTCACTGGTTGATATTGGTTATTGACTCGTGTTGCAATCAATATCTTAAATTTTGTCCAGTCTTTCTCAGTAAAATCAACCTGATAATTATCAATAGCTTTGAAGTTCAGTGTTCTGAGTCCGGGTTTCGCCAATTTCGTTACAAATTCTGTCATCCAAAAGCCTGTGTACTTATCCGTTTTCTTTTCCCACGGGTTGTATAAATCAAGGGTCACGAGGCTAAACATTGATTCTAAATTCTTGACTGTGAGTTCTTGAGGGGATGCCATGTTCAGGTTTGTTCCTGTCAGCAAAATTCTTGCATTGCCGGGATCGGCAAAAGCTGAACAGCTTGCCAGAAAGATCATCAGGCCGGTAAACAGGATGTGCTGGATTTTCATTTTGACGCCAGAATCAGTTGTTTCGTGTCATTTATCAAAAAGTATAGACAGTTTTTACCTGAGTCTGGTCTGGCGATGGTTCCTTTTCATGACTGGCTGAGCGTTTCGCATGCTTGTTATGCGTCTCTTGTGAGGCCTTTTTGTATAATTCGGATTAAACGATCATGTTTCCGGTTTTGATGACTGATATTTTGCTTTTTGTTTTGCTGTGATATCGCCCAATGAATGTGGATGTCAAGCATTTCGGAAAGCCCGAGTCGTTGCTCCAGAGCCAGGGTGAGCTCTTCTGAGTAAGGCGCGTTGCCCATTGAAACCGCAAGGTTTCTTAACCATTGCAGATGACCAATTCTGCGGATTGCAGAACCTTCCATATTTTTGAGAAATGTTTGTTCATCCCACAGAAACAACTCTGTTAAATCCGGAGTTTCTAATACTTTTCTGCGATGAAAATCCGGTTGTCCGGTTAGTGGTGAAAAGCGGTTCCATGGGCAGACCAGCTGGCAGTCATCACACCCGTAAATACGGTTGCCAATCGCTTCTCTGAATTCTTCCGGAATTACGCCGGAGTATTCAATGGTCAGGTAGGAGATACAGCGTCTTGCGTCCACCACGCCATCACTCACGATTGCCTGGGTCGGGCAAGAGGTTATGCAGGCTTTACAAGAGCCACACTGATTTTCAACTGGCTGGTCAACAGGCAGAGGGATATCAACTAATATTTCCCCGAGAAAAAACCATGAGCCAGCCTCTTTATCGAGAATCAGAGAATGTTTACCTGTCCAGCCCAGTCCTGCTTTTTCTGCCAGCGGGCGTTCCAGAATTGGTGCAGAGTCAACAAATGGCCGGTAATTTAATGATGTTGTTTCTTGCTTAATTTTTTCTGCCAGTTTTTTAAGCTGGTTTCTGAGTAGCTTATGGTAATCACGCCCTAAAGCATACCGGCTGATATAGGCGTGAGTCGGAGTCGATAAATCCAGGGAGAATTTAGCTTCGGGGGGGAGGTAAGTCATCCGGACACTAATGACCCGAATGGTTCCGGGGAGAAGTTCATCCGGTCTGGCCCGCATCATACCATGTCTGGCCATCCACTCCATTTCCCCATGATAACCTGCATCCAGCCATCGCTGGAGTTCAGTTTCATGCCGGCTTAGATCAACGTCACAGATACCCGCTTTTTCAAATCCGAGTTCAAGGGCCCAGCCCTTTATTTTCTCAGCTAATACCTGATAATTCATCTTATGACACCTGATAAAACCGGGAGCGAATTTTAACGAATATAAGAATGATGATCCAGTCACGGAAAAGGTGGTTATGATCAGTCTGAAAAACACAAAGAGAACTCATGCATATAGTAAAATTTTACAGAGTTTTTCTGGTTGCTTACAGAATAGGGCTTGTTTCCTGATTCTAACCCAGTTTACTATTTACTCATTCAATGAAAAGACATGATGGTTATACGAGCATAGCGGGATGAAGATAAAAACATTTTTATTAAATGATGAGTCAGATACGATTAAGTTAGGAAGTGCTTTGGCTTTGCTATGCTCTCAACAAACAACTTTTTATCTATATGGCGATTTAGGTGCCGGTAAGACGACGCTCAGCCGCGGATTCATTCAGGCGCTTGGACATCAGGGAAATGTGAAGAGTCCGACATATACATTGGTTGAACCCTATGAATTACAGTCTTGGAGCGTTTATCATTTTGATCTTTATCGCTTGTCAGATCCTGAAGAATTAGAGTTTATGGGAATCAGGGACTATTTTTCATCAGATGCAATTTGTTTAATTGAGTGGCCTGAGAGAGGGAAAGGTTTGCTACCTCTGTCAGATATTGATATTAGTATTCGTTACAGCGGAGAGCATCGGGTTGTTGAGTTGTCAGCAAATAGTGAGTATGGCCGAACGTTATTAAGTCAGTTGGAGCTATGAGAAGTATTCGTCATTTTTATTCCTGTATTGTTTATATTTGTTTCTTTGTACTCTTACTATTGAGTAGCCAAAGTACATTCGCTAATTCTCTCAACGGAATAAGAATATGGCCTTCTCCGGATGAAACCCGGGTGGTTGTAGATTTGTCATCTGAAGCCCGGTATAGCTATTTTACATTGAGTAATCCCTATCGTTTAGTTGTAGACCTGAAAGATACCCGGCTCAGGACGAAGTTACCTGTCGTTGCGCAGAAGAGCCCGGTATTGAAGAAAATCAGAAAAAGTACACCACCGGATAAGGGGACTTACCGGTTGGTGTTTGAATTAAAAAAGAAGCTCTCACCTCAGGTCTTTAAGCTCGCTCCGACACCGAAAAAGGAGTATGGACACAGGTTAGTGATTGATTTACCTCACGGTAAAGTGGCATTGCCTGTGATTGTGCCGCCTCAGGCAATAAAAGTAGCCAAAGATGCCTCTCAGTTTTCAGGGAATGCAGATATTATCGTTGCGATTGATGCCGGGCATGGTGGTGAAGATCCGGGGTCAATTGGTCCACGGGGAAAATATGAGAAAAGTGTGACTTTGAGTATCGCTAAAAAGCTCGGAGCTCAGTTGAATGCGGTTCCCGGTATAAAAACAGTACTCACCCGGCGGGGAGACTATTTTGTGAATCTCAACCGGCGTTCCCAGATTGCCAGAAAAAATAAAGCCCACCTGCTCATTTCAATTCATGCGGATGCTTTTATATCTCCCCAGCCCCGTGGCGCTTCTGTGTTTGTACTGAATACAAAAAGAGCAAATTCAGAAATCGCAAAATGGGTTGAGGATCATGAAAAACAATCTGAATTGCTTGGAGGGGCGGGGCAGGTACTCTCAAAAAGCAATAACGACAAAAACATTAGTCAAACATTATTAGATTTGCAGTTCAGTCATTCCCAAAAAGAAGGGTATAAAGTTGCCCGTGATATTTTGAAAGAGGTTGGTCGTGTCGCGCGTTTACATAAAAAGAAACCTGTGAATGCCAGCCTTGCTGTCCTGAAATCGCCTGATATTCCTTCTGTCCTGGTTGAGACCGGCTTTATTTCAAATCCGACCGAAGAGAAGCTATTGTTTCAGCGGACCCATCAGGACAAACTGGCCCGGGCAATGGCGAAAGCCGTTGTTCGTTATTTTGAAGATAACCCACCTGAAGGGACATTATTTGCCAGCCGGAAAAAATCCCGTAAACATATCGTGCGTCGCGGGGAATCATTATCTCTCATTGCACAAAAATATGGGTTGACGGTTCAGGCGTTAAAGAGTGCTAACCATCTGAAAAAAAACACAATTACGATTGGAAAAGCATTAACGATTCCGGGATCCGGCAAAGTACCGATTACTGTACCAGTTATCCGTAACCCCGTTGAAACTCAGATTATTACGCATGTGGTGAAGCCTGGTGAATTTCTTGGAAAAATTGCCAGTCATTACAAGGTTTCTGTGGCTGATATTCGCAGAGAAAATAAGCTGAAATCCTCAGTGCTTAAGGTCGGACAGAAGTTAAAAATCACCGTGAGCCTGAAAGATAAACCCGTGCGTAAACACCGGGTCAAAAAAGGAGATTACCTGGGTAAAATTGCCAGCTTGTATGGTGTGAGTATCAGTCATCTGCGTCAGGTGAATAAACTTCGTACTGATAAGCTGACAATCAATCAAATCCTAATTATTCCGAACAGAT
Source organism: Vibrio aerogenes (assembly GCF_024346755.1). Classification (NCBI taxonomy): domain Bacteria; kingdom Pseudomonadati; phylum Pseudomonadota; class Gammaproteobacteria; order Vibrionales; family Vibrionaceae; genus Vibrio; species Vibrio aerogenes. Next base: position 3,565,079 of record NZ_AP024861.1, on the reverse strand, counting down.
AAATTCATGACAATCAAAATACTGCCAGCAAGGCTGGCGAATCAGATCGCTGCAGGAGAAGTGGTGGAAAGACCCGCCTCCGTGGTGAAAGAGCTGGTTGAAAATAGTCTGGATTCGGGTGCAACACGAATTGATGTTGATATCGAAAAAGGTGGTTCTAAGCTGATCCGTGTCCGGGATAATGGACATGGTATTCCGGAGAACGAACTCACCTTAGCCTTAAGCCGTCATGCGACTTCAAAAATACATACACTGGATGATCTTGAAGCAATCGTGAGTCTTGGGTTTCGCGGAGAAGCATTGGCCAGTATCAGCTCCGTTTCCCGTTTGACTTTAACATCCCGTCCTGAGAATCAGGAACAAGCGTGGATGGCACACAGTGAAGGCCGGGATATGGCTGTCAGGCTCCAGCCAGCTGCGCATCCGGCAGGAACAACCGTTGAAGTGCTTGATCTGTTTTTTAACACACCGGCAAGACGAAAATTTCTCCGGACAGAAAAGACAGAATTTACTCACATCGACGATGTATTGAAACGGATTGCTTTAAGCCGTTTTGATGTCACCATTTGCGTCAGGCATAACGGTAAAATAATTCGTCAGTATCGTGCAGCCAATACTGATATCCAGCAGGAAAAACGTCTTGCGGCTGTTTGTGGACAAACTTTTGTTCGCCATATGTTAAAGGTTGGACTCGAGCATCAGGGATTTAGCCTGTTTGGCTGGATTACAACCCCTGAAGGGGCGAGACAGCAAAGCGATTTACAATATTGTTATGTGAATGGCCGGATGATGAAAGATAAGCTGATCAATCATGCTATCCGGCAAAGTTATGAGGCAACTTTAGCGCCTGAACAGTTTGCTGCCTATGTCTTGTATATCTGCCTTGACCCACATCAGGTTGATGTCAACGTGCATCCTGCCAAGCATGAAGTGAGGTTTCATCAGTCCCGTTTAATTCATGACTTTATTTATCAGGCGCTGACCAGCGCTTTAGCAGAAGGGCAATATCTTCATGCACCTGAAGTGAATCAGGCTGCTTTCAGCCGCAAAGGATCGGAGCAGCTACACCAGAGAGAACCGCATCAGGAAGAGCCCGGTGAGCAAAATCAGGGTTTATCAGCCCAGGTGCTGGATGCCGTGCGGCGCACACCAGAGTATCCGGGACGGGCTGAATCTCACCGGTCTGCTCCTCCGTCTGTCCGGGAATCTCAGCCTTCAGGTCAGTGGACCCGTGGCCCAGGCCAAAGGTCCCCTGCGCACAGAAAGACTCCTGTCTATGAACAGAAGAAAATGAATGTTAAGGCCGGCGAGGCCCGGGTTTATCAGCAGTTAATGAAAACAGAAGAGTACCCTCTGGCTGATGTTTCACATCATCTCCAGGATGATGCACCGAAAGTGCAGACAAAGGATATTGTAAAGTTAGGAAAGGCGTTGACTGTCATCGAGGGAAAATATCTTTTAGTCAATGCTGAGCCATCATGCTGCCTGATTGCACTGAACCGGGCTTGTTTACTGAAGATTAGAAAACAATTGGATGTCAGGCAATCAACGCTGAAAGGACAGCCTTTATTAGTCCCGCTCTCTGTTCCTGTTTCAATGGAATGTATCGAAGCGGCAGGGAAATATCAGCAGGAACTGGCACAGCTGGGTATTGAGCTCAAGCCGAAACATAAGAGTACGGATAGTCTGATGGTGATGACTGTGCCGCAACCATTGCGGCAACAGAACTTACAAAAATTAATTCCGGATCTGTTATCTTGTGCTGCCGTCAGCGATGAAAAGCAAGAATTTTTAGCCTATATGACGACGTGGCTTGCTGATTACATCGCTTCTGGTAAACCGAAGCACTACACTTTATCGGAAGCGATACAATTAATCGCGGAACTGGAACAGCTTTTTCAGGGAAATTTACCTCTGAACGACTCTCATTTTATTCAGTTAGCTGATTTTTCAGCTACCATTAGAACATTAGATTCATGAACGAACAGTTACCTCTTGCCCTGTTTTTAATGGGGCCAACAGCATCAGGAAAGACAGATTTGGCGATTCGTTTATGCCAGTCCTTTCCGATGGAAATTATTAGTGTGGATTCTGCGTTAATTTATCGGGGAATGGATATTGGAACGGCAAAGCCGACTCCGGAGGAGCTGGCAAAAGCACCTCACCGGCTAATTGATATTCTTGACCCTCAAGCGGCTTACTCGGCGGCAGATTTCCGTCGGGATGCGCTGCATCATATGGATGTAATTGTAAAAAAGGGTAAAATTCCCCTGTTAGTTGGGGGAACGATGCTTTACTTTAAGGCTTTACTCGAAGGGCTTTCCCCTTTACCGGCAGCGGATCCAGAAATCAGGCAAAAAATAGAACAGGATGCGAAGACGATGGGATGGCACGCGCTCCATCAACGTTTAGCTGAAGTAGATCCCGAGTCAGCTGAGCGGATTCATCCGAATGATCCCCAGCGTTTGTCCCGGGCACTGGAAGTCTTTTATATTTCTGGCAAATCATTGACAGAGCTGACCCGGGAGAAAGGGGAACGGCTGCCTTTCAGAGTCAGACAATTTGCTATTGCGCCCGCAGAAAGAGCAGAGTTACACCGCCGGATTGAGTTAAGGTTTCGGAAAATGATGGAATCCGGATTTGAAGATGAAGTCAAAGCATTATATGCTCGGAAAGATCTTCATCCGGATTTGCCATCAATCCGGTGTGTCGGATACCGGCAGATGTGGGAATATTTAGATGGGAGTTGCACGCTTGATGATGCAATTTTTCGGGGAATTTGTGCAACTCGCCAATTGGCCAAGCGTCAAATGACCTGGTTACGAAGTTGGGATGATTTGACCTGGCTGGATAGCGATCATGCTGAACAAGCGTATGAAATTATATCGAATTCGATAGCTTCTGATTAAATACGCTGTGTATAATGTGATCGTTTTTGTGTCGAACATTCTGTTTTACACTATCGCTTGAATTTTGGTTGAAATACTACCATAACTTGAGTGTATCAGGATGTTGTTTTACTCATTTAGCTCGGATGCAAAGGCTGTGTAAAGCTTGGTATACCACTAGCTAAATAATTAAATAGAAATAGAAAATAAGGAAAATAAAAATGGCTAAGGGGCAATCTCTACAAGACCCATTCTTAAACGCATTACGTCGCGAGCGTATTCCCGTATCAATTTATTTAGTGAACGGTATTAAATTGCAGGGACAGATTGAATCTTTTGATCAGTTCGTTATTTTATTAAAAAATACAGTGAATCAAATGGTGTACAAGCACGCAATTTCTGCAGTTGTGCCTGCACGTGCTGTAAACCATCATGGTGGCGAACGTCCTTCATCAGATCGTCCATCTGATAAATCAGACGATTAATTTGAACGATTCACAATTAAGGAGTTGGTTGCTTGTTTGACCGTTATGAAGCCGGTGAGCAAGCCGTACTTGTTCATATCAATTTTACGCAAGAAGGGGAATGGGATGATCTAAGCGAGTTTGAAATGCTTGTGAATTCCGCTGGAGTCGAGACATTACAGGTTGTGACCGGTAGTCGTCAGTCTCCACACCCCAAATATTATGTCGGTGAGGGTAAAGCCGAAGAGATTGCACGGGCTGTGCAATTATCAGAAGCTGACGTGGTGCTTTTCAACCACGCCCTCTCTCCTGCCCAGGAACGTAATCTGGAAAAATTGTGTCAGTGCCGGGTTATTGACCGGACCGGATTGATCCTTGATATCTTTGCTCAAAGAGCCCGGACTCATGAAGGTAAACTGCAGGTTGAATTAGCTCAGCTTCGGCATTTGTCTACACGTCTGGTTCGGGGGTGGACTCACCTTGAGAGACAAAAAGGCGGGATAGGGTTGCGTGGTCCCGGGGAAACTCAGCTCGAAACAGACCGCCGTTTGTTACGGGATCGCATTAAAGCCATATTGCGCCGACTGGATAAAGTTGCAAAACAAAGAGAGCAAGGGCGGCGGGCAAGACACCGTGCAGAGATTCCCACAATTTCATTAGTCGGGTATACCAATGCCGGGAAGTCAACACTATTTAACCGGGTGACAGAAGCTGGTGTTTATGCCGCTGATCAGCTATTTGCGACTCTGGATCCGACATTAAGAAAGATAGATCTTAAAGATGTTGGGAGTGCAGTTTTAGCGGATACTGTGGGTTTTATCCGTCATCTTCCCCATGATCTCGTTGCTGCGTTTAAGGCAACCTTACAAGAAACCCGGGATGCTGACATTTTGTTACATGTTGTAGATGCAAGTGATGAGCGATTTCGGGACAATATTGCTGCTGTTCACGAAGTATTAGCTGAAATTGAAGCCGATGAAGTTCCTTCTATAGTGGTTATGAATAAAATTGACAACATAGAAGGACAGGCACCCAGAATTGAGTATGATGATGAAGGTGTGCCACAAAGTGTTTGGGTTTCTGCTATTGAAGGAAAAGGAATCGATCTGCTGTTTGACGCTTTAAGTGAAAGACTGTCAGAAGAAATGGTTCAGTACACACTCTGTATTCCCCCGACTCATCAGGGACGAATGCGTAGTTTATTCTTTCAGACAAAAGCGATTCAGCAGGAATCCTATGACCAGGATGGTAATTTGTTGATTTTAATTCGTATGCAACAAGCAGATTGGTCTAGACTTGAAAAAAGAGAAAGTGTGGTTTTACGTGACTTTATAGTTACTTAAAGGACTGCTAAAGTATAACGTCATATCAAAATGATGGAGATTACTAATGGCGTGGAATGAGCCTGGTAATAACAACGGTAATAATGACCGTGATAAAGACCCGTGGGGTAACAATAATGACCATGGTAATCGTGGCGGCCGCGAGCAAGGGCCTCCGGATCTTGATGAAGTGTTTAATAAACTGAGCCAGAAAATTGGTGGTAAGTTCGGGAAAAAAGGGAGCGGCGGTAAAGGCTCTTCTTTTCCGGGTGGGAGTATCATCGGATTTAGTGTTATTATTGCCGTACTTGTCTGGATATTTTCCGGGTTTTACACAATTGGTGAAGCTGAGCGTGGTGTCGTGCTGCGTCTGGGTAAATATGATCATATTGTGGAACCGGGTCTGAACTGGCGAGCAGTATTTATCGATGAAGTCACACCGGTTAACATTAAAGCGATTCGTTCTCTGCGTGCGACCGGGTTAATGTTAACAAAGGATGAAAACGTCGTGACGGTAGCCATGGACGTTCAGTACCAAGTATCAGATCCGTATAAGTATTTGTATCGGGTGTCAAGTGCGGATGATAGTCTCCGTCAGGCCACCGATTCAGCGCTTCGGGCTGTGATTGGTGATTCCCTGATGGATAGTATTTTGACCAGTGGGCGTTTGAAAATACGTCAAAGTACCCAAGAGACGCTGAATGAGATCATAGACAAGTATGATATGGGTCTGGTTGTTGTTGCGGTTAACTTCCAGTCAGCCCGGCCACCTGAACAGGTTAAAGATGCATTCGATGATGCAATTGCAGCCAGGGAAGATGAAGCCCGTTTTATCCGTGAAGCTGAAGCTTATAAGAATGAAATTATTCCGAAAGCGACAGGACGGGCGGAGCGTTTGAAGAAAGAAGCTCAAGGGTATAGTGAAAGGGTCCTGAACGAAGCACAAGGTCAGGTTGCCCAGTTTGAAAAATTACTGCCCGAGTACAAGGCGGCACCTGAAGTAACCCGAAGCCGTTTATACCTGGATACAATGCAGGAAGTCTACTCACATAGTTCTAAAATCCTGGTTGATTCAAAATCGACCGGCAATTTGCTGTATTTACCGATTGATAAACTGGCAGAACAAGGGGGAACAGCACCAACCAAGCGTCAGCTGAAGTCTTCTCCGCTATATGATCATATCGAGCTTGAATCGCAGAAAAAGCCGACCGATGATTCATCTTCACGTTCAACCGGAACTCGTCAAGGGAGATACTAAGAATGCGTAAGTTAATAATCCCTGTGATTGTGTTAGTTGTTATTGTTCTTCTGATGTCGTTGTTTGTAATTCCTGAAGGTAAGCGTGGCATTGTGGTCAGGTTTGGCCGTATCTTAAAAGACGATAATGTCGCTAAGATTTATGAGCCCGGACTGCATTTTAAAATGCCGTTATTTGATCGGGTGAAGAGGCTTGATGCAAAAATCCAAACGATGGATGGGCGGGCTGATCGTTTTGTGACGTCTGAGAAAAAAGATGTGATCATCGATTCCTATGTTAAATGGCGAATTGAAGATTTCGGACGTTATTATCTGACAACCGGTGGCGGTAATGCACTGACAGCTCAGGCGCTTCTGGAACGAAAAGTCACTGACGTACTCCGTTCTGAGATTGGTTCAAGAGAGATTAAGCAGATTGTCTCCGGCCCAAGGAATGATAATGTCCTGCCTGATAGTGCCGATGAAGATGTTGTTGCAACGGAAGCTGCGAAGCAGGCTTTGGAAATTGATGGTCAGCGTGACCAGATCATGGAAGAAGTTTTGCTAAACACTCGTAAGAGCGCGATGAAAGATTTAGGTGTTTACATCGTGGATTTCAGGATGAAAAAAATCAACCTGCCTGATGAGATCAGTGAGTCAATCTATAAAAGAATGAGAGCTGAGCGTGAGTCTGTCGCCCGAAAACATCGTTCTCAGGGACGTGAAAAAGCGGAGATCATTAAAGCTCAGGCTGAGTTAGAAGTGGCCACTATTTTAGCTGAAGCTGGCAAGACTGCCCGGGTTACCCGGGGTGACGCTGATGCGAAAGCTGCGAAGATTTATTCAGATGCATACAATAAAGACATGGAATTTTATACATTCCTTCGCTCTTTAAAGGCTTATGAAGAGTCGTTTAGCCAGAAGAGTGACATTTTAGTGCTGGATCCACAAAGTGAGTTTTTCCAGTATATGAACAAATCTGGTGGAAGCCATTCTAAATAATATTTCGACATCTTCGGTATGTCATAGTATAAAGGCTCCTTTCAGGAGCCTTTATAGTTACGGAACAGAACAACTATGTCCCACGCTTTTTGGTTGGCTATCGGCTTGCTGCTGATTGCCGAAGGTATCGGCCCATTTTTAGCGCCAGATGGATGGCGTCGCGCGATTGCTCAGGTTTCTCAGCAATCCAATAATATTCTTCGCCGCATTGGTGGTTGTTTTGTTGTCGCGGGGCTGATCATTCTGTACTTCTATTTACGTTAACTCATCTGTGTTAGTAATGAGGTGGTGGTGTTTCTTCCGATTGTGAAGCCAGATTTGGCTCACTCATCGTTTTGACCTTATTGACGACATACTTCATCTGGAGCTGCATTTCAGTAATCACTTTTTGCTGCTGAGATAAAGCATCATTCAGTGCCTCTATGGTATTTTCCTGAAAAGCTATCTGGCACTCCAGATCATTGATACGTTTCTCTAATATCTGGATTTTCTCGTCACTCATGTTATTACTCACTTACTTGCCAGGCCTCAGCTATTCCGGCTGAGTTCGCAGAAATTGCCAAGCCTTGTTCATTAAAGGCTACATCGTATACAACCGCCCGTGGTGGGCGGGTATTTTTAGATAACTGTGTTTTAAACTCTGCCAGTTTATCTCCATTAGTACTATTCCAAACCATGACATTCCCGGATGGCGTGCCGGTGATGAGTTGATCACCACTTTCAGAAAAACGGGCGCTTGAAAAAATGAGCTGTCTTGAAAAACTTTTCAGATGAGAAAGTTCTTTTCCGGTTTGAAGATCCCAGATTCTGGCCTGATTACCTCCATCTGAAGTAAATGCATACTTTCCATCTCTTTGCAGAGCGACCCGGACGACCCGCTGCTCATGGTCAAATTTTCTCAGGACGTGTCCGGTTTTGGTATCCCATAAATAAGCGATATAATCATTACCACCCGTGAGCGCATAGTGTCCATTCGCTGATAAGGCAACCGAGTTCACTTTTTCCCGATGCGCAAGAAATTCCATTCTTCTTCCTGTTGTCAAATCAACATATATTGCTTTTCCGTTTGAGAGTCCCATCAGTATACGGGTGCCGTTTTTAGATAAATCGATGTCCCGGATAATGCCATCCGAGATGGACCATAAACCTTTCGCCTGAGTCCATGCCAGATCCCAGACTGCAAAGTTTGTTTGTCCGGCAGTAACAGCATATCGATCATTATCTGATATTCTGATTTTTGTGACAGTACTTTCTTTTTGGTTTAAAGCACCTAAATCTGCCAGTTGTTTATTTTCGGTCAGATCCCATAGTATAAGTTGTTTTTTGGGAGAGTAGGTCAGTGCAAAGCGGCCATCCCTGCTCAACCCAAAAGCTGTAACGCCTTCTGGTGAAACTTTCCACTGTTGAACCGGAGAGGGAGAGAAAAAGCATCCATTTAACAAAATGCTGACAATAAATATGGGGATATAAAGAGAGAATATTCGCATTGAACTTAATTCCCGTTTAGTGTGTCTAAAGACAATCGAATCACATCACGTTATATTGGTACAACAATGTGTTGCTCATAGATAGAAGTCAAGAAATACTGAGCAATAACAGAAGGCTTACCTGAATAATTTTGGAGAATTTAATGAAATCATTGTTTAAAGTGTCATTATTGGCTGCGGTTGTTATGATGGCAGCAGGGTGTCAAACAGAAGAAACGAAGGCGACTTCAACGACTGCAGAGCAAAAAGTCGAATCAGAAAAAGCAACTCAGTCAACTGCCCATTTTGACTCAGATAATGATAAAGTCGCTTATGCGATTGGTTTATCTCTTGCGAACTATTTGAATACGAATCTTGATAAGCCAAAAGAGTATGGCATTGACCTGAATAAAGAGTTAGTGCTGAAAGGTATTGAACACGCCTTTGCTGATAAAGCAGAGTTAACAGATGAAGATGTTCGTGCAACTTTATCTGATTTTGATAAGCGCCTTAAAACTCTGGCGACTGAGAAAGCAAAAGAAAAAGCAGAAGCAAGTAAAAAAGCAGGCGATGAGTTCCGTGCTAAATTTGAGAAGGAAAAAGGGGTTAAGAAAACTGAATCCGGCTTGCTTTATCAGGTCTTGGAAAAAGGTAAAGGCAAATCTCCTAAAGCAACAGATACGGTTCAGGTTCACTATAAAGGAACTCTGATTGATGGCACTCAGTTCGATAGTTCTTATGATCGTGGTCAACCGGCAACATTCCCGCTTGATCGTGTGATTAAAGGCTGGACTGAAGGCGTTCAGCTAATGACGGTCGGTTCTAAGTATAAATTTGTTATCCCGCCAGAGCTGGCTTACGGTGATCGTGATACACCAACAATTCCTGCAAACTCAACACTGGTGTTTGAAGTTGAGTTGCTGAAAGTTGAAAAAGCGGAAGACAAAGCCAAGTCTAAACCTAAAAAATAGTACTGAATTTCGTTTCATTTCAAGGCCGGTGCATGATGCGCCGGCCTTTTTTGTGGCAGGTTACAAAATTGCTTTAAATCACGAGTTAGTCAGATTACTTGCTTTTAGTTTAAAATTTTCTGATAAACTTACATTAATTTGTTGAATTTTTCTAAGGTCGATAACTGTGACTACAACTGAGACATTGAATGCAGATATGTTGTTAGAAATGGAGTCAGTACATGCGAAGCCTTTTACAGAACACGACAAGATCATTCTTCAGTCTTATGAAGCTGTTGTCGATGGCTTAGCGAGCTTGATTGGACCATTTTGTGAAATTGTTTTGCACTCTCTGGAAGATTTAAATACCTCAGCAATTAAAATTGCAAATGGCGAAAATACAGGGAGACAAGTGGGTTCTCCAATCACTGATTTAGCTCTGAAAATGCTCAGAGATATTGAAGGATCTGAGCGCAATTTTTCCCGTTCCTACTTTACCCGGGCTAAGGGTGGCGTTTTAATGAAATCCATTACGGTTGCAATCCGTAACGGGGATAACCGTGTGATCGGGCTACTTTGTATCAATGTTAATCTGGATGCTCCTTTCTCTCAGGTACTTCAGTCTTTCATGCCAACTCAGGAAGCGAAAGAAGCAGCCTCTTCTGTTAACTTTGCAAGTGATGTTGAAGAGCTGGTTGATCAAACGGTAGAAAGAACAATTGAAGAAATTAATGCCAATAAGTTTGTTTCTAACAACACAAAAAACCGTCAAATTGTGATGGAGCTATTCGATAAAGGTATTTTTGATATCAAGGATGCCATTAACCGGGTGGCGGAGCGGTTGAATATTTCCAAGCATACGGTTTATTTATATATCAGGCAGAGAAAGACCGAGGATGATGAAAGTTGAGTAAGCTGACTTACACGATTGTTGTGAATGGGCCACTCTACGGGACGCAATCGGCCCGGAGTGCCTATCAGTTTGCTTTGGCGCTGTTACAAAAAGGACATATCCTGGTGAGTGTGTTTTTTTATCAGGACGGTGTGACAAACGGAAGCCGGTTATCAGTGCCAGCCAATGATGAGTTTGATTTGGCCAACGCGTGGCAGAAACTGGCCCGTGATCATCAGGTTCGCCTGGAAACCTGTGTCGCTGCCTCTTTAAGACGGGGAATCGTCAGCCAGGAAGAATGTGAATTGCACGAACTGTCAGCGGTCAATCTGGCTGATGATTTCAGTCAGGCCGGGCTTGGGAGTCTGGCTCAGGCTTTAATGACACAAGACAGGGTGGTTCAGTTTTGAATGACATGACTTTTGTTTTTTCTCAGCCACCACATATGAGTTCATCTGGCAGAGAAGGACTTGATGCGTTGCTGGCTGCTTCAGCCTTTAGTGAAGACATTCATGTTATTTTTCTGGGTGAAGGGGTCGCCAGTCTGCTGGTCAATCAGCAGCCCTCGATTATTCTGGGTAAAGATTATATTTCAATGTTGAAACTTCTGGAGTTATATGACATTGAAAATGTGCATGCTTGCCGGCATTCTCTGGTTCGTCTGGGACTTGAAGATGCTCAGTTGATTATCCCGGCCCGGCGAAGCTCTGCTGACGAAATTTCACAAGTCATTCGCAACAGTAAAAAGGTGCTGACATTTTAGTCAGAACATTATGCTACATATTATTCAAAGCCAGCAGGCAATCAAAAAGGCACTTTTTTATATCGTATCATCTGACACGATTCTTCTCATTGAAGATGGTGTGTACTGTGCCAGTCAAAATCACGAATTTTATCAGATGGTATCTGGTAAAAATGTATTTGCATTAGCTGAAGATATTGATGCAAGAGGACTTCGTCCGTACACAGGAAATGATATTTGTTGCATTGATTATTCAGGTTTTGTTGATCTGACGGCTAAAAACATCGCCTCGATGACCTGGGTCTAGTTGTTTTTATTTAATCTGATGCATTTTTGCCGCAAAAAGATCTGTATATTTCTTGACACATTCATCCTGAGTGCATAGAATTTTGCGTCCCTAATTGTATAGGGATAGATTTTTCACAAGCTTACTTTAAGTAATTCAGGAGCTAGTTAATGGCAACTATTAACCAGTTGGTACGTAAGCCTCGTGTTAAGCAGGTTGTAAAAAGCAACGTGCCTGCACTAGAAGCGTGCCCACAAAAACGTGGTGTATGTACTCGTGTTTACACGACTACACCAAAAAAACCAAACTCAGCACTTCGTAAAGTTTGTCGTGTACGTTTGACAAACGGTTTTGAAGTGACTTCATACATCGGCGGTGAAGGTCATAACCTTCAGGAGCACAGTGTTGTACTTATCCGTGGTGGTCGTGTTAAAGACCTTCCAGGTGTGCGTTACCACACTGTTCGCGGTGCACTTGACTGTGCAGGCGTAAATGACCGTAAACAAGGTCGCTCTAAGTACGGTGTGAAGCGTCCTAAGTCTTAATGTTTCTCTGTTGAAATAAGCGTTAAGTAAGGCCAAACACTCAATTATTAATTTTGAAGAAACTGTATAGTTTTGGATAACCTGAAGAAGACAACGGAGAATATCCATGCCACGTCGTCGCGTAATTGGTCAGCGTAAGATCCTTCCAGATCCTAAGTTCAAATCTGAACTGCTGGCAAAGTTCGTTAACATCTTGATGGTTGACGGAAAAAAATCAGTTGCAGAAAAAATTGTTTATTCTGCATTAGATACAATGGCTGAGAAATCTGGTAAAGATCACTTAGCTGTATTTGAAGAAGCTCTTGAAAATGTCCGCCCGGCAGTCGAAGTTAAGTCTCGCCGTGTGGGTGGTTCAACTTACCAGGTTCCGGTTGAAGTTCGTCCGGTTCGTCGTAATGCACTTGCAATGCGTTGGTTAGTTGAAGCTGCGCGTAAGCGTGGTGAAAAATCTATGGCTGCCCGTCTGTCTGCAGAAATGCTGGACGCAGCTGAAAACAAAGGTGCCGCGGTTAAGAAACGTGAAGACGTACACCGTATGGCTGAAGCGAACAAAGCATTCGCTCATTACCGTTGGTAATACCTTCTGTACCGCAGGGTTCTCCTGCGGTACATCTATTTTCTAAGGTAGACCTTAGTTAAGAGGATACAATCGTGGCTCGTAAAACTCCTATCGAGCGTTACCGTAATATCGGTATCTGTGCTCACGTAGATGCAGGGAAAACAACCACAACTGAACGTATTCTGTTCTATACCGGCCTTTCTCATAAAATCGGCGAAGTTCACGATGGTGCCGCAACCATGGACTGGATGGAGCAGGAACAAGAACGTGGTATTACTATCACTTCTGCTGCGACAACAACTTTCTGGCGTGGTATGCAGGCGCAGTTTCCCGATCATCGTATCAATATCATTGACACCCCCGGACACGTTGATTTCACGATTGAAGTTGAACGTTCTTTGCGTGTGCTTGATGGTGCGGTGGTTGTTTTCTGTGGTGCTTCCGGTGTTGAACCTCAATCAGAGACAGTCTGGCGGCAAGCAGATAAATATCATGTGCCCCGTATGGTTTTCGTCAATAAGATGGACCGTGCTGGTGCAGATTTTCTACGTGTTGTGGATCAGATTAAAGATCGTCTTGGTGCGAATCCTGTACCAATTCAATTAAACATTGGCGCTGAAGATGACTTCAAAGGCGTGATTGATTTGTTCAAGATGAAAGCGATTAACTGGAATGAAGATGATCAGGGAATGACCTTTTCCTATGAAGACATTCCGGCAGACATGCTTGAACAGGCCGAAGAATGGCGCAGTCATATGATTGAGTCCGCTGCTGAAGCCAACGAAGAACTGATGGAAAAGTACCTTGAAGAAGGTGAACTGACTGAAGAAGAAATTAAGTCAGGTCTTCGTATCCGTACACTGAATAATGAAATTGTATTAGCAACATGCGGTAGTGCTTTTAAAAATAAAGGTGTCCAGGCTGTACTGGATGCTGTGGTCGAATTCTTACCATCGCCTGTGGATGTGCCTTCGATCAAAGGTGTTGATGACGATGAAAATGAAGTTGAACGTCATGCCGATGACACTGAACCATTTTCAGCACTTGCCTTTAAGATTGCAACCGATCCGTTTGTTGGTACATTGACCTTTGTTCGTGTTTATTCCGGTGTTCTGAACTCCGGTGATATGGTCTATAACACAGTGAAGCAAAAGCGTGAACGTGTTGGCCGTATTGTGCAAATGCACTCAAATAAGCGTGAAGAAGTCAAAGAAGTTCGTGCCGGAGATATTGCCGCTGCAATCGGGCTGAAAGAAGTCACAACAGGTGACACGATTTGTGACCAGAATAATAAAGTTATTCTGGAGAGAATGGAGTTTCCTGAGCCGGTGATTCAAATTGCTGTTGAACCCCGTTCTAAAGCAGACCAGGAGAAAATGTCAATTGCTCTTGGTAAACTGGCAGCAGAAGATCCGTCATTCCGTGTTGAAACGGATGATGACACAGGTCAGACGTTAATTTCCGGTATGGGTGAACTCCATCTGGATATCATCGTTGACCGTATGAAACGCGAATTCAGCGTTGATTGTAACGTGGGTAAACCTCAGGTTGCATACCGTGAAACCATTCGTGGTTCAACGGAAGTTGAAGGCAAATTTGTCCGTCAGTCTGGTGGTCGGGGTCAGTATGGTCATGTATGGCTGAAACTGGAACCTGCAGAAGATGGTGAAGGGTTTGTTTTCGTTGATGAAATCGTGGGTGGCGTTGTGCCAAGAGAATACATCAGTTCAGTCGCGAAAGGGATTGAAGAACAGATGAATAATGGTGTTTTAGCCGGGTATCCAGTACTGGATGTCAAGGCGACACTGTTTGATGGTTCATATCATGATGTCGACTCGAGTGAAATGGCGTTTAAAATCGCTGGTTCTATGGCATTCAAGAAAGGTGCGCTTGATGCACAACCGGTTATTCTTGAGCCACTTATGAAAGTTGAAGTAACCACTCCGGAAGACTGGATGGGTGATGTCGTCGGTGATTTAAACCGCCGGCGGGGTATCATCGAAGGGATGGATGAAGGTCCGGCAGGACTGAAAATCGTTCATTCTAAAGTCCCACTTTCTGAGATGTTTGGTTACGCAACAGACTTACGTTCTGCAACGCAGGGACGGGCTTCTTACTCAATGGAATTTTCTGAGTATGCTGAAGTACCGAAAAATATTGCAGATGCAATCATTGCAGAGCGTGGTTGATTAATAACGAATCTATTGCGCTAAGAAAAGTTGGCGCATAAAATAGCAATTTCTGGCGCGCCCCTGGATGACGTTAACTTGGGGTGAATCATAACTAGGAAGGAACACGATCGTGTCTAAAGAAAAATTTGAACGTACGAAACCGCACGTAAACGTTGGTACTATCGGCCACGTTGACCACGGTAAAACAACGCTAACAGCAGCAATCTGTACAACACTTGCCAAAGTGTATGGTGGTGAAGCGAAAGATTTCGCATCAATCGATAACGCGCCTGAAGAGCGTGAGCGTGGTATCACAATCGCGACTTCACACGTTGAGTATGACACTCCAAGCCGCCACTACGCGCACGTAGACTGTCCTGGACACGCGGATTATGTAAAAAACATGATCACAGGTGCGGCACAGATGGATGGTGGTATCCTGGTTGTTGCAGCGACAGATGGTCCAATGCCACAGACTCGTGAGCACATCCTGCTGGGTCGTCAGGTAGGTATTCCTTACATCATCGTCTTCATGAACAAATGTGACATGGTAGATGATGAAGAGCTGCTTGAGCTGGTAGAAATGGAAGTACGTGAACTGCTTTCAGAATATGAATTCCCAGGAGATGACTTGCCAGTAATTCAGGGCTCAGCACTGGGTGCACTGAACGGTGAGAAAGAGTGGGAAGACAAGATTGTTGAGCTTGCAGAAGCTTTGGATACTTATATCCCAGAGCCAGAGCGTGCAATCGATCAGGATTTCATTCTGCCAATCGAAGATGTATTCTCAATCCAGGGCCGTGGTACAGTAGTAACAGGTCGTGTAGAGCAAGGCATCATCACAGTTGGTGACGAAGTAGAAATCATCGGTATCAAAGAGACGACTAAGACGACTTGTACTGGTGTAGAAATGTTCCGTAAGCTGCTTGACGAAGGTCGTGCAGGTGAGAACGTTGGTGTGCTTCTGCGTGGTACTAAGCGTGATGAAGTAGAGCGTGGTCAGGTACTTGCTAAGCCAGGTTCAATCACGCCGCACACTAAATTCGAATCAGAAGTTTACGTGTTGTCAAAAGATGAAGGTGGTCGTCATACACCATTCTTCAAAGGTTACCGTCCACAGTTCTACTTCCGTACAACGGACGTAACAGGTGCGATTGAGTTACCAGAAGGCGTAGAAATGGTTATGCCAGGCGACAACATCAAGATGATTGTTGAGCTGATTGCGCCAATCGCGATGGACGAAGGTCTTCGTTTTGCGATTCGTGAAGGTGGCCGTACAGTAGGCGCCGGTGTTGTTGCTAAGATCATCGCTTAATTGACGATTTATTAGCTATCACACTAAAAAGAAGGAAGGCTTTGTGTCTTCCTTCTTTTGTTTTCAAAGAAAGCTGATTGACAGAAACGAAATAAAATGAACAAAATTTGCACCCATCAATGGAAATGAAAATTATAATCGTTTATATTTGCATGAGTGTTTGTTAATGATAATTTAGTTATGTTTGTATGTGTTTGCCATGGTATCTCTGACAAAAAATTGCACCAGCTCGTTATTGAGCATGATGTAACTGATATAAAAGAAGTCAGAAAATGTACAGCTTTGGGAAGTCAGTGTGGAAAGTGTATCCGTCAGGCTAAAGCTGTTCTGGAGCATGCGGTTGCGGCAAAATATAAGCAAGCGAGTTAGTCTTTCCCTTCTTTTTTAATTTGCACCTGATTTGACTCCACTCTTATTCGTTCTAAAGTTAATGAGAACTTTAAGAGGAGTTTGTTATGAAAGGTGATCCAATCATTATTCAACATCTGAATAAAATTCTTGGCAATGAACTGGTTGCTATCAATCAATATTTTCTTCATGCCCGTATGTATAAAGATAAAGGCCTGATTCATCTGGCAGACAAAGAATACCATGAATCTATTGATGAGATGAAACACGCTGACCACCTGATAGAGAGAATTCTTTTTCTGGAAGGATTACCAAACCTTCAGGATTTAGGCAAACTTCATATCGGTGAAGATGTCAAAGAAATGCTGACATGTGACTTAAAGCTGGAGATGGATGCGATTCCTGATTTGAAAGATGCGATTGCTTATGCGGAAGATATCCGGGATTATGTCTCCCGGGATCTCTTTCAGGATATTCTTGAAGATGAAGAAGAGCATGTAGACTGGCTGGAAACTCAGCTTGGGTTGATCGAGATGACCGGGCTGGAAAATTACCTGCAAGCACAATTTGTGGATGAAGATTAATACCAATCCGGAAAGTAAACAGACCCTAAAAAGCGCTACATAACAAGATGGAGAGAAGGGCTATCATTTGGTCGCCCTTAATTTATTCATTCTTACGATTATTCCTTGCTAAAATCGTTTCCTTTCTGTACTATTCGTCGACTTGAATTTCCGGTCCTCTATTATCGTTCCTTGCTTCCTCTGGCTGACCGGACCAACTGTGGAAGCTGAATAATCCGTAAGGAGCAACCAATGCGTCATTACGAAATCGTATTTATGGTGCACCCAGATCAAAGCGAGCAAGTTGCTGGCATGACTGAGCGTTACACGACTTCTATCACTGAATCTGGCGGTACTATTCACCGTCTTGAAGATTGGGGCCGTCGTCAACTGGCATACCCAATCAATAAACTGCACAAAGCTCATTATGTTCTGATGAACGTAGAAGCTGAACAGCAAGTGATTGATGAACTTGAAACTGCTTTCCGTTTCAACGATGCAGTTCTGCGTAACATGATCATGCGTACTAAGTCTGCTGTTACTGAGCCATCAGTAATGCTGAAGGCAAGAGAAGAGCGCACTAAGCGTGAAGAGCCTCGTGCAGAAAGACCAGCAGAAGAAGCTGAAAGCGGCGCAAGCGCTGAATAAGCATCATTAACTTAGTATTCGTTTGTTTTGCATTTCATAAATGTCAAACAACGGTGAATGACTCAAATTTAGATCAGGAGATAGCCCATGGCTCGTTTCTTCCGTCGTCGTAAGTTCTGCCGTTTTACTGCAGAAGGCGTACAAGAGATTGATTATAAAGATGTAGCAACATTGAAAAACTACATCACAGAAGCTGGCAAAATCGTACCAAGCCGTATTACTGGCACCAGCGCTAAGTATCAGCGTCAACTTGCTCGTGCAATTAAGCGTGCTCGTTACCTGGCCCTTCTTCCATATACTGATAAGCATCAGTAATTGGCACCGTTTATTAAGAAAGAGGATTAAGCAATGCAAGTTATTCTACTTGATAAAATCGGTAACCTGGGTGGCCTTGGCGATACAGTGAACGTGAAATCTGGTTATGCACGTAACTTCCTTATCCCTCAGGGTAAAGCTGTTATGGCAACTAAATCAAACGTTGAAATGTTTGAACAGCGTCGTGCTGAGCTGGAAGCGAAAGTTGCTGAGCAACTGACTGCTGCACAAGCTCGTGCTGAAAAAGTAAACGCGCTTGAAGCTGTTGTCATCACTTCAAAAGCTGGTGAAGAAGGTAAACTATTCGGTTCTATCGGTACGCGTGACATCGCTGATGCAGTAACTGCTGCTGGTGTTGAAATTGCGAAAAGCGAAGTTCGCCTTCCAGAAGGTGCACTACGTACAACTGGTGAATTTGAAATCAGTGTTCAACTTCACTCCGAAGTATTTGCGACAGTAAAACTTCAGGTTGTTGCTGAGTAATCAATCATATTGCCTCCGTCATATCAATGACTGACGTAATACGATATAAACCCACTATCTGATAGTGGGTTTTTTTCTGTTTGTTTAAAAATTCTGCTTAAAAGTGAAAAACCAGATTGATTGAGGTTGCTGTATCCGTTTTATTCAGACCGTCGGGCACACGAGAGTGATACAAACGTGAATAAGTTACTTTCGTTGCAAAATTTTGGGTAATGTCAGTGACAAGACTTATGTCTGTCGTCGTTAATGTATTACTTTTCCCTGAAACCATCGTCACTTCAGTCAGCAGATGAAGGTCGTCTATTATTTCCCATTTCAGATTTGTGTTTGTCCGGATAATCGGCTCTTGGACTGTTTCCGGAAAAATCAGATCATCATCGTCGATTTCATCTAAATTGGGTTTTTGGTAGCGGTAACCAGGACCAATTTCTATCTCGAATGTTAATGTCTCGGTATGCGTCAGCTGATACCCATATCCGGCAGACAAGGTATAGTCTTTAAAGTAAGCACTGTACTTTGAGTTAATGCCGTTCAGGCTACTGAACAGATAGCCTTTCGGACCAATCTTATAGTCACTTTGTAATTCATAGTTTGATTTGCGTTTGTCTTCATCGCCATTCTTGTAGAGCCGGTAAAACTTCCAGACGCCATTTGTCCGGTACCTTCCACGGATATATTCTGCCTGAAGGTTAAAATTCAGGGATTTTGTATCTTTATTACCGGTATGTCTCTGGTAGCCGAAATCTACCTGTGTTGTAAATAGTGCGGTCTCATCCGTATTTTGAGGAGATGAATCGTTCTCTTTAGCCTGAATGTTAAATGTCATACAACCGATGCAAACATTCAGTACTATTCGCCAGGGGTGTGTCACTGCCTGCCTTCAGATCTCTGCCAGTCATAAAACTGCATGTTAATCCGAATCGTCATATACTCAGTCAGTATCAGGTAAATATTCTTAAGGTTGCCTGATATAATTACAAATGTCATAAAGCCTGTTTCCCGGTATAATACGCCTTTTGATTTTTCTGAGTAGAGTCATGCCCGAACCCAGATTTGAAAACAGAGCACGTCAACGTGTGGATGCTCAGGTTGAAGCCATTAAAACGCCGCCGCATTCCCTGGAAGCAGAACAATCCGTATTAGGCGGATTGCTTCTGGATAATGAGCGTTGGGATACGGTTGCTGAATTTGTGATCGCAGATGATTTTTACAGCCGCCCGCACCGTCTGATATTTGACGGGATTCAGTCTATTCTGGAAAGTGGCCATCCACTGGATTTGATCACCCTATCAGAGCATCTTGAACTCAGAGAACAGCTGGAAGATGTTGGTGGTCTGGCCTATTTAACCGATTTAGCGAAGAACACCCCCAGTGCTGCAAATATCACAGCGTATGCCAAAATTGTGTCTGAAAGGGCTATGGTTCGTAAACTGATTGGTGTCGCGAATGAGATTGCGGATGCCAGCTATGATCCGCAGGGTCGTAATTCAGATGATTTGCTGGACCTGGCCGAAAGTAAGGTTTTTGCGATTGCTGAGTCCAAAACGCGTGATAACGAAGGCCCTCAGCGTATTGATACGATTCTTGAAAATACGCTGGAACGCATAGAACAGCTGTATAAGAGTCCTCAGGATGGCGTCACTGGTGTGACGACCGGCTTTACCGATCTGAATAAAAAAACCGCGGGTTTACAGTCTTCTGATTTAATTATTGTTGCAGCGCGTCCTTCGATGGGTAAGACAACTTTTGCCATGAACTTGTGTGAAAATGCAGCCATGTCTCAGGATAAACCCGTTCTGATTTTCTCACTGGAGATGCCGGCGGAGCAGATCATGATGCGGACGCTGGCTTCGTTGTCGCGTGTTGATCAGACTAAAATCAGAACCGGACAGCTGGATGATGAAGACTGGGCGAGAATCTCGTCCACGATGGGCATGCTGATGGAGAAGAAAAATATTCTGATTGATGACAGCGCCGGGCTGACACCGACAGAATTACGCTCCCGTGCCCGCCGGGTTGCCCGTGAATATGGTGGGATTTCCATGATTATGGTCGACTATCTACAGTTGATGCGGGTGCCTGCTATGTCTGAGAACCGGACACTGGAAATTGCGGAAATTTCCCGCTCATTAAAAGCGCTGGCAAAAGAACTCAACATCCCGGTTGTTGCACTGTCTCAGCTGAACCGTTCTCTGGAGCAACGGGCTGATAAAAGACCGGTTAACTCAGATTTACGGGAATCCGGCTCGATAGAGCAGGATGCCGACTTAATCATGTTTATCTATCGGGATGAAGTGTATCACCCGGATAGTTCCATGAAAGGTACCGCTGAAATTATCATTGGTAAGCAACGAAACGGCCCGATTGGTTCGGTCAGGCTGACATTCCAGGGACATTTCTCCCGCTTTGATAATTACGCCGGGCCTGCGTTTGATATTGATGATGAATAGGCTGCTTTAAAAGTATCAGTTTAATTATTGTCACGAAATAAGTCAGGGAGGTTACTCTCCCTGAATCGTCGCAATGACTGTCCTTTGTCCGCCATGATTCCTGTGTTCACCTAAATAAATTCCCTGCCATGTTCCCAATGCAAGACGCCCGTTTGTGACCGGTATCATCAGACTACAGCCCAGAACCGACGATTTAATGTGTGCGGGCATATCATCGTCACCTTCATATGTATGTTGATAATAGGGCGCATTTTCCGGTACAAACCGGTCAAAATGCGCTTCCATGTCGGTTCTGACTGTCGGATCTGCATTTTCATTGATTGTGAGGCTGGCAGACGTGTGTTGAATAAACAGATTAACCATGCCGACAGAAACAGAAGACAGCTGAGGCAATTGCTGCACAATTTCTGCGGTTATCAGATGGAATCCCCGGCGTTTCGCGGGAATTCGGATAGTGACTTGAGACCACATAACAAATACCTATCAGAATAATTGTTGATACCAATGTTGAACTTATGGTGAGTAAAACACACTTACCATACAATGTTAATCATGCTGTTGAGCAGGTTGATTCAGTTCATCGCATTCTGATTTTGTTTGTATTTCTGGTATTTGTTGATGCTCTGAGCGGTATTCACTGTTTTTGGCAGAGAAAAATCTATTCACACGATTTGAGATAAAACATAATTTCGCAACAAAAATTAAGTATAATCAGCGAATCGTTAATTTTCAGACTGAGATGGCAACGCGGGTTGTCTGAGGTGTAAAACTAATTCAATCATCGGGATAAATGACCATGTTAAAAAATATTAATCCGACAGAAACAAAGGCCTGGAAAGCCCTTTCTGCTCATTTTGAATCAGTAAAGAATGTTGATTTAAGTACTTTATTTGCACAGGATGCGCAACGTTTTGACAAGTTCTCTCTGACATTAGGGGATGATATTCTTGTTGATTATTCCAAGAACCTGATTAGCGAAGAAACGCTGAAACTCCTGTTAGAACTAGCTGATGAGGCTGATCTGAAAAGCGCGATTGAAGCGATGTTCAGCGGTGAAAAAATCAATCTGACTGAAAACCGATCAGTACTTCATGTCGCACTGCGTAACCGGAGTAACTCGCCTGTTTATTCCGACGGTGAAGATGTCATGCCGGCAGTGAATGCGGTACTGGAAAAAATGAAAGGTTTTTCTGAGCGTATTATTTCCGGTGACTGGAAAGGATACACCGGTAAAGCGATTACCGATGTGGTGAATATCGGTATCGGTGGTTCAGATCTGGGGCCTTACATGGTGACTGAGGCATTAAGACCCTACAAAAACCAGCTGGAAATGCACTTTGTTTCCAATGTTGACGGAACACATGTTGAAGAAGTGCTGAAAGGATTAAATCCTGCAACAACCTTGTTTTTGATTGCATCGAAAACTTTTACCACACAGGAAACCATGACAAATGCACATACCGCCCGTGCATGGTTTTTGAAAGCTGCGAATGATGAATCTCAGGTTGCCAAACACTTTGCAGCCTTGTCTACGAATGCGAAAGCGGTTGAAGCCTTTGGGATTGATACCGACAACATGTTTGAATTCTGGGACTGGGTCGGTGGCCGTTATTCTCTTTGGTCTGCGATTGGGCTGTCTATTGTACTGAGCATTGGTTATGACAATTTTATTGAGTTACTGACCGGCGCACACGAAGTTGACAAACATTTTGCTGAAACACCGTTTGAAGCAAATGTGCCTGTTCTGCTGGCTTTGATTGGTATCTGGTACAACAACTTTTATGGTGCTGAATCAGAAGCAATTCTGCCTTACGACCAATACATGCACCGTTTTGCCGCTTATTTCCAGCAAGGTAATATGGAATCCAATGGCAAGTATGTCGATCGTAACGGGACGCCAGTAGACTATCAAACCGGCCCGGTCATTTGGGGGGAACCCGGCACAAATGGCCAGCATGCTTTCTACCAGCTGATTCATCAGGGCACTAAACTGATTCCATGTGATTTTATTGCACCTGCAATCTCTCATAATCCAACGGGTGATCATCATCCGAAGCTTCTGTCGAACTTTTTCGCACAAACGGAAGCGCTTGCTTTCGGTAAGTCAAAAGAGAAGGTTGAAGCTGAATTTGCAGCGGCAGGCAAAAGTGCAGCTGAAGTGGCGGAACTGGTACCGTTTAAAGTGTTTGAAGGGAACCGCCCGACGAACTCTTTACTGGTGAAAAAGATTACACCGAAAACGCTGGGTCAGCTGATCGCGATGTATGAGCACAAAATTTTCACACAGGGCGTGATTTGGAACATTTTCAGTTTTGATCAGTGGGGTGTAGAGCTTGGTAAGCAACTGGCAAATAACATCTTGCCTGAACTACAGGACGAGTCTCAAGTGACTTCGCATGACTGCTCGACCAACGGACTGATCAATGCGTACAAGCGTTTTCGCTAGTCCGGGTTGATTTGTCATCCTGAATATAAAAAGGTTGGGAATCCCAACCTTTTTATATCATTATCAATCAAGTTGAATTCGTGCTTACTCAAAACAAATTTCAATGAACGCATTTCCCCATTGTGAAGAAAAAGGCATGATGATAATAGCACCTTCACATTTATGGCGGAGCGTGTGACCTTTTCCTGAAACGACAACTGGCGTCGCCATGTCAAATTCAAAACCACTTTCAGCGAGAATTCGCTTCGCACCCCCTGTGACCATATTGGTAATTTCACCGACCATATCTGTGACTTCTTCATTCAGACCATTTGGACGTTCTCCAAGCATGTTCTGCATGATTTCAAGTGCCAGACTTTCATCAAAGGTGATGGACATAGAGCCTTTTGTTTGCGGCCCGACCATACCGATCAAGCCAGAGATATCCCCACGGGCGATTTCGTCTTTTTTCACCCGGGGCTTTTGTGGCTTTAACTCCAGAGAAGCCATGGTCTTTAAGACATTCATTAATGATGCTAAAAACGGATTTACAAACTCAGCGCGCATAATCTTCTTCTATTGTTTCATTGTTAATTTCAGAGGAACATATCTGGCAGGTTCCATGTGATTCGATTACGTGATTTGTAATCTGAAAGCCATGTTTCTCTGCATTATCTTCCAGTGATGAAATGAAATGCTCACTTTGCACTTCAATCACATCACCACATTTATCACATATTAAAAGATGAGAAAAATGCTTATGTGCGTTACAGGAGCAACACGAGATAAAACTGTTGGTTGACTCAACCCGGTGAATGAACCCTTGCTCCAGTAAAAAATCAAGCGCCCGGTAAACTGTGGGTGGTTTTGCCTGAGGCTCATTTTTTTTGAGTGCTTCAAGTAATTCATACGCACTGGCTGCTTTGTTACTCGAACTGATTAACTCAAACACCTGTTTGCGTTGAGAAGTCAGCCTGACTCCTCTTGCAGCGCATATTTCTTCTATCTGCTTTGTTAAATTGTGGTCCAAATTCATCACCTTAACCACCAGAATCTTATAAGCATATACTAATCCAAGCGTAATATCGTGCAACATTTCTGACAAGTTTAGGTGGTTTACACTGCCTCAGTGTGACACCTTCCCTGAAAAATGAATATTATCAGTCAGGTTCAGTTCATTAGCAGCAGGGAATCACTGTCATCATGCCGGGTTATACTTTTATTATATACAGAAAGATCATACTTGATGGCAATCACCGAAGCTTAAAATTAAAAAAACGATCATAACATTTTTGATTATCTGATAGCGATACAGGCGGGAGCAGGAAGAAATGTGTCAGAAAGCAGGTGTCAAAGAGGCAGACCGGTCTGGTATTCTGCCTCTTTGCCGGGAAGATAAATCATTGTCCTTTGCCGCAGACCATCACCAAAAGTGTTTTGCCGATAATTTTCATATCCATCAGCAGCCAGCTTTTGAATGAATACATTGACAGTGAATAACTGTGATCGAAAGCTACTTTACGTCGTACATCATCGATACAGGTGTCGTATCCCTGACTGATTTGCGCGAGTCCGGTGATTCCCGGTAAAATTCCGTAGGTCCGCTCAGTAAAAAACGGGATTTTTTCTTCAAGATTACTGTAGAAGGCCGGACGCTCCGGTCTCGGACCAATCAGGGACATCTCACCTTTGAGCACGTTGACCAGCTGCGGAATTTCATCCAGCCGGGTTTTTCTAAGGAAACGTCCGATGCGGGTAATTCTCGGATCATTCTCCGTCGCCCATACTGCGCCGGATTGTACTTCTGCGTTTTGCACCATGGTCCGGAATTTAAACATTTCAAACAAATTGACCTGCTCCGGTGTGGATTTCCCCACACGCCACTGACGATAAATAACCGGGCCTGGTGATGTTGCTTTAATCGCAAGCGCCACAATCGGCAATACCGGAGATAAGACAATCAGCCCGGCAAGCGCGCCCAGAATATCAATGCTGCGCTTGACGCTATGAATTAATGGTTGAGTCAATGAAAACATATACATAATGATTACCTCTTGTGGTTTATTTTGGTCCAGCGGTTGGTTTCCATGCCGGATAAATATCTCAACCCGCCCAGCAGGTTGGCCCAGTGACCGGTTAAAAAGTAGTGCATCCACTGGAGTGGTTTATATTGCCGGATGCCGGGAAAGACCTGTGCGACGGCCGGAGTGCTATACACAGTCATCTGTATCAGCAGCAGACCCAGATAAAATGGATGGTGTATCAGCAGCACATTGCAAATCAGACAGGTCAGCATCAAATATGGAATAAACAAACGCAATCCTTTACCGGAAAACAGGGAAAAGGCGATTAATCCGTATTTCGGATTCAGTAACCCGGACAAAACAATCAATTGCTGCATATTTCCCGCAGAGATGCGCAGACGTCGCTGAAAATCCTGTTTGAGCGACGTCGGCTCCAGTTCCAGTGCCCGCATCTCACTGTCGTAAAGTGATTGATAGCCTTGCTTTACGATTTTCATTGGCAGGATAAAATCATCATTAATTGTGTTCTGTGCCAGTGGCTCAAACAGGTGGGTCCGGAAGATATAAAAAGCACCGTGAGAACCCATAGTTGCGCCGGTTGATGCTTCATGTTGTTTGATCTGGCTCTGGTAGTGCCAGTATTTTGCTTCGCCTTCACCCGGTGTTTCCAGCAACTGATACCGGCTGTTGAGTACACCAAGCCGTTCATTTTCGAAATGACGGGCAGCAATCAGCAACGCATCCACGGAAATTAATGCACTGGTGTCACTCAGCACGGTTAGGTCAGAGTCAAATGACTGCATTTCATGATTAATGATCGCGATTTTGCCCCGGTTCTCAGGGTAATCATGAATTTCAAAATAAGTTTCAGCGCAAATTGCTTCCTGAATGGTTTCCTGTGCAATCCGGCTTGTCTCATCCTCGCATCCGTCACAGGCAATGATAATTTTCAGCCTTTTCTTTGGGTAATCGAGCGCAGACAGATTCCTGATTTTTTCAGCAATCCAGCGGGCTTCGTTGTAAGCAGGGATCAGCACTGTCACCGTGGGTAATTCTTCATCAGCCCCGCTGGACTGATAACCCCGGCGGGCTAATGATATTTTTTCTCCGGGATGCCTGCCGGCATACCATCTCAGCCAAAGCGGATAACCGAAATGGTGATAAATAATCAAACCGGCAGCAACCCAGAATGTGACCATGAGTATCGTCATTTCATCGCCTCCAGACCGATTGATTCGTAAGCGGCCACCATCTGCTGAATATTGCAGTGTTTTTCAACATACGCTCTTGGAGAGGTGCTGAGCACGGTTGTTTCTGCATCTTTCAGGGCCTGAATCAGGGAGAAAACACAGTTGGCTTTGACCAGCTTTCCGGTCTGCTGACAAAGGGTTTCTTCGCAAGCGCCGGTATGGGTGACAACGACCGGAATCCCGCAAGCCTGCGCTTCAAGTGGTGAAAGCGGAAAACCTTCACTACGGGAAGGCAGGCAAAATAAATCAAGCGCCTGATAAAAGGTTTGCATGTTATCGACAAGCCCCAGAAAATGCACCCGTTGACTGAGGCCGCTTTCATCTGCAAGCTGTCGAAGCTGCGCTTCCTGACTGCCCTGACCTGCAATGGCTAAGTGATAATTTTCCGGCAGTTGTTTGAAGGCCTTGATCATCTGATCATGTCCTTTGACCCATTCAAGACGTCCGGCACAGCCAATCATATAAGTGGCTTCAGGCAGACCAAGTGTCGTCCGGGCTGATGTTTTGTCGCCAGGAGTGAAGCGTTCACAGTCGACGCCGTTTTTAATGGTCAGCGCATCCGGATAGTTAAAATAGCTGCGAAGGGTTTGTGTGACCTGATTTGCATCGCCAACCAGTACAGGCCGTACCCAGTTCAGCACCACTTTTTCGAGCAAACGATGACGCCAGTTTTGCAGATGCCAGACGTCATGTTCTGTATGAATACAAACCGGAACCCGGGTACTCTTAGCAGCGATGCCGCCATAAATTAACGGACCGATATGATGGGTGTGCACAATATCCGGCCGGGTAGTTTTAAACAGTGCTTTCAACCGGAATAATGTTGTTTTACACCAGCCGGATGATTTTCCCAGAAAGTGCAGTTGCCCCGAGAATGGTCTGAGTCTCGGCCATTTCTCCAGTGCCTGCTGGTGTTCTCCTTCAAGACTGACAATCAAAACCTGATTAGAGGGTGAGGCCAGCCGGAGTAATTCCAGAACCAGACATTCCAGCCCGCCGGGGGATAAGTGTTGAACCACATGAATGGTTGTTGTTTGTTGTGGTGTTGGCTGCATCAATTAAGACTCCTGTGACTTTCTTCTCTGTCCTTCAGGTAGCATTGAATGTGCCAATTTTTTTTATGTTTTAATTCAGTTAGTTATGGTTTGTTTTTCCGGATGAATGTGATTTTCCGGATTTGAGAATCGGAGTGATTTTCTTATTGAGAATAGGGAAGCGGGCCAGGGCGTGTTCCGGAATGACTGATACTGATAATCAACCCGCTTAATCATCTGAGGAATTTGAATAGATATCATATTGTATTAGATGAATAAATAATAAGGATAGCCATTATGCTCTGTGAATCATAAAATATTCCCATTTGAGTTTAATTAAGGTGATGATCAAATGGCACACGTAGCGTATATCACAATTAATGGTGAAAAACAGGGTATGATTTCCAGTGGATGTAACACTAAAGATTCAATGGGAAATAAATATCAGGAAACTCATTCGGATGAAATCTCTTTGATTGAATGTGAACATCATCTATCTAAAGATATTCAGGAACACGGAAAAACGCATACACCGATATTTATTACTAAATTTATTGATAAATCAACTCCGCTCCTTTCAACTGCATTTGCAAAACAAGAACATCTGGACTGTACCATAAATTTTTATCGTACGAATGAGCAAGGCTATAACGAGAAGTTTTATTCGATTGAATTAAAGAAAGCGATCATTTCCAGTATTGATTTTTCATTGCCAAATACAATCAAAAAACATCAGGATGAAATGCATGAAGTGATTGGATTAAGTTACAAAGAAATCATATGGAACCATAAGTCATCCGGAACGATGGGATATGATAACTGGGATCAGGGAGGCTGGTTGGACTAAGCCACGATCGTACTACTCGTCAAAAAACATACTGGAGAGTTTCGATGAATAAAAGTTGCTGTTCTGTCTTGTATATAGCTTTTGGGTTCCTGACTTTTTTGTTGCCGACTGGCGGTTATGCCCAACAGAATATAGCAGACAATATATATCATCACTATATTGAGCAAAACAGGCCGACAGGTTTTATTATTTTATCAAATCTGGAATTATCAGAGGCTTTGCTGAAAGAAATTGAAATGGATTATCAGCAAACAACGGATAAAACGAGCCAATATTATTACGAGTATTTACTGGCGAAAAGAACACAGGAATCCCGATATATTAACCGGTTTATTCAACACTCGAATACCAATATATCTGAACTGGTACAGAATAACTCTTTATGGGTATCGGTGACCAACCCTTTTTATGCACTTCTCTCTGTTTATGCCATGACTGATGCAGAGGCGCTTAAGGTGTTATTTAAACTGTCTCAGTTGTTGGATGGTTCTGCTTTATCGGGTTTATATGAAAACCTATCTGAAATTCAAATGACAAATCCAGATCTGTTTAACAGGGTAAGAAAAACACATCAGTTACCCTTGGATTACTGGCGTTATTTTAAAGATTTAACTGAGAGTACCAAAAATGCCGATACAAATCAGATTTATAAAAAGTAAGCATGGTAAAGGCAGCCGGATGATCGGATATCTGAAATGGGGAGATGCGCAGTTTGAGATCGTGACGGGAGGATATGGTAAAGGTGCGATTCCTGATGGTGTATATAAGATTGAAAAACGTCGGATTGCAGCGGGAAATAAATCGAATATGGAATCTGGATATATCAATCCATTGACTGGAAAAGGTTTTTTTATTCCATTAAAGCCCGGTTTTTCGACACACAGGCATGGTTTTGGGATCCATCCAGATGGGAATCTTCCCGGTACTTTAGGGTGTCTTGGTTTGCAGGGAGCGGATACAAAAAAATTCTGGGATAAATGGATAAAAACACCCATGAGGTTAAGGCCAGATACCTTAATTGTCTCCACAAAGATTGAAGAATAGAGCCTAAATGCGCCGGCTAATCATGGTTTGACTGGACGCATTTGCTCAACTCCTAATCCTCGGTAAAATCGTCAATACTGGTGCCTGGCAGATAGATTCCAGCTCGTCCTGACGACGGATACTGGTATCAAACAACTCCATTAATGTAGCAATACCGATGCCGATGAACAGGCCGGCAAAACCACCGGCGATGACAAAAATCATCAGAGGCAGGTTTGACGGTGTGCTGGGTGTGTAGGGTAAATCGATAATCTTGACCCGTTTGGTTTGCTCGAAGATCCCCAGAGAACCGGTGAGCTGGGCCATTTCGTAACGCTGGATCAGTTCGTCGTACAGATCCCGTTTGATGTCCACATCCCGCTGCAGACGGTGCAGTGTTTTGGCATGATCGCCGAAAGAAAAGGCCTGATTTTCCAGCTTTGTGATCATCTGTTGCAGGCTCTTGGTCTCTTCCTGAAGGCTTTCAAACCGGCTGCGGGTGACCTGTAAATTTTGTAGTTGAGTAATCAGCAGAGGTTTCATCTCACCTTGTTGCGAGACTGAAATGTGACTTGCCATATCCCATAACTGATTGCTGTTCAGCAGGCGCTCGGTTTCACTGAGGAGTTTGGTTCTTTCTGACTCCAGCCGGGATAACTCCCGTTTTTTCGCCTGAACCGAGCTGTGAGCATCCGTGTAACGGGCCTGAAGCAGCGTCAGCTGGCTGCGGATCCGGATAATCTGTTCCTCAATCTTGCCTACAACCGGATTGGTTTTGGAAAGCTGTTGATCCAGACCGCCCAAACTCTTTTTCACCCCGGCCAGTTCAGCCTCTTTCTCAGACAAGGACTGTTTCAGAGAGGCGAGCTGATTCAGGATCTGATTCTGCATTTGCGGGGAAAAAGCAGCGTACTGGTTTTTAAATTCTGCCAGTGCATTTTCTGCGTCATCCAGCGCTGTTCTTCTTTTCTCAATATGAATACTGAGAAACTCGCTTGAATCGCGGATTGATGAACGCTCTGGTGCAAGAAGCTGTTCGATAAAATGATCACTCACCGCCTGAAGTGTTTCTTTCATTCCCTGTGGGGTGCTGGCCTTCAGTTCGATCTTGATAAAATCTTTGCCCAGCATTCTTACATTCAGGCTGCCGGAAAGTTTCGCGATGACATAGTCTATTTGCTGGCTCGTCATTTGCTGATTGATTAACTGCCTTTCTTCAGCGACGGACAGAAGTACATGACGGCTTTTCAGCAAAGTACTGAGGGCACTCATCCGATCATTGAGCATGGTTGAAACGGCCAAATCTTCCAGAAAAGGATTCATCTTCGCCGTTTCCTGAATCAGCATGCTGGTATGTGCCTGATAAGCCAGTGGTGCCATTGAACTGATCAGCGCACCGGCGAAAGGCAGTAACAGAATCGGCAGTACAATCACATATCTTCTGCGCCATGCTGCACCAAGCAGAACTGCAAAGCGAAATTTCAACTCATTCATAACAGCTCCAGTAACTGGGAAATAACATGACTCCGCCGTTGCCAGCTCTCCTGCCGGACAATTGTCGCGGGAGCGATATTCAGGCTGTCCGGATTGCATTCATATCTGCGGAGTGTATCAATCATGGATTCAGCACTATCGGTGACGTTCAGATGAAGCCGGTAGGGCTCGATAGCCGGATAGTCGGTTGTGACGACTGGCCTGCCTGCTGCCAGATACTCCATTAACTTTAACGGACTACAGGCTTGTATTTGCTGATTGAGAATAAAAGGCAACAGGCTGACATCCCAGTGCTGACAGTAAGCGGGCAACTGATGGTGAGCTCTTGGCCCCAGCAGGTGAATATTCGGCAGCTCCGGCAAAGACGGGCGTGATTGTGTTTGTGGTCCGATAAAGACGAACTGCCAGTGGGGTAAGGCTTTGGCGACCTGCCCGATCAGTGTGTCATCGAGCCAGGAAGATAAACTGCCGTAAAAACCGGCGACCGGACCATGCTGCGGCAGATCCTGCGCCCGTGTAACGGGGGTTGAGAAGAGCTCTGTATCGACACCATGAGGCAGCAGACAGGTTTTTTCAGCGGGAAACTTATTCTGTAACGCCGGGCTTGCTGCAAGGATTAAATCTGCTTTACTGACCAAATCGGCCTCATGCCGTGAAATCGTTTGATGGTCAACCCCTTCGAGCGCCGAGAAATCGTCCCCGCAGTAATACACCACATGGCTTTCGCCAAGCTTGCCACATAAATCAGCCGCCGTTGGCAGCGATGTCCATAAGACTGGTTTATTGAGGCGGAACTCTTTGATCATGATTCTCAGCTGGTACTGCATGATCTCACGGGCAATTGTACGTGCCCAGCGCGAGCGTGGCGCAGGAATCGTGACAAGATTTACCACACTGATATTGGTGGCGGGTGGTTTCTCTTCGTACTGATATGCCGGTTTGGATACCCTGAAAAGTTTATGAACAGCACGACGGATATCATGACGGCTCAGGCGGGGCTGACGTAATCCGATCGAATTGACCCAGAGAATCCGGCAATGTTCAGGGAAGTGGGAAATCAGGTGCTGAGTGCTGGATGGCAACCCGCCAAAATCTTCCCCGAACACAATAAAATCACGCATATCGTTCTCCTTACTTCAGTGACCGGATGACTTTGGCCGGATTCCCGGCAGCCAGTACAAAATCTGGTAAATCGTGAATGACCACACTGTCTGAGGCGACAATCGTGCCTTCACCAATCGTGACGCCCTGCTTGACGGACACATTGGTGCCCAGCCAGCAATCGCGTTTGAGATGAATGTCACCGGCCTGATCATCATCATCGGGCTCTCCCCTTGCTCTGCGGGCTGCATCCAGTGGGTGGCCTGAATAGCCACACAGAAATGCCCGTCCGGCGATCCGGACATTATCCTCAAGGATGATCTGCGTGCCGACTGCAAGGGTGGTTTGCCAGCCAATCCCGACATTATGACCAATCCGTAATGTCGGATTTTTTGAGGTGCTGCGTCCGGTCATGGTGGTTTGTCCGGAAATCCGGCAGTCATCCCCCACATAGATTTGCAACGGGCCACTGATATAAGGTGTACCGCTGTACAGATACAGGCGGCGGCCGGTCATGGTTGCCCTGGCACGAAAAACCGGTGTATAAACCAGCCAGCGCATCAGTGTTGAACTGACCGTGGTGCTGAGGGTGTAAATGCCACAAACCAGCCCGTTGTATACACGGGGAGAGGGCAGCTCAAAAGCACGGACCTTTTTTAAGGTTTGAAACATCTGCCGGTGGCGCGGGTTCGGGTGATGTCTGAGCCATTGTTTGAAGTCATGAACCTTTGTGTTCAGCATAATGATTTCCCTGAATCGTGGACTTGTATGCATCACGTTACAAATCTTGTGCCGGGTTTTTATGCTTTTAAAATCAGTCTGTTAGTTGATTTTTCTGCTGGTGCCGGTTTTGATTCTCATTTTGACAATCGTTTTGACTAATCCGGGCGATGGCTACAGTCAGGGCTGCCAGAATATAAACCGGCCAGTTGAAGCCTTGTGTCAGGAAGGTGCCGGATACGATGGTGCCAATCAGGGCGGCATAAACGGCGACAGCATTGGCTGCCAGATGGGGATTGCAGTTTTCAGGCAGAGATTTGAGTGTGCGTGAAGCGGTCCGGATTAAGGACACAATAAACGCAACAAAAATGAACAGTCCGAGAAATCCGGTTTCAGCCAGCACGCCAAACCAGGTGCTGTGAACCGCGTGATTCAGTCCGTCCCAGTGAGGACTGTAAAAAAAGTAGTTTGAATAAAAATTGTTGAGTCCGACACCGAACAGCGGATTGTCCAGCGCCATTTTGAATGCGGCTTCCCAGGCATACAAGCGACCCATTGCTGAAGCGTCAACGCCTTCTTCCGCCGCTCCCCCGGATGCGCGATCGGAAATACCGGCAACACTGTAAAGCAGCAGTGCAGCAATACTGCCCAGAGTAAGCAGCAGGACTTTGCTGCGAATCAGGCGCAACGCAAAAATGCCGAATACCGCCAGTGACCCCAGCAGACCACCCCGGCTTTGTGTGGCAATGACGGCGCTCATTAACAGTGCTGTTGCGATGAGCCCAAGTAAACGCTGTGACCACGGAATGCCTTTGGTGGTACTCAGGCTGATGGAAAATGCCAGCGGAAACATCAGCACCAGCGCCAGATCGTTCGGGTCTCCCAGCATTGAGCCGAGGTCTCTGCCCACGGTGACCCGCGAGCCTTCTACCAGACCGATGCCCTGAATCGAATTACTCATTGCGACCGAACCGACGATCATTCCGGCGCCAATGATCAAAAAAGTCGTCATTTTCAGATTTTTTGCATTATTGACCAGCCAAACGGTCGCCAGCGTCATGATCATGATTTTCCAGTAAATCCCTTTAAAGTTGTTCAGGGCGATGCCCCGGTTGGACGCAAACACGATACCGACACACACCAGTACCCAGAAAATGGCCAGCCAGGTCAGGGACGGATGCCAGTACACTTTGAGCTGGCGGCTGATCAGCACATGCCACATTAATGCGGCCAGTGAACCAAGAGACAAGAGCAAGGGGATTTTGAGCGGGAACAGCGCAGGAATCGCCTCATGGATACGAAAGAAAGAGAAAATGATAAACAGAATTACCAGCCAGAAGGTTTGCGTCAGGGCAAACATCGCAGCCAGAGGCAGGATGGCAATGGCGACAGGAATGACCGGATGAGGGATCAGATACCACATACCGGCCATCAGCAGGCAGACGGTCAGACAGATCACCATTCCCGGCCGGCTGGTTTCTTTCCTCATCGTCATTCAGCTTCTCCTTTCCTTTCCTGTCCGTCTCTATAAGCGCTTTTGAAATCGTGGTAGTGACTGCATCAGCATTGAGCGTATTTCAGCCAGACGCCCTGCCTGATACGGTATCCGGATATAATTCAGAGACAGGGCAAAAAGTATCAGACAAACGGGGGCGGTGATTGCCAGCAACAGCCGGAGATGGGTTGCCTGGACAAACCACGCGGCACTGAGAAATATCCCGCTCATACACAGAAGGCATACCAGCGACGTATGCTGATATGGCAGAGGCTGGTGGCGTTGTCCGATGATTAAAACACACAGGCAGCGAATCCCCTGAGCGGCTGCCAGCGTCCACAAAATCCATTCTATCCCGCGATGCATCAGCATCAGCGTCGTCAGCAGTGTACCAGCGGTCATGATTAAATTCAGACGAAACAGCACGCCGGTTTTTTTCTGGTAAAGCATCCCGAGGTTAAGCAGCTCGGTGATTTCTTTAAACAGTGCAATCACCATTGTCATAATCAACAACTGCTGAGCCGGGTAATAGCTCTGTGGAAGCGCAAGCCGGATAAATATCTGACCGACAAAACAGATCAATACCGCCAGTGCCAGAATATAAACAATGCCTGCCTGAGTTTGCCGGACAGCCGCTTGTCCGCCTTGTTCTGATAACACCTGAAACCGCTTTGGCATCCACCACATCCCAAAAGGCTGCACTAAAATACACATCGCCAGGGCAAACTTGGCGGCAATGGCGTAATAGCCCAATGTTGTCAGATCGGAGGCATAGGCAATCATCCAGCGCTCAGCACCGCTCAGACCAAACGCGATTAAGGCGGATAACATCAGTGGAGTGCTGTAAGCCAGCAGTTGTTTTGCCTGTGTGGGCGGGCGGACCGGAAAACCGTTTACCCGGTGTAGAATGACCAGCTGAACATAGCGGGTGACTGTGCCGGCGAGTAAAATACCGGTGACGGAAGGATGCCAGAGCAAGACGCCGGTAATCATCATAATTTGCAGCACAGTTGTGAGCACGCTGACACTGAAAAAAGTGGTTGCCCGGTCATTCATCCGCAGCCACGCCAGATGAAGAGAAACAGGGCCTTCAAAAGCAAGTGCCAGTATCAATAGCGCACTCTCAGTTTTCGTCAGCGGAATGCTTTGCCACCATGCTTCAGGCAACGTCAGCAATATTGTCAGAAGCAGCACACCAATGCCGGTGCCTATCAGCATGGAAAATGTCATTAATCCTGCCGCCTGATGAAAGCGTTTGAGCTGATCCGTCAGATGGCCGACAAAACGATACAGGTTTTCATGCATGGCAGCTGTGGACAAAATACCGAGAAAAGCGCCGATACTGGCGATCAACTCCAGCTTTCCCAGCTGTCCCGCATCCATATAGTGGGTCATGACCGGCAGCATCAGCAGTGACAGGCCTTTCATCATCAGCAGGCTGGTCCCGTAAATCAGCATGGAATGGACGGTTTTTCGGGTCATTGCGTCTCTCCTGCAGGGAATTGACTGCAACCGACCGGTGTATGCGGGTTTTGAATGCAGTCAGCTGCCGGCTGATAAGTGATCTCGGCCTGATAATCCTGAGCCTGTCTGGCCGCAGACTGACCCAGACGTTGAATCAGAGCCGGATGACGGACCGCCTGAAGGATGGCTTCTGCCAGACTTTGCGGATCATCTGGCTGGTATTTCAGACAGTTCACATTGTGGGTTAATACGGTATCCCAGTAAGCATTATCGCGCGGAATAATGACGCACATTTCAGCAGCCATTGCTTCGAGAACGGACAAGCCAAAGGGTTCATTGTTGCTGGTGGAGACAAAAATATTACTCTGACTGCGGATTTGGTCCAGATTGTCCGGATCGTGAAACCAATAGACCCGTTCCATACGCTGTGGAGCCTGACTGACTTCAAGGGAAGAATCTTTGGGCCGGATAAAACAGATATTGGCTGACAGCTGAGGTTGTTCACCGGCAAAACTTTTCAGTGCTTCGAGCAGTAAATCCAGTCCTTTCCATTTAAGTAAAGAGGCACACCAGAATAATGTTGGCTGGTTGTACTGGCAGGGTGTGGGCCAGTTTTTTTGGCTGAGTCCGTTGGTCAGGGGATGAAAATGAGGTGATGACAGCGCTTTGCGGGTCAGGGCTTCTGCCTTATCCGCCGGGGTTCCTGACCGGTAACCGGCCCGGATAGCATCCGCCATACTGCTGCGGGCTGACGCGAGAAAAAAAACCTGATCGGCTTTCATCAGAGCGCGGCCTGTGGCCCGTGATCGCCCGACCGGTCCGTGTATCAGCTGAATGATCCGGCATTTGAAGAGGCTGTTCAACAGATACAGGGCCATATCCACGCCGGGTCCGGATGCACCAATCAGGGTATCAAACGGACCGGCAGAGAACCGGAGACGCAATAACATCATCAGGTAGATCAAATGCTTCATCCAG
Organism: Vibrio aerogenes; assembly: GCF_024346755.1. Taxonomy (NCBI): domain Bacteria; kingdom Pseudomonadati; phylum Pseudomonadota; class Gammaproteobacteria; order Vibrionales; family Vibrionaceae; genus Vibrio; species Vibrio aerogenes. Next base: position 3,528,579 of record NZ_AP024861.1, on the reverse strand, counting down.
AAAGCCATGCCCTGTGTTGCCCGGCTGAATTGCCCGGCAGACCGGAGAGCGATAATCCGGATATGGTTTGCCTGCCGTGCACTTTCCCGCCATGAATCCGGGTCTCTTGTTGCGATCGTGAAACGGACTTTTTTTGGGTCACATAACGCGATGATTTCGCGGGTGGCAATCTTGGAGCCCCCCTTGAATGCAATTGGATCAAAAACCAGACAATGTTGTACCGGGCTGTGTTTCTCCGGGCCGTGTTGTGCTGCCATATCAGCCTCCCTGAAACAGTCGTTTAGACACGTAAGTTTTGATCGGGCGGCAGGCCGCAAACCATGAAAGACTGGGGATGTAACGGGCTGCAAGCGCCTTGCGGTAATGGGATTCAATCGCCTGAGTATTATGCTCAATCGTATAATTTTTGCGGATATGCGCATTGGCATTTTGGGCGAGTTTCCGGGCCGCTGCCGGGTTTTTCAGCAGCAGACGCATCATATCAACCATGGGTTTGACACCGGTGTTCTTGTACAACAGACCGTGCTTTTTATGACTGATGATTTCCGGAATACCGCCGGTTTCCGGCGCGATAATCGGCAGCTCAGCCAGTGCCGCTTCAGTAATCACCAGACCGAAAGGTTCATTTCTGGCACCACTGATGAATGCATCAGCACCCCGCATCCAGCCCATGGCATTGTCTTTCTCGCCGACAAAATGGACCTGCTCTGTCAGATGAAGCTCATCTGCAATCAGTTCGAGATTCTTGCGTAATGGCCCGTCACCAATCACAACCAGATGGGTTTGCGGATACTCCAGTGCCACGTGTCTGAGTGCAGAGAGGATTCTGTCAATACCTTTACGTTTAATCAGTGAACCAACGGTCAGAAAAACAAAGGCATCTTCAGGTAAATCAAGATACTCGTGAATATCGACGGCAGCATACTCAGAAAGGCGTTCCGTATCGATTCCGTTATGAATGACGGAAAGCCGGGATTGCGGATAACCATCACGAATCAGAGAGCGGGTGACAGCACTGCTGACCGCGATGATTTTGGGTGAAAAATGCAGCCCGAGTGTCAGCCGGTCACGGGCCGGGTAATCGGTGTGAATCTGAGTCAGCAGCGGAATATTCATCATTCTGGCACTGAAGTTCATCCACTGACAGGGGGCTGCGCTGTTCAGATGAATCATATTGATTTGATTTGATCGAATCATCTGCATGCCCTGTTTCACTAATCTGAACCAGGCCAGCAGGTCAATCCGCGGTTTCCGCCAGCCAAACAGCAGCGGAAACTCTGACAGCTCACTATGCAACCCCATCCGTTTGACTTCGGTATGCAAAGCTTCACTGTTGGTCCAGATAAACGGACGAAAGCTGTTTTTATCCAGATGAGCGAGGTGTTCCAGCAGGCAGCGTTCACTGCCGCGAATCCAGTTATCGCCGTAGTGAACAAACAAGATATGATGCTTTTTTTTCATGGGTTCCTCCTTGGTTACACTGAGATATAGCAAAGGAGGTGCCAATAAATGATGTTTTTATCTTATTGAATTTTAAGTGATTCTTGGCTGGTTTTTTCTGTTCTCAAAATGAGAATCAGATTAAACAAAATATTTTCTCATCATATCCGGAATCATAGTGAGATTAGAGTAATGCTGAACAATGGTTTCACGCGCCTGTAATTGCATCTGCCGCCGTTCTGCCTCAGAGCGGTGCAGCCAGTCCTGGATACAGCTGACTAACTCCTGTGCCTGCCGGACCAGATAACCATTTTCTCCGTGACGAATCAGTTCGGGCAGCTCGCCAACCGCTGTTGCTGCGACAGGAATGCCACGGCCCATTGCTTCAAGTGCTGCCATAGGTAAACCTTCAGCTCTGGAGCAGATAATCAGCAGACCGATATCCGGCCAGAATGTATCCATAGCACTTTTGTGACCATGAAGAATCAGATTATGCTGCCCGGAGCGGCTGAGCTGGCTGAACAGCGGACCATCGCCATAACAGTGAATGTTGACTTCCGGCAGCAGCCGGGTAATTTCCGGCAGAAAATCCGGACCTTTTTCATAACTTAAACGGCCGACAAAAGCGATTTGCTGCCCTTGACTGACGGGTAAGCTTTCCGTGTCCACGAAGTTATTCACCTTCTCTGTCCGGAAGGGAATTCGTTGCTGGATCAACTGACTGACCGCCAGACTCTGATCGGACATGAATGCAGTAATCCGGTCCAGCATGTCGTACCATTTGACCCGGCCAGCGGGAATTTCACCGGCATGAAAGGTGGAGATTTGTCTGAATGTTTCTTTCGAGGTGCGCCTGGCCAGCTTACATAACAGACTCGCTTTATAGCCGTGCGCATGAACGACTGCCGGGCGAAAACGATGAATGGCCTGTTTTAAAGCCGCGGGCGTTTTATGATGCGGAAAATATTCAGACAATACGGTAAAAGGAATGTCATTCAGCCTGAGTTTTTCAATCATTTCCTGACTGTCCGGATACGCTTTCAGCAAAATAATCCGCACCGGGCGATGCACTTTTAAACCGCAGGCCAGCTGAAGTACATGGCTTTCAATGCCACCAAAGACCCGGCTGTCCAGTACCAGCCAGATCTCATTCCTTTGAAATAAATTCATCCTGCTCTGTTTCCCATGCTTGCTTTTTCCGGTAAACCGTTGACGGGCTGAGTTCAAGCAGCACCGCGGCATTCAGTACATTGCCATCACAATAGTCAATCGCCTGTTGAATTGTTTCCCGTTCCACCTGCCACATTGGTCGGATGTTGGGGGGGGGTGTCTGTGCTGTCGCCGGATCCGTCATTGGTGTGCCCTCCGTGACGGCGGTATCTGTGACAATGGGAACGGGGACAGGCGTCACCTCCTGAAGTGATTGTGGTGGCGCTGGTGTCTCGTGGATCGCATCTACAACGGCTTGCCGGTTGGTATTTTTACCTGCGCCGTTCTGGGGCGGGCCCGGCTGCGGGCGTTTCTGTTTGATTTGATCCGGCAGATGTTCCACACTGACCGTCGAATCATTATTGAGTACCACGATATTACGCATGATATTTTGCAGCTGCCGGACGTTACCCGGCCAGTGGTATTTCTTCAGTACAGTTTGTGCATCCCGGCTGATGAGGGTGAAACGCTTTTTATCCTGCTTCGCATATTTGACCAGAAAGCTTTGTGCCAGTGCGATGATGTCATTGCCACGCTCGCGCAGCGGCGGCATTTCTATCGGTACGACATTGACCCGGTAGTAGAGATCTTCCCGGAAGCGTCCGGCTTCGACTTCTTCAAGCGGATCCCGGTTGGTGGCACAAATGATCCGGACATCGACTTTCTGCTCTCTGGAGCCACCGAGCGGGGTGAATGTACCGGACTGCAGAAAACGCAGCAGTTTTTTCTGCATTTCCAGTTCCATTTCGCACAATTCATCCAGAAACAGAGTTCCTCCGTCCGCCTGAGACGCCGCGCCTTTCCGGTCCGTGGTTGCGCCGGTAAAAGCACCTTTCATATGGCCGAAGATTTCACTCTCCAGTAAATCTCTGGGAATCGCACCACAGTTCAGGGCGACAAAAGGTTTATTTTGACGCTGGCTGTGTTCATGAATCGCTTCTGCACACACTTCTTTCCCGGTGCCGCTTTCACCGTTGATAAACACACTGGCGGTGGTGGGGGCGACCGATTCAATCATTTTGTAAACGGCCTGCATCTGCAGAGATGAGCCGATAAAGCCGTGAAAGTTTTTCCGGCTGTAGCGGTGTTCCATATCTTCTACCAGATGCGCCAGCTTACTGCGCTGAAGGTGTAGATTGATCGAGGTCTTCAGCCTGTCTGCGTTGATGGGCTTTTCGAGAAAGTCATCGGCGCCTTTTTGTATCAGGTTCACGGCGATATCAACCGACCCATGTGCCGTGGCGATGATCACTACGGTTGGTATCTCATGTTCACTGATCCAGTCGAGCACATTCTCGCCGGACATATCAGGTAGTTTTAAATCCAGAATAACGACCTGAGGCTTTTGTTTGCTGATGAAATCAATCGCCTCTGCACCGGTTTCAAGATGGAATAAATCGAATGGTTCATCTTTAACGTATTGTTTGTATAAAATGGCAAGCGAGCTGGAGTCTTCAACGAGTAATACTTTGTTTCTCATTCAGAATCGACCTTCCTGATTTATATCCAATTGGTTCCTTAATATATAGTCCAAGTTTGGCCGGGGTGAGAAATCTGCGGTATTATTTTGTATTGTGAAGACCGTCTGGTCTCTGTTTTTGTCGCGAAGTCACCGAATCCGTCAGGACATGGTTTTCCGCAGCTGCAGGGCGGCGAGCGAGTCGGCTGCCAGCTGTGGTAATGCTTCCCCTGCCTGATACGCTTCCTCATCTTTCCCGTCTATACACAGGTGTTCAATCTTTCTGGCCAGCTCTGCAAGATTACGGTTCCCCAGTGCCAGAGCCGAACTGCCTAATGTATGTGTCTCAAATTTAAGACATTCAGCCTTTTTGTGATTGATTGCACAGCTGATTTTTTTGACTCTTTGCTGGCATTCTTCCACGTAGTGATCAATCAAGACCGGCAAAACTTCAATGCTGGTATCGGCGATGACCTGCTGAATAATGGTTTCATCCACCAGTCCGTCAGGTTCTGCCGGGTGCTCTGCTGCGCTTTCCGGCGCCGGTTGTAAAGATCCTTCCGGCAGATCCGTACTGATTTCAATCTCATCTGTTTTTAAGTACAGCGCCATTTTTTCCAGCAGTTGCGACAGCCTGACGGGTTTGGATAAGTAGTCGGTCAATCCGGCGGTGATAAATCGTTCTTTGTCACCGTGCAAGGCATGAGCCGTGAGTGCGATGATCGGGAGTTCTGCCTTTTGTTTGTCTGCCATGGCCCGGATTTCCTGACAGGCCTGCATACCATCCATTTGTGGCATCGACATATCCATGAAGACCAGATCAAAATGGCCGTTTTTGACTTTTTCGACGGCTTCCAGCCCGTTATGGGCCAGTTCAATGGTGATACCGGCATGTAAAAACATATTTTCGATGACAATTTGGTTGGCTTTATTGTCTTCTGCCACCAGAATCCGGGCATGTTTCCATTCGGGTTTGATGGTCGTGACAGGTTCCTCACTGACCTGCACGCCGTCAGATTCACCCAGCCTGATCTGAAACGTGAAGGTTGAGCCTTCACCCGGCTGGCTTTCGGCAGAAATTTGTCCGTCCATCAGTTCACAGAGCTTACGACAGATAGCAAGGCCCAGTCCGGAACCTTCCTGTGTTCTGGAATAGGTGTTATCTGCCATGGTAAATTCTTCAAACAGTTGATCAATCATCGATGGTTCAATGCCAATTCCGGTATCGATGATCTGGCCGGTCAGTAAGATACCTGCTTTGTTTCTATCTGCCCGGATAATCACCTGAATGCTCCCCTGTTCGGTAAATTTCACCGCGTTGCCAATCAGGTTATGCAGAATTTGCTGCACACGGTACTGATCGCCTTTGACCCATTGGGGGACAGAAGGCGTGATCGTGGGTTCAAGGCAAATACTTTTAAAACATGCGGACGGACGAAAACTATTGATCACCTGATCGATGCATTCGTGCAGATCGAAAGGCTTGCGATCCAAAGACAGGGTATTCGACTCCATCTTGGTGTAATCAAGAATATCATTGATGACCGACATCAGAAAAAAACCGGACTGGCTGGCGGTTTCGACCAGATGTGTCTGATGTTTATCCAAAGAAGTTTCTTTAAGCAGGGACAGCAGTCCAATGACACCATTCAGCGGTGTCCGGATTTCATGAGACATTGAGGCAAGAAACAGAGATTTGCTTTGGCTGGCATCTTCGGCCTGATGACGGGCAATCTTTAAATCATCATAGCTTTTGGCGAGGCTGGAAGACATCTGATTGAATGCACTGGCGACCTGACCTAACTCATCCGAGGATTTCAGCGTGACCTGATAGCCGGGCCCTTCCTGTGACAGTTTTTTCGCGGCCTGAGTGAGTTGGGTTAAACTTTTCGTCAGATAATGGCCGATGAAAAAGGAAAAGAGTGCTACCAGCAAAACTTCAATCGTTGCAATGCCCGTCATTGAATCTCTGGCGGTTGTAATTTGTGTTGTGATGGATTGATTACTGAAACCGATGTCGATATGACCGTAGGTGCTGGTATTGGTTTTCAGATCAACCCGGACATCAAAAATACCATCGTCGACATCATTCAGGCTTTTATCTATGGTTGTTGTCTGCTGAAGCGCTTTGGGATCCCCCTGACTGACCAGCGTTTTACCATAGCCAATGATCCGGATATAAGCGATGTCTTCTGATTTGATCACTTCCTGGACGATCTCATCCAGTGAACTGATGTCAAAAGATAACACGTCTTTTTCGACTGCTTTGGCCAGAATGTTCGCTGTGGCATTCGCGCGCTGAACCAGTTGTGTTTCGGCAGACTGAGTCATAAAAGAGATGGCACTGAGTACAATGATGACCAGCAAAATAATCTCAATAAAAGCGATACCGAGAATGGTTTTGGTTTTGAATTTCATCATGCATCCTGTCTGAATAAAATTCTTCTGCTCAAAGTGTTTGTGACTATTCATAACCTTAGCTGACATCTGTCGGATATGCCTCTTGATGTCTCCTTTATGCATATGTTGAGAGCATATCGCTCTTCATCAGCCACTGAATAATCCGCTGCTTTAAGCGGGCCGGAAATAACGGAATCCGGTTGAGCTCACGAATTAATTCCAGTCGCAGCGGTGGCTGGTCTCTGCCATTGAGTATCGTCCCCAGCAGGGATATCTGCTCAGCGCTGAGCAAGGTCATTGCTTTCCTGAGTTGGTGAGAACTGGTCACACCGCCCATGACGACCAGAATGGTTTGCTCACAGGCGCTGGCGACACATTGCGCCGGGATGTTGCCCCGGTTGATATTCAGTAACGGAGAGGTATCCACGATGACCCGATCAAACTGTTGCAGCCAGGTTTGCATTTGCGTGTTAAGAACCACCGGATCTTTATAGCGCAGCAGCGTTGCCGGCTCACCGGGGATACTCAGCCCGGTAAACAGGCGCGATGTTTCTTTGTGCTCTATCCACTTTTCTGTGGCTGCTCCGGGCAGCATATTGATCTCGTTGAATGCCGGATTAAACAGGTTCAGATCAACCAGCAGGGTTTGGTGCCCGGCCAGCAGATATCTTTCTGTGAGCGCACTGGCAACCGACGTGACACCTTCCCCTGTCTGGCAGGCAGTGACACAGATGGAACGCGCTTTGGCCATTTCAGCCGCCAGATAGATTTGCTCAACTTCAGCATGCGTTGCAGGAATCATCACAAGGCTCCTATCAGCAGGATTGTGGTGGTCATCCGGAAGACATCATCAAAGGCCTGACGGGCTTTTTCCATGAAACTTTCACTGCGCTCGGGAATGAAAATCGTATCACCCGTGCGCAATACCGGCAGGCCGTAAATATTGGCTGTCTGGCTGAAGTTGACCAGATCAAAAGTCCGGGCCTGATTCTGACAGCACGACATATTGACGATAGTAATTTTCTCCAGATAAGCCGATTTACTCGGACCTCCGGCTTCAGCCAGCAGATCCAGAATGGTCATATTGTCGTTGAAGACATAGCGGCCGGGTTTATTGATTGCACCGAGAATGCGGATCGTCGACTCTTTCGAGCGTTCCAGCCAGTTTCGGTCTTTCTCCGGAATATAAATGGTGTCGCCGGTTTTCACTTTCGGCAGCAGGTTTTCATCGCCGGTTTCAAAATACAAAGACAGGTTCAGCTTGCTGACTTTGGCGTAGGGTTTATCCCGGTGAGTGACCCGGATATTGTGAATATCGGCATCTTTGGTCGGGCCGTCTGCCGCGGACAAAATATCCAGAAAGTGCATCTCATCGGTAAACCGGTAACGTCCCGGCGAATTGACCTGACCAAACACATAGATAGAGGCATCAGAGCTTTGTCTGACCCACTGTGATTTATTGTCAGATGGATCCTGGGGCAGATCATGCACCCGGATAATGGAACCGGCCCGAATCACCGGCATCTTATTGGCAGGCGCACCCTGAGCGATAAACTGGTCCAGATCGAACTTCAGCAGCGGTTGATCCGGGGTGACAATTTCAATCCGGGTGGTATCGGCGCGCAGCGTCGGGCCACCAACGTGGGATAATAAATCCATGAAGTTCATTTCGTCAGACCATTCAATTCGTCCGGGTCTGACGACTTCACCAATCACATTGACTGCCCGGTCCGGTGCAACTTTCAGCCATGATTTTTCATTCATATCCACTTTTTCCGGGACAAAAATCGCGTCGCCGGACTGAATCGGTGGCGGTGCCTGTTTGGATAAACCTTCGGTGTAGGCGGTCAGGTCAAAGCGAATGACATCGCCTCCGGCCTTGATAATGCGGATTTGCCGGGCTTCAGCGAACCGGGTCGGGCCGCCGGCGTTGGCGAGAATATCCATAAAAGTCGCGCCGCTTTTGCCTTCAAAAGCACCGGGACGGGCCACTTCACCCATGATGTAAACCATGTTCGCCCCTGCTTTGATTTCTTCTTCCTGCTTGGGAATAAAAATCGTCGTGCCGGGTGCGATTTCCGGTAGCAGTGAGGTGTCGCCGGAATCGAGATAAGACTTAAGATTGAATAACTTCGGCGAATTGTTACTGATGACCCGGATTTGCTCGACGGCAGCATAGCGGGTGACACCGCCGGAGCGCATCAGAATATCGACCAGATCGCTGTTGGCTTTATACGAGAATGAACCTGGGGCGTTCACTTCACCGAAGACTTTGATGGCTCTTTTGGAATCGGCACTGTCACCGGCGTTCGCCAGTTTTGCCGCATCAAATTCCTGTTCAATGTTGCCGACGATTGGCGATGCGGGAACAAACAGCACATCCATGGAGCGCAGTGCAGGCAGCACCGACTCGTCACCACTGTCGAGAAACTTCTTGTAGTTGAATTCCTGTTTATCGCCCCGGCGCTTGAGCTGCATTTTATCCAGCTGTGCACCGGCCCGTGCGCCGCCTGCGGCATGCAGCGCCGTCTGAATCCCGGCGTGACTGGGCAGCGTATACTCGCCGGGAGAGGTGACATAGCCCTGAACCGAGATAATCATCTGTTGCTCAGCAATAAAAATGCTGGCATTGGATGTATCACGGAAGACTTTGTTCAGCGCATCCATAATGGTTTGATTCAGCTGCGCTTCGTTATAGCCAGCGACATAAACCGGGCCGATTTCCGGCAGGGTAATCCGGCCGCGCTTGTCGACCTGAAAGCCGCGGTTGAGTGCTTCTTCTCCCGGTAGGTTGACCTGAATCAGATCGCCAATCTGAATCGTCTCTGTGTTTGCCCGGGCCGGGAAGATACTGCATGCCAGCAGTAAAATCAGTAATGACTGGTAAATGGTTTTCATCTTATAGCTCTCCCTGACTGACGTTCATCCCTGTCTGTTGCTCTGACAGGATTTCAATACTGACCCTGCGATTGGTCAGGCGGGCTTCCGGTGCATCGCTTTTGTAGCGCGGCAGGGATTCACCCAGCGATTCGGTTTTGATGCGGTTGGGTTCAAGGCCGAATATCATCAGGTAACGTTTGACTTGTCTGGCTCTTTCCATCGCCAGTTTCTCGTTATGTGCCTCGGTCCCCTGATTGTCTGCATGGCCGGTAATTGCCAGAGACAGATGTGTATCTTCGCGCAGCAGCATCACCGCCTGCGCCAGTTTTCCCATGTAAACCGGATTAATCGCATAGGAATTGAGTGCGAACTGGTTGTCACTGTTCAGCAACTGATAGATTTCATCTATCCGGGTCAGTTGCTGACGGAATTGTTGCTCGTTTGCCGGTGGCTGACAGCGTGCGTGCCGGGTGACATAACCCAATTGATTTTCCAGTTTATTCAGACGCTTGCGAAGAATTATCAAATCATTTGCAGCATCGGTGAGTAAGCCGCCGCTGATTTCGCGGGCGATACGGTTTTGTGTTTCCTGTGCCTGAACGACTGTGGCAGGGAAGCACCATTTGGCACCTTCCTGAATCAGACTGTTCAGATGAAGTTTTGCCAGCTGCCAGTCGAAGCGCAGGCCGTGTTCCGGCCCCAGCGGTTCGTCCGGCATCACCGGGGAGAATTCTGCAGACATGTATTGCTCGGCCATGCCTCCCTGACCTGCACCGGGATAGCTGGCGCATCCCTGAAGCAAAAGAGCCAGAAGAGCAGCAACAATGTTGATATTTATGCCAGACCATTTGATATGCATGCAGATTCTCCTTTTCTGATGTCAGATGACTTTCAGTGGGTGCGGGAATTGACCGCGATTGTTTTGCTGATCCTCAGCAGATGGATGATTTCCAGTGGCTGACCGGACACATTTTCCAGCCGCATGTTGCGTTTCTTTTCCACCAGTCGCTTGTAAAGGTAAACCAAAGCGCCAACACCGGAAGAATCCATAAACCGGACGTCACTGAAATCCAGTTCTACTTCGCGGTGAGGCTCAGCCCAGATAATGTCATCAATTACCGGCTGAATGTTGCGGGTACCATCTGCATCCAGATTGCCGTTGAACTGTAGTGTCAGATGAATGTCGTTATTATTGATTTTTTGAAGTTCCATGGTCGTATCTCCTGTGTGTGTTGTACAGGAGACAGAGCAGAATATGTGCCAGAAAAATAGTTTTTATTTTTCAATATCTTAGGTTTTTAATGCTGGCTGATGTCAAATTGAGAAAAACCGTTTATCAAATTGAGAATCGTGTTGAAGCCCAAGGGAAGCGTCCTTGTCTGCCAGATCATTCTCAAACTTTTAAACCGTGAAACACGCGCTCAGGTGATTGAGTGATATCCGGCGTGGAATAAGAAATCGTTGAATACAGTTCTCTTTTTTAGGGTTACGCTTTTCATCTGCGCATATTATCGCGTACTATTTTTGCTTTGTGGTTGAGATAAAACCAAAGGTTATTCACCCAATTGACCTCAAGCCAATCAATTCTCGCTGAACATACATTTTCAGGTCATTTGGGTCTATTTTTCATATTGTCAGTTCAGGTTAGGTAAATGACCCCCCAACAAGAAGCAGTTCAGGTACTCAGAGCCTGGAGTCAGGTTGAATTTTTCCGCACTTATGCCGTGCCGGATGAACATGAATCTCCAATCCCTTCAGTGGCAGTCAAAGTGGATGAGTTCCATGAAAAACAAAACTTTTTGCTGCCATGGATCGCGACCCAGCTTAAACCCCGTCTTGGTATCGATACCTACAAAAAAACCACATACACCCTTTATCTGGGGTTGTTTGACCGGGCTGTTTTAAGTCATATCGCTGAAAAGAAATGGGGGTTTAATCCGCGTAGTGAAGAGGAAACGGCACAACGTCTGGATCGGGAAGGCTGGAGCTGTTTTGCGAAGCTGACGCTGGATGAGCATGGCACGCCGTTGTTTGATACTTTGTCGGTCAGTACGTTGCCGTGGGCCATCGGGCAGCTTATTCACCAGCAGCGCACCGACTTATCACTGACTCTGTTTGATGCGGATAACGAAAAACTCAAAGAAAGCATTGCTCAAATCCAGTTTGGTTTATTGCCGCTGAGAACCAATCCGGGGAAGAAAGTGCTGGATACGGACGCTATTCATGCCTTGATTGAAGCTTTATATCAGTGGGCAGGCTTAGAGCCAAAGGACTTGGTGCTGCCTGGTGCAACATCTGAATATCTGTTCCGGATGGAATTTTCCCAACAGCCGGAAGTGCCTGATTTAAAACTCACTCAGCGTGTGTATGCGGAACAAACTCCCGATGATGAGCCGGAGAAAGAAGCGGCTTTGCTCCCGATTCTTAACTCGGCTTATCTGCGGGATATTGAGCGTGCGGCCCGTTGTGTCGGGCGGGGAACGGCCGGGGCAGGGTTGATGCAGTTTCTCGGGCGGGTGCCGGAACGGTATGCCGATCTGTATCAGGACGAAGCGCTATCGTTCATTGCGGAGCATTTTCATCCGGGCGCAACGCCGCCGGGCCGCTGGCCTTCTGATTTATCTGAACATTTGTCTTTCATGCAGCAGTTTGCGGTGAATGCGAGCTTAAAGTCTCTGGCTGAAGAAGGGCTGATGTCCGTCAACACGCCACCGGGGACAGGGGCAACATCAGTGGTACAGAATGTGGTGGCACAAAATGTGGTCGCCAGAGCCAAAGTACTGGCTGGCCTGAATGATGTCTCTGAGGGGCTGACCAAAGACGGATTCCTCCATCCGGCATTGACCGGATTTGAAATGGTGCTGGCATCAGACCATTATCGCGATGCAGAGCAAATGACGCGAGAGCTGTCTGAGGTGACTTCGCTGGCGAAATGTTACCAGCACTTGTCCTGTATCAGGCCGGTTGCGCATCAGATGAGTGCCCTCAGACACAGAAACCGGCTGCAACCGGTCAAAAATCCTGATGAACGGGTCTGGAGTACCATTGCTGCCGTTCTGGGAACCAAACAAAAACGCGGGGATTTTTGCGAGCGGGTATTTCAGGAGAACTTCTGGAAGAAAGAGCCTCCGGCAGAACGCGACCCGGCCAGTGATCATTTAAATCTCTGGCAATATAAACAGCAATATACCGGCCTGACATTTGAAGCGGCAAAACAGCAGTTTCAGACGGCTCTTGCTGACTATGAATCACTCAACACCAGTTTCGTAAAATATGATGAACTGAGACAGGCACAAGAAGAAAGCCGCCAGTTGCAGACCTCCCTCAAAGCACAACTGAGCAGTCTGAAACAAACCGAGACCACACTGCGGATCTCACTGGCAGCACATCAAGAGAATCAAGCCAGCCTGAAACGGGAAATTGAAGCCGCTCAGACGAAGCTGGAAGCCATTTACCCGGAGCAGCCGGGGTTCTTTGCCCGTTTATTTAATCTCGGGACCAATCAGCAGTATCAGCAACGCTTGCAGCAGCAGGTTGATCATCTGGCGGAACTGCAACGCCAACTCGACGATGAAACACAAACGGCAGAAGAGCATCAGCACGAACTGGATGTCAACTTACATCATCAGGTCGCGATTGAACGGCAGTATGAAGAAATTAAGGCCGATCTGGTAGAAAACCAGCAAGTGCTGATTCAGATTAAAGAGCAGTTGAAAGAGTGTCAATTACCGGGCGATGATCTGCGCATGACGGATCCGCAAGTCCAGCGACAGTCATTCTGGCATAACCGTAAAACCAATCAGCTGCGATCCGAAGTCTTTATTACCGCGATGACACTGCATGAAGCCTGGATCATGGAAGCCCTTGATAACCGCCATTTTGCTGCGCAGTTCCGTGAGCTGGAAAATCTTTTGACGGCTGCGCCGGTGTCGCAAAAAAATCTCAGTCCACTGGCATTGTGGCAAATGCTCTTTATGCTGACGCCGGTCATTTCAACTTCACTGCCTGCCTTTAGCCGGATGTTTGCCAGCCTGCCAGAACAATCTTTAGGCTGGTTGATGATTCTGCAGGCCGGAGAAGTGGAACCACAAGCGGCGGTTGGGGCTTTGATGCGCACGAAACGCACGCTGGTCATGGGTGATTCACAGCAGTCACCAGCACCGATGATTGCGCCGCCTCAACTGATTCAGGCGCAGCTGTCAGATTCAATGGGTGACGGGTGGCTGCAATGGGATCCGGCCAGCTGGTCACTGCAGCAAATAGCTGATCGGGTCAATCCTTATGGTTGCAGGCTGGATATTGCGGGTCAGTCACAGTGGATCGGTATTCCGCTGTGGGTGCACCGGGGGTGTACTGAGCCGATGTTCAGCTTAGCCAATCAGTTTGCTTACCATAACCGGCTTATTCCGGTGCAGGATGGATCAATCGCTGCCCGGCCTCACCCGGTGCTGGGGGAAAACCGCTGGATTCATACGCCGGGCCGGTGCACCGATAAACAGTACAAAGAGGCTGTGGGTGCAGAAACACTGGCGCTGCTGATGCAGGCGGCGGTACAACCGGAACGTGTGGAAGAAATTTATATCCTGTCGCCATTTAAAGCGGTTGTTTCTGGTGTGCGCGATTATCTGACCGCTCATGGTGAAAGCCTGCTGGCTGCGCTTGGCTGGGATCAACACACATTCAATCATTTCCTGCGTCATCACACCGGCACGATCTCTGATTTCCAGGGACAGTCGAATGAGACCGTGGTGCTGTTGCTGGGGTGTGACATTGAAAAACGCAGCAGCGCAGAATGGTTTACCGCGATGCCAAACCTGCTCAATGTGGCACTGATGTGCGCCCGGCGTCATCTGTTTGTGATTGGTGATGCAACGATCTGGTCTGATAAACCGTATGTTGAATCGCTTTGCCACATGTTACTGAAGGAAGAAGATCGACAGATCGCGGCAGGAGAAATCTAAACCGGGCAGCAGAACCAAAACATTCATCATTCCGATAAATTCTCTGTAAATCATCAAATTCTCTGGTGAAGTAACATTCACTGGGGTTGATTCCGGCTATCATCAAAGATGAACTTGTTGATATGCAGGCATCATCATGAGAGTTGTGATTGTTTTTTGGTTTCTCTGTTTTCCGCTGTTATCTGTGGCTGCTGAGAGCGCCACGCAGATCGTTGACAAATCGGACCGGCAGATGCAGGGCGAATCCAGCTACAGTGTGGCAACGATGCGGATTGTCCGCCCGGACTGGACCCGTAGTATGACGATGAAAAGCTGGACCAAAGGACGGGACTATGCTCTGGTGCTGGTCACCGCTCCGGCGAAAGATAAAGGCAGTGCGTCCCTGAAACGCTTCCGGGAGATGTGGAACTGGGTGCCGGCGATAGATCGGGTGATCAAAATCGCACCCTCGATGCTGAGCCAGTCCTGGATGGGGTCTGATTTTACTCATGATGATCTGATTAACCAGTCATCGATTGTGGTGGATTACCGGCACAAACTGGTCACACAGGAACTGTTTGACGGTGAAATGACTTATGTGATCGACGCCATCGCAAAGCCGGATTCGCCGGTGGTCTGGAGCCGGATCCGGTTATGGATTTCCACGCAGACCTACCTGCAACGCAAAGTTGAGTTCTTTGATGAGTTTGAAGCACTGATCAATACCATGAAAACATTCGATATCCGCAAGATGGGTGGCCGAATGGTTGCCAGCCGGATGGAGATGTATCCCGCTGATAAACCGGGTTATAAAACTGAGTTTATCACCCATGAAGCACAGTTTGATTTTGCGGTTGAAGACAACTTCTTTTCTCTGAGTCAGATGAAATCGCTGAGGGATTAGCATGATGTTACTCCGGCTCGCATGGCGGAATCTCTGGCGACAAAAGCGGCGTACCTTGCTGACGGCTTCTGCACTGGCGCTGGCGTTGGTGCTGTCCCTGTTGACTCGTGCCTTGCAGGAGGGCAGTTATGCGCTCGGGATTGACCATGCCGCCCGTTTTTATACCGGCCTGATTCAGCTGCAGCATCCTGACTATGCCGATAGTCTCAGCATTGATGATTTACTGCCGCAATCGGATGATTTCATCCGTCCGGTCCGCGAACATCCTGACATTTCAGACCGGCTGCCACGCCTTGAATCTTTCGCGCTGGCGGCCGCCGGTGAGCAATCCAAAGGCGTGATGGTGATTGGGGCGATCCCTGAACTGGAAGAAGGTTACTCGCATCTGAGTCAGAAACTGACAAGTGGAACCTTCCTGACGGAGAAAGATACGCAGATTCTGATTGGTCAGGGACTGGCGAACTATTTTCATCTGGGCGTCGGTGATGAAATGGTGCTCTATGGTCAGGGTTATCACGGGCAAACTGCCGCCGGGGTTTTCCGGGTCAAAGGTATTGTGCATTTTCCGCTGCCGCAACTGGACCGGCAGCTGGTTTATATGTCGCTCAAACAGGCACAAATACTCTACAGCACCGGCGATCAGGTCAGTGCGTGGGTGCTGCATACACATCATCAGGACGCACTGCCAAACATCATTGCGCAGCTCCGGCGTAGCTATGGTCATGGGGTGAATGTGCGGAGCTGGCAGGAGCTGTCACCTGAGCTCGCGCAGCAGATTTTGATGGATAAAGTCAGCGGCATTTTCATGATCTATGTGCTGTACGGGATCGTCGGCTTTGCACTGTTTGCAACTGTGCTGATGATGATCCTCGAACGGCAGCGCGAATTTGCGGTAATGCTGGCAACCGGTATGTCCCGCGGGCGGCTGGTGCGGCTGGTGAGCACGGAATCCGTACTGCTTGCCGGGCTGGGGATTTTTCTCGGGATGCTGGTTGCGACGCCGGTTCTGCTCTATCTCTGGTTTCACCCGATCGAGATGACCGGTGAATCGGCGCAGATGATGCTGGAATCAGGCTTTGAACCGGTTTTGCCGGTATCACTCGATCCGCAACTGGTGATTGATCAGGTGATGGCGGTGATTGTGCTTTTAACCCTCTGCCTGATTTATCCGCTGTGGCGAATTTTCCGGTTGAAGATTGTGAGCGGACTGAAAGGAGGATCGCATGCTGATTAAGCTGGCATGGCGCAATTTGTGGCGCAACAAGCTGCGAACCGGTGTCATGCTGGGGGCGATGATGTTCGGGTTAATGGGGGCGGTGATGATCACCGGATTGATGTCCGGCATGTTCGATAACATGGTGCACAATGCGATTGACTGGCAGATCAGTCATCTGCAAATTCATCACCGGCAGTATGTGAAAAATCCGGAGATTCAGGCGACGATTGCCGATGCTGAGCGATTGCAGCTGCAACTGGCACACAATCCGCAGGTGAAAGCCTTCTCTGCCCGGTTTCTGATTGACGGAATGATCAGTTCAGCCCGCAGTTCCAGAGGCGTCCGGATAAATGGCATTGATACGGAAGCAGAAGCAAAGCTTACCCCGCTGGCAGGCAGCATGGTGGCGGGAAACTGGCTTTCAGCGCAGGGGAAAAAGCCGGTATTGGTGTCGGCTAAAATCGCCAAACGGCTCAAACTGAACGTCAAATCGAAAGTGGTATTAACCCTGACCAACGGCAGCGGAGAAGTGACCGGTGCCGCGTTCCGGGTACACGGGATTTTTCAAACGCCATCCAGCCCGTTTGATGACAACAATATATTTGTCCGCCGGGATGATTTGCAAACCATTGCCGGGATGGCTGGTGTGCATGAAATCGCTGTGCTGGCAACCGATGGCAGACAAGTGGATGATTTACAACCCCTGATACAGCTACGGGCGAACATCGCAGCTGAAATGTCTGCGCAAAATCTGGTGCAGGACTGGACACAGGTACAGCCATTGCTGGCCTCAATGCTGGCAACCACCCGGACCAGTGCTGCGATTATTCTGGGTATCTTTGTGCTGGCGATGGGATTGGGCATTGTTAATGTGATGCTGATGTCGGTGTTCGAGCGCACACAGGAGTTCGGTGTTCTGATGGCGGTCGGGATGGAAAAACGCCAGCTCTTTGGACTGATTGTGCTTGAAAGTGGCTGGCTGGGCATCTGTGGGGCACTGTTGGGCGTTGCGGGTAGTGGCGTGCTGATAACCTTGCTGCAACACACCGGCCTGCCTTTGGGACGAGTGGCTGAGGGGCTGGGCGCGTACGGGATTGATACCGTGTTGTATCCATACGTCTCGGTGACTGAATATCTGGTGATATTTGCCACTGTGGTCTTGTCGGCGCTGTTAGCCGCTTTGTATCCGGCGCGGCAGATTTTAAAACAACGCCCGGTTGAAGCGATGGCGGAGAAACATTAATGGCGATTGAAATCAAGCAATTATCTAAGGTCTATCATCAGAACACTGAGTTTCCGGTTCATGCGGTGAAAGCGCTCGATCTGATCATTGAACCGGGCGAATTTGTTGCGGTGATGGGGCCATCCGGCTCCGGAAAAACCACGTTGCTCAATCTGCTGAGCGGGCTTGATCAACCGACATCCGGTCAGGTCAGTATCGATGGTTGTTGCCTGAATGAGCTGAGTGAAAAGCAGCGAAGTGCCTTTCGCCGCGATCATATCGGGTTTATTTTTCAGGATTACAGTTTGTTACCGGTGCTGACCGCACTGGAAAATGTTGAGTTTGTCATGCAGTTGCAGGGAAAAAGTGAGGCGGAATGTCGCCAGCGGGCGACTGAACTGCTGGCGCAGGTGGGGCTGGAAACGCAGCAACACAAGCGTCCGGCGAAGCTTTCCGGCGGACAGCAACAGCGGGTCGCTGTCGCAAGGGCACTGGCTTCCCGCCCGCAGTTTGTGATGGCCGATGAACCGACGGCAAACCTCGATGCGCAAAGTACCGCCGGGCTGCTGGATATTATGCAGCAATTGAATGAGAAGGAAGGCATTACCTTTATCTTTTCCACCCATGATCCGCGGGTGATTCAGCGGGCCCGGCGGGTGATTGTGTTTGAAGATGGTCAGTTAAAGGCAGATCAGCGTCATGTGCGCTGAAGCGGGTGTGCTGTCCGGGCTGATCGGTGTGCTGTTGAGCCTGACATGCCTGTTAAGTCGCACCACGCTGGCAGCGATTCCCGGACTGATGCCGGAGAAAAACTATGATCTGTCTGGTGAGGTGAGTTATCAGATCACCGTCACTGATCCGGCCCGGCAGCCCCACTCACTTGATCAGATGCTCCGGCAGCGACTGAAAGCGGAATACCGCTTCAACCCGGATTTTCGTTTGAATGCCGGGTTGCGCCACAGGTTGATTTGGGGCGATACAGCCCAAGACCCACGTTATACTGCGCTGATTTCACAGGATCCCGGCTCTGTTGATCTGTCTGCCAACTGGCATGAAAGCAGTCATGCAGCAGGGAATAGCCAGCTTGAACGTTTGTACTTCACGTGGAACCATCAGGACTGGCAGGTGAAGGGCGGACGGCAGCGAATCAACTGGAGTATGGCAACGATCTGGAATCCCAATGATCTGTTTAATACCTACTCTCTGTATGAGATTGATGATGCGGAACGTCCCGGGACTGATGCACTGTTGATCAGCCGGAAAACCGGTTATGCCAGTGGTATCGGGCTGGCATATAACCCAAATCAAAACCATGAACTGACGGGTTATTCCGGTCGCTGGTTCTTCAGTCACAGCGGTTGGGATATTCAGTTGCTGGGCGGAAAATCCGGATTCGATCAGGTGATGGGTACGGGATTTGCCGGAGATATTCTGGGTGCTGGTTTTCGCGGGGAGCTCAGCTGGTTTCATCCGGAACATCGCGACTGGCAAGGCAGAGAAACTCATGCGACGCTGGTATCGACACTGGAAACGGATTACAGCTTTGCCGGTGATAATCACTGGCTGATTAAAGCAGCATGGTTGTATATCTCTCATCCGGAAGCGCTGACGGGCACGGTGACTTTTTTGGATCAATCTTTTTTGAGTCAATCGTTAAACGCCCGCAGGCTGAGTTTTTCCCGGCACAGTTATTACGGTGAAGCCAGTGTTGATCTGACTGCGTTACTCCGGCTGACGATGTCCGGGATTTATTATCAGGATCAATCTGTCTATTTGAGTCTGTCTGGCCTGTATTCACTGGCGGATGACTGGCAACTGCAAAGTGGTGTTCAGTATTTCGGGGGGCCAGGCAGCAGTCTGTACGGCCAGAATCAGCAGACCCGGATGTATGGGCTAATTCGCTGGAATTTTTGAATAGATCCCGGAACGTTACTTTCAGGCGTTGTTTTATCAGAAGTGATTTCACCAGATAATTTGCTTCATCAGGCCTCTGTTTTATCAAGCCTCTTTTTCATCAAGCTTCTGTTTCATCAACTAAGTACTCATCAACTAAGTACTCATCAATTGCTCTCCTTTATCAGCAGAAAATCACACATATAATGTATGCATATTGATTAATAATGGTAATGTGCTAGCTTCCCGCGGCTAAATCGATTCACTTTCTGTGAAACCAATAAAAGAAAAATAATATCAGGAACACGTCAGATGGATATATCATCATTAATCAGTTTTAAATACATCGTCGTCAGGTCTGTCAGCCTTATTATTACGACCGGTATTATCAGCAGCTTTGTTGTGAAAGCGCTTGCTTCAGATAGTTTCAGTACCTCTTTGCATGGTTCGGAAAAATTGAATCAGGATTCATTTGCCTATTATTCCGGACATCATACATTGGACACAGGCATTCGAAGTAAAGAGGCTGTAGAGAATATCTTCTGGCCAGACCGGTCTTATCAACGCCGTGATCCGGAGATGTCGCGGTGGCCGGGAGATTCAGATGCCGGTGATGCTGACAGTCACGCAGTGTTCAGACATCAGGGTCAGTCCGGTCTCGTCCCGGTTCCGTTATCCGGTTTAACCGGACAACGGGATTCATTGTTATATCACTCCGATCAGGCGCATGAAATTAAACCAGGAATGACTTTATTGCACGAGCACCAGATTAGTGTCCCGGTCTTTGAGATTGAAGCCGAAATTCAGCCGGGGCTGGCGAAAGAGGTCGGGTTTCAGATTCGCTCTGCTGAGCAAGGGGCCGTTGCTGTGATCGGTTATGATGCCGGGGCTGAAAGTATTTATATCGACAGTCATCATACAAGCCACGATTTTGTCCGTTTTTTCCCGGCAAAACATTACGCGCGGGTGAAATTAGATGCCGGAGTGCTGAAATTAAGGATTCGGGTAGATATGTCATCCGTGACGGTATTTTCCGGTGTCAGTCAGGTTGTGCTGACCGAGCAGATTTTTCCTCAATTATCAGACACCGGGATGAAGCTCTTCAGCCATGGCGGTGTTTCTGTCCTGAAAAAAATATCGATCTGGTCCATACACTCTGTCTGGGAACACTCACACCTGATTTTTTAATCCGGTTGTTTGCCTGAAGTGATTCAGTAGCCGACCGGTGGCGGGTTTGCCATCCATTCTGATTTGGTTAAGCTGGTTTTGCCGCCGGACTGGTAAAACAGACTGCTTTTGTCAACAGTCGACAGATCGTCCGGTGCGACCGTCCCCATATAGAACCAGGTCGGGGTCAGGCTTAAATACTGAAACCGGCTGCCACCGACGCCAGGTAAGTAATTGGCATTCGCAAAGCTGCCTCCGGCAACGGATGATTCCGCAGAAGGATAGTAATCAGCGCCGACACTGAGCAAAATTTTTGCATTTTGGCTGTTTTTTATTTTTTCTTCATTTTCCGGCACCAGCCATGCTTTGACCCTGACAAATGCGGCCAGAATATTGTCAGCATTAAAGCTGATAACATTGGTGCCACCATGAATCGGATATCCCTGAGAGTGCAACTCATATTCGTTGGTATTATCTGAAGAAATGCGATAGTCGGCATCGGAAATATAATGCTTCATGTCGGAAGAATAATAGGCTGCCCAGCTGATGGCCTGGTGCTGTGGGGTGATATTTTCCCATTTTGCTGTCGCCGGATTATTGCTGCCATCTGTTGAGCGCAGCAGCCATATGTCGGCATCTTTCATTTTGACCCTGACATCTTTCATCTGGTTATCGATCTGCTCAAATATGGTGACCCAGAGGGTGATGGCATGCCATGGCGCTGATGTGGTCAGTGTTGGGTCGAGAATTTCATTCGCCCAGTATGCCGGCGTGGTATCGCCGCGTGGAATTCCCTGAACAATCGAGGCACCCTGAGTCCAGCCGGGAGCGGACTTATTTCTTGCAAGCGATGCTTTGGAGGTGAGCCTGGCATCATTGGGAAGTGCCATTGATGCATAGGTGAAACTTGCTGTGACATGGTACATATCTGAAAAGCCAGATAAAAACACGGTGTAACCAAGCAAACAGTAGCGAATAATTTTTTGGGATCTCTTCATAAAATCTCCGTATCCAGCGCTTTGGTATCATGCGATGAGATACAACAGTCGGTATTTTGGGTGCAGCGAATATACCGAACAGTATGAGTATAGATGTTAAGGGACCGATTGAGTATGTGTTGTTTGTGTGAAATTATTTCTGTTCTGCCTTTGTACATGTCGTTCAGGTCTGCAATCTGTACGATGATCTTACCAACGGATGATCTTATACCATTCTAAGTTATTTTCTGATCTGGATATATCTGGTTCCACAAACCGCTCAAGCCATCCATGGGCGCTTCAACAAGGGCATCCATGCCCTTGTATGTTTGCTCCACCAGACACATCCAGATGATCAGTTTATTTTCCAGATTGGTTTACCAACGGATGATGTCAACAATCGGATGATGGCAGCTAAAATGCCAGAAAGGAAGATAAGATTGTCCGGAAACGCGGTGACCCGGACGAAAAGAAAACCGGCTGTTTACAGCCGGGCCGGTTTTGACAGGAGGCGCAGTTATCCGGAATGCCGGACCGAAACAGACCGGGCAAGAATGCCGAGGGTGGTACTGTTATGCAGCAGGGAGCTCATGGTGGGTGATAGCCAGCCCATCGCCGCTGCCAGCATAATGCCACTGTTAACATACTCTGCAATTTTGATGTTGCTTTGAATCACAGACATAGCCATTTGTGCCAGTTTGCGGGCTTCAACCAGACTGTACAGCTGATCATGCAGCAGCACGACATCTGCGACCTGCCTTGCCAGTTCAGTGCCCATGCACATGGCAATACCAATATCAGCTTTACTCAGGGCTGGTGCATCATTGACGCCATCTCCCACAAACATCACGGTATGACCGCGTGCCTGCAGTGATTCGATGATCGATGATTTACTTTCCGGAGTGGCTTCTGCATGCACTTCGTCAAAGTGCATTTCATCACCCAGTTTCTGTGCTTTGAATTTCCGGTCACCGGAGATCATGACCAGATGATTTACTCCCAGTTCCCGCAGCTGTTCAAGGGTTTTAAACGCATCTTCTCTCAGGTGATCCCGCAGACCGATCATGCCGATCAGCTCACCTTCGAAAGAGATAAACAGCAGATGTCGTCCGATGGCTTCATAGCTGGTGATTTGATCTTCGCAGGGTGAAAAATCAACGGCTTCATGGGCTTCAAGGAAATGCCGGCTGCCGATGATCAAAGCATGGTCGCTGAGGGTAGTCCGCAGCCCATGGGCAATGATGTATTCCACTTCACCGTGATCAATATGCGGCAGCTGATGATTGCGGGCCGCATTGACAATGGCCTGAGACAGCGGGTGATTACTGTGCTCTTCGACCGAGGCGCTGATTGCCAGTATATCCCGTGCACTGTTGCTGTTGCTGAAAGAGACAATATCTGTCACTTCCATATCCCCGTAGGTCAGCGTACCGGTTTTATCGAACACGCAGGTATCGACTTTGACCAGCTTTTCAATCGCACTGCCGCCTTTCAGCAGAATGCCGTTTTGCGCCGCCCTGAACATGATGGACTTGAATGTGACGGGGGTACTCAGCTTCAGCGCACAGGAATAGTCGACCAGAAAGACTGAAGCCACCCGGTTGATGTCCTGTGTCAGCAGAAAGACACCGGCACCCATACCGAGAGTAATTTTGACCCGCCGGTCGGCCATGTCCTGAGTGATTTGCTGCGTTTCACTTTTTTCAGACAGAGAATCATAAATCAGTTTCGCGATTTGGGCGGTGGTAGACTCACTGCCGGTTTTCTCAATCCGGACTTTGATCTGACCTTCATGAATGGAAGTACCCGAGTAAACCAGTGCGTCGGTTTCACGGCGGACCGGCACACTCTCTCCGGTCAGGGAAGCCTGATTGATGAGTGCCATCCCTTCTTCGATGTGGCCATCGGCCGGAATCGCATCACCGGGGGAAAGCTCAATCAGATCGCCTTCTTTCAGGAGAGTTGAGTGGCGCTGTTCCCGGTGTCCGTTTTCATCAACGAGCCAGACGACGGTATCCTGTGGCGTCATCAAATCAGCCAGCAGTTGATCACTGTTGCGGCTGGTTCGCTGCTCCATATATTCCCCAAGGCTGATCAGGCTTTGTGTCACCATGGCAGTGCGGTAATCTTCCCGCCAGAAAGACAGTCCGAGCGCTACGGCATCAAGCACTTCCACCGAAAGTCTTCTGTCCCTGAGTTCGGACAAACCGGTCAGCAACGACGGTGCAATCAGCGTGGCGGTAGAGAGTGCGCCCAGATGCTGAGGCAGTAAGATCGCACTGAGTACGCCAATCAGATTCAGGGCCACATCCCCCCGGGTGTATTGATGTTCTGTTGCTGTATATTCCGCTTCGCTCAGGTTCAGGGCCGAAATCCGGGCCTGAATGGTTTCTGAGTCCAGCAGTTGTGGATCATACTCAACCACCACTGACCCGGCATATTCATTGACCCGGATTTCCCGGACTCCCTGAATTGCGATCAGGCTTTGCTTTATCCAGTCTCCGATTCCCCGGTGCTGAATGAGGGCCCGTGATTTAAAACGGATGCGTCCGGGAAAAGAATTTTGAACAGTAATCACCTTAGTCGCCTTTATGTAAGTTCCGGTAATATTCCAGTTCAGCCTGCGTATCTTCCAGCCGTTCTTTCAGCTCTTCTACTTCACCTCTGACAGCAGACCAAGCCTTTTCTCCGGTCGAAGCGATGCCGCTTCTGACGTTTTTATTGGTCAGTAAATAGGTGACAGCGGCCCCGGCGACGACACCCATGATCAGATGTGTGGTTGAATTCTGGGTTTTATACACAGTGCCGTCCTGTGGCGGTTGCATCTGAGGCGCTGCGTCATTCGGGTAAGGATTTTGGCTGTAGTTTTTAGGATATTGATTAAAGTTTTCAGGGTATGATTTATCCTGGCTCATTGTTTTTGTTCTCCTGATTTTGTTCCAGTATGTAAACGCCAGCGGCACCGGCAGCAAGAATCGTCAACATGGACAGGACGGGCTGACCAGCCATCTTGCCTGCGATATAAGTGGTTGCCCCGCTGATTGCCCCGGCTTTGAGCGTGTCTTTCGTGACATTGGTGGCAAACTGATTCGGACTGATAATGCCGGACTGCCGTTCTTTCCATTGTGAGGCGACAGAAGCCGCACCGCCGAGCATGGCCCCAACCAGCATGGCGCGGCTGGCAGGGCTGAGTTCATCGTGGATGTTACTCATATATTGGAGCCTGCTTCGGATTCAGGTTCGGCTGCGGATTCTTCCGGCTGCGTTTGTCTGGCTTCTTTCTGACGCTCGACAGAATCTTTGAATCCGGCTTTACCTGCCTGATAGGTATCACGGAAGATTTCGCCACCGGCGGCGACATTTTGTCTGACGGAAGAGGCGGTATTGACGGCCCCGTCTTTGACGGCAGTACTGCCTGTTTTCAGTTTTTCACCCGTGCCGGTGACCAGTCCTGCAATCCCTTTGCGAACATTTTCGTTCCCCAGTACCAGCGCCGCTGCGGCACCGATGAGTGCACCTTTCCAGAATTCTTTGTCGTTCATGCCTAAACTCCCTAATAACTCTTTAAATAAACCTGCGTCTTCTTCACCTAATGCATTTTCAAGCATTGCCTGGCCCTGTTGCATCATCAGATCGTCCCCAAACGGCGGCTGAGACGCTTGTTGTTGGGGTTGAAACTGCTGGGGCTGAAACTGTGGACCGGCGTGATTTGCAACAGACGGTCCGGCCATAGACTGCCCGGAGACTGGCTGTTCTGAAACGGATGCGCCAGAAACCGGCGTTCCCGTGGCACCCGTGACAGGTTGTGGTGATTGTGGTGGCTGAAATGGTTGTTGACCGGGATTCATTCCCGCCTGTGCAGCCATCATCGCCTGATATTGCGCTGCCTGATGTTGTAAAGCCTGGGCTTGCTGAAGCGCCATGGCGTGCATTTGTGCATGATAGTGGGCCATCGCCGGATTCATCATTCCGGGTTGCGGGAAGGCCGGAGGGTATACCGGGCAGCCGAATCCGTACATACCGGGAGGAAACTCCTGATAGGCAGGGTTTTGCGGGTTGTCACTCATTGATTGACTCCATTTAAATTCAGACATTCGGCAAGGTCATTGCAGGCTCGCTCTGCGATCATATCTTCAGGAGAAAACAGGGCTTCAAGGCGTGTTGGATCGACGATGGAAGGGTCGTATTCGATCAAAATACTGCCTGTACTTCTGTTTAACGTATAATTTCTGAATGCGGGAATATTGCTCAGTGCTTTTTCGATATCATTTGCATTAAAACGTGCCAGATGCGCGATAATTCCCAGCTTATACCTGAGCCGGATTCTCCCCGGAATATGATGGGCAATGTGAACCCAATTCCTTAGTTTTAAAACTGTATTTATCTTCTCGTTCATAGCCCGCCGATTGTAGAGTATATCTATATGACATTGGTTTTATATTTTATGCATTTGATTGTTTATCTTCGGTTTCCATGATCTGAGGCGCAATCTGATTTATTTTTAACTGCAAAAGTTGGTTGCTTTCTTTTACATTCTCATGTAAATGGTATTACTATTGAAAATAAGACTGATTATCATGTGTGTTAACTGCTATGAATACCTATATCCATAAAACAGATCAGCGACTCCGGGTGCGTTCTGACTTTATCCGTAATAATCCGCAGCAGATTGAGGAAGACATTAAAAAATTGCAGCAGATGGAAGCGATAGCGGCGGTGAAACACAAAGTCTATGCCGGTTCAGTCGCGGTCCGGTTTGATCATCAGAAAATGACTTGTGAAGCGTTGCTGGAAATTCTGTCCGGTTACGGATGGACTCAGGTTGATCAGAAGCAGTTCTTTATTGAGAATGCCGCGGTGAAAGGGACTAAATCTGTTGCGAAAGGGCTGGTTGCACTGGCATTTACCCGGTTGGTGGTGCCTTCCGTGACGCGCTTGCTTGTCTGAGCCGAAAGATTATTTAAGTTTAAGCCGAAAGATTGTCTAAGCAGAAACGCCCGCACTGCTGCGGGCGTTCGTTGCTCATCCTGATCCGTAAAATGAACGGATCATCTGAATCGGTATCAGTCTGAAATCATTTATTCCATCGCTGCTGCAATTCGCTGCCAGTCAGCCAGTTTGAAATTCTGATTTTGCTGCGTGTAAGTTGCGTTCACGTTATACCCGTCCTGCGCAATGAACAGTCCGGCCGGATACTGTGCTCCCAGATTCAGCGATACCGCATGAATCCCATCCGTTTCACTGGCACCATCCAGCCCGTTTTCATCGTCTGCAATCAGTGCAAAACTGCCCGCGTATTGGTGATTCTGGTTGATATCGTACATCGCATAAGTGTGGTTGCCCTGACTGGATGCGATCAGATACTTCTCTGAACCGTTATTATAAATCGTGATCCCCTCGACATCGGCGACCAGATTTTTACCATCGACCTCGGCTACCAGTTCAGCACTGCTGTCGGCAGATTCAGCGGCAGAGAACTTCCAGATGCCTTTATCTTCTTCACCGACATACAGAGAAGCTGTTTCGGTATCAGCCACACAACCTTCCGGCTGAGACGCGACACTGAATGTCCGCACCACGCTGCCTTCCACCTCTGTGCCGGATACGGAAATCCGCCACTGCTCAATGGAACCGTCTTTACCGTTGACAAAGACATAAGGGGTGCCGTCAGACGACTGATACATACACAGACCGTACACTTCATTTACACCAGACAAAAGTTGCGGGACTTCGCTGCTGACATTCGAACCGACGGCGTTCAGGGCCACAATCGGATCCTGCGTGTCGGTCGCCAGCTGAATTTTATACAGTGCAATGGTATTTTCATCCCGGTTGCTGGCAGCAGCCAGCGCCAGTGTGCCACCCTGTCCGTCAGAGACCGACTGAATCACATCCACATTATTGGGTCTGCCGCTTTTGAGGTATTGCAGTTCAGTCCCATCCAGACTGTAAGCCATCAGGCCGCCTTTTTTATTGGTGGCGATGATCTGACTTTTTTCCGGTGCCTCTGCGTTATACCAGAACGCCGGATCGTCAGCGGCATCACCGCTTTTCGCCACGGGTGCGGTTTCAGCGCTGACTTTCACCAGTGCCACGCCGGACTGGCTCAGATGAGCCGGACTGAGCGGATTTTCCACTGGCATGCTGCTGATCCCGGAAGTCTGATTGAGGGTTGCAAAGCTCAGTGCTTCATAACGGGGCTCATCCAGCTCTGAATTCGCAATCCAGATCCCTTCATCACCGACAGACAGAGATTTAATCTCATCCACACCTTCGGCTGTGATCTGTGCCGCCAGTTGCCATGTCTCACGGTTGTACAGGGTTAAACCTTTATTCTCATCGGCTGCCAGCAGATAACCTTTGCCATCCGCCAGATAAATCAAATCCAGCCCTTCGATTTCACTCAAAGCGCCCAGTGGTTCAATGCTGTCAACCAGACGGCGGGAGTTAATATCTTCCGGCGCTGCGCCATAAGCCCAGACGCCGAGATCCTGCTCTGCGATGTACAGGGTTGAGGTTTCATCATCGACGATACAGGCACTCAGTTCGCCACCGACACTCAGCTTACGCACGGCAACGGGCGCGCCCTGATCGTCGGTCAGCACACTTTTGATTTCACTGCCGTCATATTTGAGCTTGTATTGTGCGGCAATGCCGTCTTCTGTCACGCCGGTTAAAATCAGCTCGCCGCTGGTGGTGTTTTTATACAGACACACGCCTTCAGCCGATAAATCTGTGGTGATAGTGCCTAAATCTTTCAGCTGTACTTCATTCTCATAGCTGATGGCATAAAAGCCAAAGCTGTTGTCGTCGGGCAGGGCAACAGCCAGTAAGTCGACTGAATCGCCGCTGGCAGAAGTCATACCGTAACGGACATCGGCGCCGGTGGGTTCGATACCGGTCAGACGTGTCAGCTCTTCGCCGGAACGGTTATAAACCGCCAGTCCGTCGCCTTCCAGTGTGACCGCCAGAAGGCTTTTTGTTGCATCACTGTCATTGACCCAGTAAGCGGCATCGCCGATATCCTCATAACTGGTTGTTGCGGTGACTGAAGTCACCAGTGATTTTGATGCACTGGTGGTTTGGTCACTGTCTGATGAATGACACCCTGTCAGTAAGGCTGCCGCAATGCAGGTTCCGGCTGCTAAATAACGCATTTTGTTCTCTCCAGAAAATGTTCAGTTAATTTTCAGCAAATGAATGATTCGCAGAGCAAACTAGTTGCGTTTTTTTGCAGAGATGTGACAGTTGTTTTTATCCTGTTTTATAAATCAATAAGTTAGCTGTTTTCATCGCGGCGGGTGAGCTTTTGCGACTAAGACACAGCCAACGCTGCTTCATGGTTTTCCGGCCAAACCATCCTTCTTTTCGCGGCGGTTTTTGTGGCGGAGAGCCGGTTGGGTGAGCTTTTGAGACTTTTTTGCCGGTGGTTCAAATTTGTATCACATAATCTGCGCATAATCGGATGCCAGTCTCAGAAAAACTGAATGGAAGACGAATGAAAAAACGCTGGAATCTGCTTTGTTACCGTCTGGCAGATATGACTTATGCGCTGTCTGTACACCGGCGCTGGTTTATATGGCTGATCGTATTACTGACAGCGCTGGTCACGATGAACTACGCCAATGGTGAAGTGAAATCCCGGGCAGAACTGGACTGGATTGATATCGCCGGGGAAGGCTTATCAGTTCTGATGGTCATGATCTGGCTGATGGTGATTCTGTCGATTCGGGCGCCGGGCCGGACCACCAGCTATTTTGCTGCCGGAATCATCGGGATGATCATTGCTCTGGCGCAGGACTTTATTGATGAGTTCATCCGTTTGCAGACTTACACCATCATCGGCAGCATCATGGAGTATATGTGTTTCGGTCTTGGGCTGATGACCTATGCTTTCTGGCAGTGGCGGCAGGAACAGCAGGCGCTGACCCGTTATCTGCTGCTGCGGCAGAAGATGAACAACAAGAATCCGCTGGTGACCGAAGGTGTACGTTTGCCGGGGGTGGATTACCTGCATCAGGCTTTATTGCAGCAGGTCAAAGCCGCCATCAGCCAGAAGCAACCGCAACGCTGGCGTCAGACCTGGTTGCTGGTGCTGGACATGCAGGATTCAGAGCAGTTTGTACATGAGCGGGGCAGCGGGGAAGCCACACGGCTGAATATCGCCTTGTCGGAGCTGTTACTGATTAGTGTCCGGCCACAGGATCTGGTCTGTCACTATGCTGCACAGCGCTATGTGGTGATGCTGGAAGACACCAGCGAAACGGTCGCTGTCCGGTTGCGCCAGCATCTCCAGCAGCAGCTCAGCCAGTTCTCTTTCTGTACTTCAGCCGGTGAGCTGGCCGCGTTGCAGTGGCAGACCAAACTGGTATCGGGTGGTGAGGTTCGTTCACCACAAAAAGCGGTCCGCCAACTGATTGATACGGCAATGCATTTTCCGCATGAGCCTGCTGACAGTATGCCGCAGTACCGGTGGCAGCATGACCAGTAACACCGGACAACAGCGCCGTGCAGAACGGGATCAAAAGCTGATCCCGGCTGAACATCATCTGGCGTTACTGTTGGATTTAGTCAAAGAACGCGGGCTGAACCTGCACTATGTGCTGCGCCGTACCGGTATTTTTTATGAAGATCTGTTTTCCGGTGAACTGAAAATCAGCCCCCGGCAGTTTGCCCGGCTGGTGTTTAATCTCAGTCAGCTGGAAAATGAACCCTCGCTGAGTTTTGTGTTCGGACAGCGTTTGTTTCCCGGATCGCTGGGAACATCTGCACATTTGCTGACACACGCCCCGACACTGAGAGCATTGCTGGACAATCTCTGCCAGTATGTGCTGACTTTTTTTCCGTTGCTGCAACTGCGGATCCGGGAAACTGAATCGCGCTGTTATTTGCTGGTGGAGGATCCCTTTGGCGAGTCCTTCGCACTCAGTGACAAAAGCAAAACTGCGTATCTGCGCTGGTTAACCGAAAGCCTGTTTACCGCGATCATTTCATTCACCCGCTGGCGGCTGGGTTGTGCTTTGCCATGGCAGGCCGTGGTGCACTGGAAAGCCCCGGACTGGCAGGCGCAGTATCAGATGTACTGGGGAGAAGCCATTCAGTATGCTCAGCAAATCACCGCGCTGTCCCTGCCTTCTCAATGGCTGGACAGGCCATTACCTGACAGCTCTCCGACACTGTATGCACTGGCACAAAGTCAGATGCCGCCGCCAGCTACCGGCATGCTCAGCTGGATTCGTCAGCAATTTCGCGCTGCACCTGCGACGCCGCCCTCACTGGAAGCGCTGGCCCGCCAGACAGAGACAAGCCCGGCGACGCTGAAACGCCATTTAAAAGCCCACCATGCCAGTTATCGTGTTCTGCTTGATGAAGTCCGCCAGCAGCAAGCCGTTTATCTTCGTTCTGTTTATGGCTTTGACGATGAGCGTATCGCTTCAGAGCTGAAATTCTTTGATGTCAGCAACTTCCGCCGCGCACTCAGACGCTGGGCGGCAGGGTGAGCGTTTTTCCGGTGATACTGTCTGGAGCGCATCCCTGTCCGGCAAGGCTTTCCCGGTTCTCAATTCTCTGAAAATCATCCATCCAACCGCAAAAATACGTCAATCATCCCATGGTAATCTGATTGCATAAATTATGCTTTCAAAGGAATACCCTGCAAAAAATAAGGATAAGACGATGATCGTGATTTTTGTACATGGCTGGAGTGTGACAGATACCAACACCTATGGATATCTGCCGGAGGCGATTGCAGCACAGGCTGGCAATTACGGACTGACAGTGGATATCAGGCATATCTGGCTGGGAAAATATATCAGTTTTAATGATACGGTGAATGTGGATGACATTGTCCGGGCATTTGATCATGCGCTGCATGAGCAGATCCCGGATGGAGAAAAGATTGCTGAATTTTCCTGTATCACACACTCAACCGGCGGCCCGGTGGTCCGGGAATGGGTGGAGCGCTACTTTGGCAGCAATGGCTTAACCGATTGTCCGCTCCGACACTTAGTGATGCTTGCGCCGGCCAATCATGGCTCACCACTGGCTGCATTAGGTAAAGAGAGAGTCGGGCGGATCAAAGCCTGGTTTGATGGGGTTGAGCCGGGACAACTGGTGCTGGACTGGTTATCACTGGGCAGCCAGCAGCAGATTGATCTGGCTACTGCCACACTGGATTACCAGCCTGCCGCAGCAGGGTATTTCCCGTTTGTGTTAACCGGCCAGATGATTGACCGGAAATTATATGATTTTGTGAACAGCTATCTGACCGAACCCGGCTCGGACGGTGTGGTGCGGGTTTCCGGTGCCAATATGAACTACAGTATGGTGAAATTTGTGGAATCCGGTGAAAGCGCACCGTTGAAAAAAGAATACTTAAACGAGCTCTTCTATGTGCACCTGTTAAAACAGGAAGGTGAAATGCAGCGGCCGGTGAATGTACCGCTTGGTGTGGTGCCAAGAGCGAGCCATTCCGGGAAATATAAAGGTATTATGCGCAGTGTCACCAGTGAGAAATCGCCTAAAGAACAGGTGAAGGAAATCCTCAAATGTTTTCAGGTCAGTACCGCAGATGAATATCTTCAGCGTGGTTCAGAACTGGAGATACTCACCCAAAAAACGCAGAAGAACAAGCACCGTTATATCACTCTGGTGTTTATTGTCGAAGACGATGAAGGCGTGCCGGTGACTGACTTTGATTTGATTGTGTTAGGAGAGAAAGATGATGATCCGGATGATTTGGCGAAAGGTGTCTTTGTCGACCGGCAGAAGAACGCCGCACACCCGAATCATCTGGTTTATTACGTGGATTACAACAACCTCATCACTAAAAAGCTGACAGGCTTTCGGATCATTGCCCGGCCAAGTCGTTACCGGTTAGTCAACAAGTCTGGTCAACCAGATGATGATTCCGTGTTTGTCGCTAAGCCTGAAAACTGCCTGTCTTATTACCGGCCGGTTGAGTTCCGCGTTGAAAATGACGCGTTTGAGCTGAGACCGAATGAAACGTGTTATATCAACATTGTGTTGCATCGCTGTGTCGATAAAAATGTGTTCCGTTTTGATAGTGCAGAGTCACCGAAAATGCATAAAGAAGGTCTGATTTTGAAAACTGAAACCCGGCAGGATTTCAGGAAAACCAAACCCTCCGGGGATGGTGTGAATTAGGCGCTGGCTGAATCCCGGAGTTTCCGGGATTTTTTTGCCGGGCGGCCGGTATTATTCCCCGCCGTTATCATGACCGATTTCATGGCCCAGCTGTTGCAGATACTGCGTCATCCATGCGGTTCTTATCCGGGCTTCCGCCTTCGCTGAGGCTGTGTTCATGGTACTTTCCAGTAACAGCAGCTTGGTATAGAAGTGATCGATGATATAAGTCCCGTCATCCGGTGAGCGTGACTGACAAAAAGGGTCCTCTGCCAAATAAAGAGAACGCTGTAGCCCGCCACCAACCAGCATCGTCCGTGCGATGCCTATCGCGCCAAGAGAATCCAGCCGGTCGGCATCCTGCACGATCATCGCTTCAAGTGTTTGTGGTTTGACGTTCGCACTAAAGCTGTGAGCCACAATCGCGTGATGGATCGCCTGATGATATTGTGACGGATAACCGGCGCTCGCTAAAAAACTGACGGCTTTATCGGCGGCAATCGCCGAGCTCTGGCTGCGATCCGGGTGATCTTTCGGATAAGCAAAACAGTCATGCAGATAGGCAGCGGGCAGCACCACTTCAGCCTGCGCCTGTTCAGTGTGACATAACTGCCTGGCGGTTTTCACTACCCGCAATACATGGTTGATATCATGGGCGGGGTCCTGTGTCATTTCAGCCTGAATCCATGTTATCAGCTGATTTTCAAAGGTTTCAATAAGATTCAACGGCGACTCCTGAGCGATTTTTGTATCTTCACCGGATTTTAATACAGAGTCAGCTGTTGATAAAACTCAGGGTTATCTTTGATCATTGCCAGCACTTTAGCTGCCAGCCCGGTCGGGTTCCTGCGTCTGCTCTCCCAGCTTTTAATGGTATCAACACTGGTGCCGAGTGCAGCCGCAAACTCAGCCTGAGAGACTTTCAGTTGCGCCCGTATCGCTTTCACATCCGCAATTTCATAGCGGGTAGTTTTTGCCGCTTTTTTCTGCCCTCGTTTGATGGCGGTGGCTTCTTCAAGGGAAGTTTTCAGATCTTCGAAGATGGTCATTGATCTTCTCCTTTTAGTATTTTCACCAGATTTTTCAGCTCGTTTTTTTCGGTTGGTGTTAATGTCTCTTTCTCATTCTTTGGGTATGCCAGTAATAGATATATTTTTTCGGCATGAGCCAGAAAATAGATGACTCGTAAACAGCCACTTTTTCCCCGGTTTCCTGTGGCCATTCTGACTTTACGGAGCCCCCCGGTACCTTGAATTAAAACGCCTTTATCTGGCTGAACGATCAGTTCAATTTGCAGTTTAATCAGTTCATTCTCGGTTGCGAGTAACTTGATTTGCCGGGTAAAAACCGAGGTCTCGACAAACTCGATTGCATGATGCACGTGAGTTCTCCTGTGTGATTTTAGGTGTACAAAGTACATACTTCAAGCACAGTAAATCACATCAGCCATTTTTCCGTTGTTGGGTGAGCTGGAATTGCTTGCCAGTTGGCACAAAACCCATCTTTTCTCATCCTTTAAGTGATTATGCTAATCTGGCAATTCATCAGGGTTTATATTTTTGGGGAAAGCATGGCGTGTTCCCTTACGGACGGGAAACACGCAGCAACATGGGCTTATCAGGGTCAACAGACCCTGAACATAACCGGCTTATAAGCCATTTTTTTGCATCAGTGCTTTATCGATGCCTTTCAGGGCCATATCTTCCATCGCGTAATTGACGACATTCAGCAGGCGTTGCTCACCTGCCGGCACCAGATAACCGAACTGACTTTTCGTGAACGGATTATGGGCACGCACGGCGTCCAGGCGTTTGTCTTTGTGATCATAAAACAGCGCTTCCGGGGTTTCGGTGATCATCACATCCACTTTGCCCGCTGCGACCGCTTCCGGGACATCAAGGTTGTTTTTAAATTTGACGAGCGTGGCATCCGGCAGATATTTCATTGCGAATTTTTCGTTGGTGCCGCCAATGTTGACGCCCACTCTGACTTTCGGCTGGTTCACTTTTTCCAGTGTATCGAACCGGCTGCCAAGACCGCTGGCGACCAGAAAACATTTTCCAAATGTCATATAACCTTGTGAAATATCGGCGATCATCTCACGGTTCATCCGCTTGGTGATCCCGCCCATGGCGATGTCATATTCGC
This sequence comes from Vibrio aerogenes, assembly GCF_024346755.1. NCBI lineage: Bacteria > Pseudomonadati > Pseudomonadota > Gammaproteobacteria > Vibrionales > Vibrionaceae > Vibrio > Vibrio aerogenes. The sequence goes on along the minus strand of NZ_AP024861.1, from coordinate 3,493,579 downwards.
CGTTTTTCAATCCGTCCGTCAGGTGTTTCCAGCTGGTTTGGACAAATTCAACTTTCACGCCCATTTGCTCTGCCAGATGCTGTGCGACATCAATGTCGTAACCGCTGTAGTGGCCATTTTCCAGAAACGTAAATGGTTTGTAATCGCCGGTTGTGCCGACTTTTATCACCCCGCGGTTGACGATCTCTTTGAGCAGGTCAGCCTGAGCAGGCACAGCAAACGCCAACAGTAAAACCGTGAAAAGTGTGGTCAGGGATTTTTTATCCATAGTCATTATTAATGATTCCTTTGTTAATAGTTGTCCTGAGAATCATATCTGCTTTATGGCGCGGAATAAAACCTGTTTTTTACATTCAGAGTGCAAGCTGACGGCACCTTTATTCTGATGCTGTTGCACACCGTTATTCCAACACAAATCAAAGGATCATGTTGCCTGATTGTGACGCTGTTCAGATTTTGTTCAAATTGATCTGGACAGGTTATTGATATATAACTAGGCTGGTATTGAATAAATAACGTTAAGTGAATATATATTCAAGGTGATAAAGATGAAAAATAAAATATTAACAATCAGCATGTTAGCGATCGCCTCAGTTTTTTCGGGGTTCGCTATGGCTGACAATGGCCTGATAGCTATCATTACCCCTTCCCATGACAATCCTTTTTTTAAAGCCGAAGCGATGGGCGCAAAAGCCAAAGCGGAGGCGTTAGGTTATTCAACACTGATTGCATCGCATGACGACGATGCCAACAAACAGGACCAACTGATTACCACCGCCATTGCCCGTAAAGCCAAAGCGATCATTATTGATAATGCCGGTTCTGACGTCACCATCGGCTCGCTGGAGAAAGCGAAAAAAGCCGGTATTCCCTCCTTTTTAATCGATCGTGAAATCAATTTAACCGGTGTCGCGGTTTCCCAGATTGTGTCGAACAACTACCAGGGCGCACAGCTGGGCGCTGAGAAGTTTGTTGAGCTGATGGGTGAAAAAGGGAACTACGTGGAGCTGGTCGGGCGTGAGTCTGATACCAATGCGCATGTTCGCTCTCAGGGATATCACGACATCATTGATGATTATACCGATATGAAAATGGTCGCCCGGCAAACGGCGAACTGGAGTCAAACCGAAGCCTTTACGCGGATGGAATCCATTTTACAGGCGAATCCCGATATTAAAGGGGTGATTTCCGGTAATGACACCATGGCTCTCGGTGCAGAAGCGGCGCTGAAAGCGGCTGGCCGCAGTGATGTGATTGTGGTGGGGTTTGATGGCAGTGATTATGTGCGGGACTCGATTCTTGCTAAAGCAAACATTAAAGCAACCGTGTTACAGCCTGCCTGGGCTCAGGCTCAGATGGCGGTTGAACAGGCGGATAAATATCTCAGAACCGGCAGTACCGGTGAACCAGAGAAGCAACTGATGGATTGTATTCTGATCGATAGCGCCAATGCGGGAAAACTCGATACCTTTGCACTGAAGTAAGGTTGACCGGAGCTGAAGGCAACTTTGGCTCCGATAGTTTTGGTTGTAGCGAAGGATGTTGAACACATGAAAATAGACCATGTACTCAAATTGTCACTGATTCCGCTGTGTTGCCTGGCTTTATGGGGCTGCGATGTGGTGAAGCTGGATCAGCATGGCAAACCCATTATCCCGATGTCTGCTGCAGAGGCCGCCTCGCTGAAGAATATGACGCCAGCCGCGTTAGCAGACAAATTCTGGGATCATATTTTAAGTGAAGCTCAAAAGGTTTCCGGGGCGTTCGGGGAGCAAACCATGAAAGAGGATAGCAGCCGGTTTGTCCGGATTCACGGCATCGTGAACAGTCTTGATGACAGTAAAAAGCGGGCCACGATGACGGTGACCAGTGCTCAGCATCAGGTGGTATTACAAATCGGTCCGATTATCCGGGGGAACTCCATCCGTGATGCAGCCAGCTTTATTCAGTTTGATGATTTTAAAAATCAGGTGCAGTTTGCCCGGTTGTCCAAGGCGTTAAACAAGAAAGCGATGCAACATTTCGTCCGTCCGGATGCGTCGTGGGTTGGCCATCAGGTGGATATTTTAGCTGCTGTAACCCGTAAAAAAGCCGGAATTACGGATGTGATTCCGCTGGAAATGACCAAGAGATAACAGCCATGAATACGAAAAATAAAGACATCATCATGCGTGCTGAGAATATCTCGATGGTGTTTCCCGGCACGAAGGCACTGGACAATGTTTCCTACAATGTTTATCGCGGTGCTGTGAATGTCATCATTGGTGAAAACGGCGCAGGGAAGTCGACCCTGATGAAAATACTGGCCGGTGTTCAGCAGCAGACGCTGGGGCAGCTGTTGATTGAAGGACAGCCGGTGGTGATAGACAGCACCCGGAGTGCAGCGGAGCACGGTATCGGGATGGTGCATCAGGAGCTGAATCTGTCGGATAACCTGACGGTGGCTGAAAATATTTTTCTCGGCAGAGAACTGCAAACAGGACTTGCACCGATCGATAACACAAAACAGTGTGAAGTTGCAGCCCGGTTAATGAAACGGCTCAAGCAGGAGATTGACCCGAATGCACTGGTTTCCGGTTTAAAGGTCGGGCAAAAACAGTTAGTTGAGATTGGCAAAGCGTTGTCAGAAAAAGTCGACATTCTGATTCTGGACGAGCCGACATCAGCCCTGAGTAAAACTGAAGTTGAGATCCTGTTTGATGTCATTCGTGACCTGACGGCGCAGGGGGTTTCGATTATTTATATTTCCCATCGTTTAGAAGAACTGATGGAAATCGGTACGTACATTACGATTTTGCGGGACGGTAAATTTCAGGCTGAAGCCGCGGTTGAAGACATTGATGTATCGTGGATTGTGCGCGAAATGCTGGGCAATGATCCGGTGGCAGACTTTTTACCGGAAAACCGTCAGTACGGCATTAAGGTGCTCGAAGCGGAAGGGATTACGTTAACCAATGAGGCCGAGTCGAATGTGGTGGACGATGTGTCTTTCTTTGTCCGGGAAGGTGAAATTGTCGGCATTTATGGACTGATGGGCGCAGGGCGGACCGAACTATTCGAGTGTCTGGTCGGGAAAGCACAATACGCAGGACGCTTTTCACTGAACGGTAAAATTATCGGTGCAAACACTTCAACGCCGGACCGGATCAAAATGGGCATCGGACTCGTGCCGGAAGATCGCAAGCAGTCCGGAATTTTTCCGGTCAGCTCTGTGGCGACCAATCTGACCATTTCAAGCCTGTGGAAGCGGTTAAAAGGCATTACGATTTCAGAAAAAGATGAAGAAGCTGCCGTGAGCCGGGCGATCAGCGATTTGTCGATCAAAGTCTCGTCTCCCGGTGTTGAAATTCAGGCATTAAGCGGAGGAAATCAGCAAAAAGTTGTCATTGGACGATCATTGCTCAATGAACCCAAAGTGCTGCTGCTCGATGAACCCACACGGGGCATCGATGTCGGGGCCAAAGGGGATGTATTTGAAATGATGGTGAAATTGTCGGAGCAGGGAATTGGTGTTCTGTTTTCCACCTCGGATCTGAAAGAAATTATGTCTGTCTCAGACCGGATTCTGGTGATGTCGAACGGAAAACTGACGGCAAATGTATTGCGCAGGGAAACCACTGAAGAAGAGTTAGTACTGGCAAGTGCTCAGGGATTTTAATGATGAAAACGAAAGCAATAGAGAATATGCCGGCGTCGGCATCACAATTCAATTCAGCCAATATTGGTTTGATTTTACTCAAGCTGAGAACGTTTATTGCGCTGTTTATTATTTTGGGTTTCTTTTCTTTTACGGTGGATGGTTTTCTGGCCCCGGCCAGTCTGATCATCATGATTAAACATATCTCGATTAACGCATTTCTCGCGTTAGGGATCACGTTTGTCATTATTACCGCAGGCATTGATTTATCGATTGGGGCAACGCTGGGTTTTTGCGGCATGGTGGCTGGTTACATGATTTCTCACGGAATCGTGCTGCCCATGTTCGGGATTGCGATTTTCCCCAGTGTCTGGGTCATCGTGCCGGTGGTGCTGGTGGTTGGCGGACTGATTGGCGCGGTGAATGGGGTGATTATCACCCGGTATAACGTGGCACCGTTCATCTGTACGCTGGGAACCATGTATATCATCCGCGGGGCGGCGATGTTGCTCTCCGGTGGTGAGACTTTTCCGGGATTACAGGGCAATCCGCAATTAGGGAATACCGGGTTTGATGTGATTGGAGCCGGTTCTCTGCTGGGGATTCCGTATGCGATCTGGCTGATGTTTATTGTCGCCGGTGTGATTGCGTATGTGGCGAAGAAACTGCCGTTTGGCCGTCATGTTTACTCGATTGGTGACAACGAGCGGGCTGCCGAATTATCCGGTGTGAAAGTGAATAGCGTGAAGGTGTGGGTTTATACCATTTCCGGATTCTGTGCAGCGATTGCCGGAATCGTGGTGACTTCACAACTGGTCGCCAGTCACCCGGCAACCGGGACGGCGTTTGAGATGAATGCGATTGCGGCCGTTGTGCTCGGCGGGACTTCTTTAGCCGGTGGACGTGGCACGGTGACCGGGACGCTGATTGGTGCGTTTGTGATCGGAATTCTGGCCGATGGTCTGGTGATGATGGGGGTGAGTGAATTCTGGCAGATGGTGATTAAAGGTATCGTGATTATTATTGCGGTCATCATTGATCAAATGCAGAGCAAAATGCAGTACAAAGCTGCGATTACGTCGCAGAAGACGGTCGGTTGATACGATATGCGGCGTATAACGAACCGGCTTTTATCTTCATGCACATATTTTTATGTACGTATTTTTATGTACATATCCTCATCTACAAAACAGAGGGCCATATTTTTTGCCCTGATGGAATATATATTCAATAGTGAATATATTGGAGGTTACTATGAATCCTTACTGTTTATCTATCGATGAACTGAAAAAGAAAGCCACCGAAATCCGTAAACGGATTGTGGTCCTGAACGCGGAGAGCCCGGCTGGCGGGCATACGGGGGCTGACTTATCACAAGTCGAAATCGTGACATCACTTTACTTCCGGATCCTGAACTGTGCACCGGACAGAACAGATGATCCGGAGCGTGATGTTTACATTCAGTCGAAAGGCCATGCGGCGGGCGGCTATTACTGCTGTCTGGCTGAGGCGGGCTATTTCCCTGTGGACTGGCTGCCACATTATCAGCATGCAGACTCAAAATTACCCGGTCATCCGGTCAGGCAAAAAACACCGGGCGTTGAGCTTAATACCGGTGCTTTGGGGCATGGTTTGCCTGTGGCCGTCGGGCTGGCTCTGGCGGCAAAAAAATCCGGCAGCAAAAGAAAAATCTATGTGGTGACCGGTGACGGAGAGCTGGCAGAAGGCAGCAACTGGGAAGCGGCTCTGGTAGCGGCACATTACGGCCTGGATAACTTAATCATCATCAATGATAAGAACAAACTTCAGCTGGCGGGTTACACCAAAGACATCATGAAGACCGATCCGCTGGATAAAAAATGGGAAGCGTTCGGGATGCAGGTCACTGAGTGTGATGGCAATGATGTCGGCTCGGTGGTGGATGCGCTGGAAGGCTTGAAGCAAGAGGGAAAACCGAATGTTGTGATTGCGAATACGATCAAAGGTGCGGGTATTTCCTTTATTCAGGGGCGTCCGGAATGGCATCACCGGGTACCGAAAGGTGAAGAAGTGACGCAGGCACTGGAGGAGTTAAGTCATGGCTAATGCAGAGCATTTTGCAAATATTATGGTGGAACGTTTTATCGAAGCGGTCAATCGCGGTGTAGATTTAGTGCCGGTGGTGGCCGACTCAACCTCGACCGCAAAAATTGCCCCTTTCATTGAAGCGTTTCCGGACCGGCTGGTGAATGTCGGGATTGCGGAACAGGCGCTGGTCGGTACGGCTGCCGGGCTGGCGCTGGGCGGTAAAGTCGCGGTGACCTGTAATGCGGCTCCGTTTCTGATTTCCCGTGCGAATGAGCAGGTGAAAGTCGACGTCTGTTACAACAATACCAATGTGAAACTGTTTGGTCTGAACTCGGGTGCCAGCTATGGGCCTTTAGCCAGCACGCACCACAGTATTGATGATATCTCTGTGATGCGGGGATTTGGCAATATTGAGATATACGCACCAGCTTCTCCCAAACAGTGTCGCCAAATCATCGATTATGCGATAGAAAAACAAGGGCCGGTTTATATCCGGATGGACGGAAAACCGCTGCCGGAGATTTTCTCAGACAGTTATCAGTTTGAGCCGGGCCGGGTTGATGTCATCGCTGAAGGGGAAGAAATTGCCCTGATTGGCATGGGATCGGTGATGCATGAAGTGGCAGAAGCCGCCGCGACGCTGAATGCCTCCGGCGTGTCGGCCAAAGCGATTTGTCTTTCGTCAATTCGTCCCTGTGACACGGATGAGCTGGCAAGGCAACTCACCGGTATCCGCTTCGCGGTTACCGTGGAAGAACACAATGTGAACGGCGGTGTCGGCGCGATGGTGGCAGAAGTGATTGCCGAGTTTGATACCGGCACCCGGCTGAAAAGGCTGGGTATTCACGACGGCGCTTATGCGCTGGCTGGCGACCGTCAGTCAATGAGAGCTTATCACGGCATTGATGCAGGAAGTGTTGTTGATACAGCACTGAATCTGTTGAGGGAGAAGTAGTATGGCTCAGCCTTTTATCCTGGCAATTGACGAGGGAACCACAAACGCAAAAGCGATTGCTGTCAGCCAGAGCGGGCAGGTGCTGAGCAAAGGCAGTCAGCCGGTTGAGCTGGTGTATCCTCATCCGGGCTGGGCTGAGCAGGATCCTGAACAGATATGGCAGGCAACGGTCAGCGCCATCAGTGCATGTTTACAGCCTTTAGCGGGTGATGTGCCATCAGGCATTGCGATCAGTAATCAGCGTGAATCGGTATTGATTTGGGAGCGCAGCACGGGGAAAGCCCTGACGCCGCTGGTGAGCTGGCAGTGTCGTCGCTCTGAAGAGATTTGCAGACAGATCGCGCAGAAGCCGGAAGCAGAGCAGGTGAAAGCGTTCACCGGCTCGGTGATTGACCCGCTGTTCCCGGCTACGAAGATTCGCTGGTTACTTGATACGCTGGAACAGGGGACAGAAAGAGCGGTGAAGGGCGAGCTTTGTGCCGGAACGGTGGATAGCTGGCTGGTCTGGAAACTGACGGGCGGTCAGCAATTCGTCACGGATGCGTCGAATGCTTCCCGGTATCAGTTGTTTAATATTCATACTTTCGCCTGGGATTCTCAGCTCCTCGATCTGTATCAAATTCCCCGGCAATGCTTACCTGACGTTTTACCTTCCTGTGGACTGCGCGGCCAGACCAGCGGCTTGTCTGTGTTGCCAGACGGCATTCCTGTGTTGTCTCAGATTGGTGATTCCCATGCGGCTTTGTACGGACAGGGCGGGTTTAATCCCGGCGTGGTGAAAGCGACCTATGGTACAGGCAGCTCACTCATGGTGCGTATTGAAACGCCACCAAAACAGGATTTGGGCGTGAGCACAACGGTCGCATGGGACGATGGAAAGCCTGGTCTGGCAATGGAAGGCAATATCACCCATACCGGGTCCGCGATTCAATTCATTTCCAGAATGCTGGGGATTACAGAAATTGATCAACTCAGCGAGATGGCCTGGTCTGTAAAAGACAGCCGCGAAGTGTTTTTTGTACCGGCACTGGCCGGACTGGGGGCACCTCACTGGGATGCGAATGCCCGCGGATTGATTACAGGTTTAACCGATGCTGCAACACCGGCACATATCGCAAGAGCTGCGTTTGAGTCGGTTGCCTATCAGGTCGCTGATTTACTGTTTGCCATGGAGCAATCGGCAGAGATGACACTGAGTGAGTTGTCTGTCGATGGCGGCCCGACGAAGAATCAGCAACTGATGCAGTTTCAGGCAGATTTATTACAAAAAAGGATCATCAAACGGGATATTGCCGAAGTCTCTGCACTGGGCGCTGCATTTCTTGCCGGCCGTGCGTTGAACTGGTGGCCGGATCATCAGTCTCTGACTGCATTACTGCCTGCCAGTGAAGTCGTGATACCAAATCCTGATGCTGAACAGATCCACCAACATTATAAGCAATGGCAACAAGCCATTCAGCGCGCCCGCTTTCAAGCGAGCCCTTTATCCAATGAATCGAAGAGGTCTTGATGATGAATAATACACTGGAGCAAATTACCCTGGGCGTTCTTTTCGGTAACCGTAACTTTTTTCCCAGCTATCTGGTTGATGATGCAAGGAAAGATGTGCTGACGGTTTTTGAACAGATGGGCATCAAAGCTGTCATGCTGTCTGAGACACAAACTCAGTATGGTGGCGTGGAAACCTATCAGGATGCCAAAGTCGCAGCTGAGTTGCTCAAACAACATAAAGATGAAATTCAGGGCATTTTAGTATGCCTGCCGAACTTTGGTGATGAGAAGGCCATTGCGAATGCGATTCGTCTGTCAGGGCTGGATGTCCCTGTGCTGGTTCAGGCGGAGTCTGACTCGCTGGATAAAATGGGGCTGGCAACCCGGCGGGATAGTTTCTGTGGCAAAATTTCGCTGTGTAATAACCTGCGTCAGTACGGCATTCCCTATTCACTGACAACGCAACATGTGTGCGAAGTGAACAGTGATATCTTCAAACAGGATTTGGCGCAGTTTGAACGGGTGTGCCGGGTAGTGAATAAAATGCGGGGTTGCCGGGTGGGTGCAATCGGTGCCAGACCGGCCAGCTTTAATACGGTTCGTTACAGCGAAAAAATGCTGGAGCGATTGGGCGTTACGGTTGAAACCATCGACTTGTCAGAAATTTTTGCCAGCGTAGATAACATCAAAGACGATGATATCCGGATTGATGAAAAACTGGCATTACTGAAAAATAATGCCGACACGCAGCAGATTGCTGAAGATAAATTGTTGATGATGGCCAAGCTGTTTGTCGTGATCAGCCAGTGGATTTCTGAAAATGATATCCAGACAACGGCGATTCAGTGCTGGACATCGTTGCAGCAAACGTTGGGCGTGAATGTCTGTTCGATCATGAGTGTGATGTCCGGGCAGTTAATTCCGAGCGCCTGTGAAGTGGACGTGATGGGGGCGTTATCTATGTATGCGTTGTCGATGGCTTCTCAGCAACCGGCTTCGATTGCGGACTGGAATAACAACTTTGGTGAATCCCGCGATAAGTGCGTGCTGTTCCACTGCGGTAACTTTGCAACATCGGAGCTGGATAATCCGTTTATGAGTACGGCGGATATTATCGGCACAACGGTGGGATGTGAAAATACCTGCGGTGCGATTAACGGGCGGATGAAATCCGGACCTTTGACTTATTTCCGTTTATCCACGGATGAGTTTGAGGGTGTGGTGAAGTCTTATGTCGGAGAAGGCCGGTTTGTGGATGACGCACTGGATACGGTTGGGTGTCGTGCGGTTGTGCAGGTCAATGAGTTAGAGTCGTTGCTGGCTTATATTTGCAATAACGGCTTTGAGCATCATGTTGCGATGAATCACTCTTCGGTCGGGGATGTACTGTACGAAGCGTTTACCAAATATCTTGGCGTCGCGTGTTATCAACATCAATAATTGATTGAAAAAGCTGGCCGGTTCAGTTCGTAAGCTGGTCAGTTTTTGTCAATGTCATCATTTGTGAACATGCATCTTGAGATCATTTGGGTATATAATGTCGGGCGTTCGGATTCATTGTTTAGGGCAAATTAAGGCAGAGATTTTTGCATGTTAAAAAGAGATGAACAGCGATTACTGGTGAAGATAGCCACGTTGTACTACGACGAAAATAAAAAGCAATCTGATATAGCCAGACAACTGGATCTGTCACAGTCGTTTGTTTCAAGAGCCATTTCCCGCTGTGTCAAAGAAGGGATCGTGAAAATTAGTGTCGTTCAGCCCCCGAATGTATTTCTGAATATTGAAGCTGAATTACAGCGAAAATATAATCTGGCTCAGGCCATTGTGGTTGATGTGCCGGAAAACGCGGATGATGACAGCATTAAGCGGGCGATTGGTTCTGCGGCTGCGCATTATATGCAAACCTCGCTGCCGGCTGATTCTCTGGTCGGTGTGTCGGCTTGGAGTACCACGATTCGGGCGATGGTTGAGCAGCTTCATCCGCTGAATATCAAAGCGAAAGGTGTGGTTCAGCTGCTGGGCGGGGTCGGTGTGAACGGCAATGCTCAGGCATCGATGCTGACGCATTCTCTGGCGCATTTTCTGAATTGCCCGCATCACCTGTTACCTTCCCAGAGTATTGAGCGAACCGTGAAATATAAGAACATGCTGCTGAACACCGAGGAAGTCGATCTGGTGGTTGGTATGTTTGAGCAGGTTGATTTTGCGCTGGTGGGAATTGGTATGCTTGAGCCCTCCAACCTGCTGATTTCTTCAGGGAATTATTACAATGAAGAGATGCTGGAAGAACTGGCAAAACGTGGCGCAGTGGGTGATATTTGCCTGCACTATTATGATGAAAACGGCCAGCCTGTGCTGGATGAAAGTGAAGATCCGGTGATTGGGATGGATCTGAATTTAATCAAAGCGTGTCCGAGAGTGGTCGCATTAGCGGGCGGGATGGATAAACTGGCTGCAATCAAAGGCGCACTGACCGGTGGATATATCGATATCCTGATGATTGATGTGCATACGGCGAAAAAGCTGCTTTGAGATCATTTTGGTATAGTCCCTGAGCTTACCATATCCGGATGTCTCTCAGGAGGGGATCCCTTTGCCTGATTACAATCCTCCGGTTTTGCTGATTTTTGTAGTGAGGCTGGTTTCTTCTTCCGTTGTTTTAAGAATAGATCTTACGGATTTCATTCAATTCAGTTTTCTTTGTCTTTCACTTCTTGAGCGTTTAGTATGCCCAACCTGAATCAATGCATTGAATATAAACAAGGGGCATGATTGTGGGAATGGCGATTGGTATTGCGGGCATCATTATGGCTGCGGTGTGTGGTGTGGCCGGATTGCTCATCAGTCTGTTGGTCGTGAATATCATACGTCGGCCGGCTACAGATCCTCTTTACGATAAAACTGTGATTGTGGTAGTGAGTACGCTGGCTGCCGGAGTGATTGGCGGCATTGGCGGTGTCGTTGTTGTTGCCCGTCTCTTTATGAGTTGAGCACATTCTTTTAGCTAAAAACTGCATACGGAAAAGGAGTAAAGATGTACCAGATTGTGAATTGCAGAGACTATGACGGTGGACTGGAAGAAGCGGTGAGATATATTCACCGTCAATGGGGCTCTGAACGGAACTATGCTTTTTATTACGATGCAATCAGCCACTCCCCACAAGCTCCTGGGGGAATTCCTCAGTTTTACGTGATGCTGGATCGGGAAAAAATTATTGGTTGCTTCGGACTGATTATCAACGATTTTGTCAGTCGTCATGATTTGACGCCCTGGGTGTGTAGTGTGTATGTTGATCCGGCGTACAGGGGAAAGCGACTGATGAATTTGTATTTTGAACATGCGAAAAAAGAGCTGGCAGGCTCTGATTATCAGACAATGTATCTCGTGACGGATCATGATGGTTTGTACGAGAAATTTGGCTGGACCAGAATTGAAGACGGGTATGACTTGAACGGTGATGCGACCCGGATTTACAAGATGCCTGTGAAATAAACCGTCGCTGTAATATTGTCAGCAGTAAAAACTTTGACTGGTGTTTATCTGCAGGATGGATGCAAAAGCCCGCTGTGTGCAGGCTTTTTTATTTTGATATAAATATCGAACCAATTCAGCTGCTTATGGTTTGATTTGCTTCACGTTCACGCGTCATACTCCGCTTCTAAGGCGGCGGCCTTCTGATTTCCCGGCAAAGATGAGAGGTGCTGGTGATATCGGGCCAGGTTTGGATATTTGGACAATTCACCAAGATTTGCCAGCAGTTCAGGAATAAATGACATCATGATATCGGCACCGGTAAGCTTGTCGCCGACTAAATAGGTCTTGCCATCGAGGACCTGATTCAGATATCCCATGACTTTTTCCATCTCTGTTGCAGCATAACCTGACAGAAACTGTGTTTCATTGGGTTCCATAGACAGGAAAATCGTCAGCAACGTTGGCACCATGGCTGAGCTTTCTGCAAAGTGCAGCCAGTGGCGATACGTTGCGTAGTCTTGTGAATCACGCGGCGGTGCTAATTTGTCGGGCGCAAACCGCTCAATCAATGTTTCGGTAATGGCACCAGACTCAGCCAGAACATCGCCATCTTCTTCTATGACCGGGGATTTTCCCAGAGGGTGAATTGCCTTCAGCTCCGGTGGCGCCAGATGAGTTTTTGTATCACGTTGATAGGCCTGAATGTTGTAGTCGACGCCCAGTTCTTCTAATAACCAGATAATACGTTTGGAACGGGATTGGTTTAAGTGATGGAGTGTGATCATCGTTCTTCCTTTGGCTTTTAGCTTTATTAAACTGTGTGATTATACGGCGAGCGTGTGGATTGGAAACCTCTTTCTGGCTTTTGTCGTTATCTGACCATATTCATGAAGCTCCAAACCTTTTGGTGGTTTTACATGAAAAATGCGATTGGTTTGATGGATGATCTGACTCCACCATGCTGGCTTTCTGACTTGTATTGTATAGTCACAGGTTTCCGGAATAAACCATAGGTTATGATCATCAGTGATCGAAGGAAATAAGATATTAGACTCATCAAATGTCATAAAGCAGAAAGGTGTACTTTGCCCGATGTAATGTCCGTTCGCATCGTAAAGTACAATGTAACGCTTATTCATAAGAAACTGGTACAAGCCTGCCGGAGAAGTTGGTGATACCCAGTAAACGCCAACTTTCCATTTTTTATCTTTGCTATAGATATAATATGCGTCATTTTCAGACGGAAAAGACACGGGCGACAAAACCAGCCACCACGAAATAAAAGTCAGCAGTAATAATCCACCAATTGTTTTTATCAGTCGTTTGAAGATAGTCATAACTGGATAATCTCTTTTCCGGGCTGAGGTGGCATCCATAAAATATCAGAAAACACCAGAAAATCACCGCCGCTGTTGTGTTTGTCCTGCCATGCGCGAAAATCGTGATTGGAAACGGGTAGGTGCATACCCGGAAAACTTACAGCTTTAATCATAGAACTCACCCGTGACCTAAATTGCTGGTAAGAGATTATTTTTAGTCTCATATGAATTTATTTATACACTTTGTTTCATTTTATTTGTATGATGAGATGTTGTGGCGGGGAATTGTCTGATTTTATTGAATGGTTTGTTTTTCAAGCATGGTTGATTGGCTTTCTTGCTAATTCGAATCATATTTTTCTGATTGCAGAGTATGAATCAGCCGTTGTGCTATTGTTTCAAATCAGTCAGAAATACTTTGGCCTGGCACCACAAACCGTCAAAGGAAAGTCCGGCATCATGCCATGATGGCTTTACACTTTACAACCAGTGAGTACCTCAGTAAGTCTTCTGATACGGATTAATTCCGTCCCTTCCTCCCTCCGGCGTATTTATTTCCCGTCACTCAGTGATTCAACGGGTTAGCCCGTCACGGGCTTTTATCAGGCGGGATGCGCTCTGTTTTATAAAGTGTGTATGAATAATCAATAAAGGAGAACATATACATGGCACATGTGGCCTGGCTGACCCTGAAGGGGGCAAAGCAGGGGCTGATTTCTGGTGGCTGTAATACCAAAGACTCGATGGGCAACCGATATCAGGAAACGCATACCGATCAAATCACGGTGCTGGCCTGTCACTATTCTCTGTCTAAACTGCCGAATCAACACGGAGTGCATCACGATGGCATTCAGATCACCAAGCCCAAAGACAAAGCATCACCACTGTTGGCGACAGCGTTTGCCAGGAAGGAATATCTTGAGGGTAGCATTGATTTTTACCGGACGAATGATCGCGGTCATTACGAGCGGTTTTATTCGGTGGCATTTCAGAAAGCTGTCATTTGTGAAGTGACAGACATGTCACCACATGCAGTACACAGTCCCGGCGAAGATATGCATGAGATGATCACTTTCCGGTACAAAGGGGTACAGTGGGAACATTTTCCGTGTGGCACACTGGCTTATGATGGCTGGACTGATGCGAACAGCCTTGCAGCCATGGCACCGCCACTAAGCACAGCGGAGCGCTATGCAGAGCAGATAAAGGAGATGGTTCAGGCAGAAAAAACGGCGGAACGACAGGCGGCAAAAGCACAGCAGAGCTGGCAGAAAAGCGTCCTGCCGGAAAAACCGGAAACAGAAGAGGAAAAAAAAACTGTACCGCAGCGCTTTGCCCGTTCGGTGACGGTGCCGGACGGAACCTGTGAGGTTGGCATGCAGCGGGAATCCCTGTCCGGTATCGGGCTGTATGCTGCATACGCACTGGCGATAGAACGCACCGGGGAACAGGTGCTCTCCAGAGTTGCAGGTCAGGCACTGGCAGAACTGCCGGGTATGATGATGAAAGTGCTTGGCCGGGCAGGCATACTTGCAGCGCTGGCACCCACCAAAATGGGAGATGGGACACTTTATACAGAAGACGAGATCCGGCAACAGGACATGGTGAAAACAAATATCCGTCTGGGCTTTGATGCTTCCGGCCAGTTATATGGCTATCATGTTGACGGTGACAGTATTCCCAAACGCACGGTGACACAAAACGGCGATAAGTTTGAAGTCACACTGGAAGAAGGGCTCACGATTGAGTGGGTGCCGCTTTCGGGTGATTTTGGTGGTCAACCGATTCTGGTGAACCCGATCCCGGAACTTGAGTCACATGATATCTGGATACATCCACAGGCGGATCAGGGTAAAGAGTTTGAGAAGACTTATATCACCCCGGTTGCTGATGCGGATTTGAAAGATTATATTCTGGTTTTTCCGGCAGATACCGGGCTACCACCGCTGTATGTGGTCTTTAAAGGCAGTGCCAGAGATGAACCCGGCGTTGTGACTGGTCAGGGTGAAGATATGACGGGGATCTGGCTGGAAAAAGCCGGTGAAGAACTGGGTTCGCCGGTTCCGTCACAGATTGCGGATAAGCTCAGAGGACAACGGTTCAGTAGCTTTGATAAGTTCAGAAAGGCGTTCTGGCTGGCCGTTTCGGAAGATAGACAACTCAAAACACAATTCATTGGAAACAATATAGACCGAATGAGTAAAGGATATGCTCCGAGAGCCAGAAAAAAGGATTCTGTAGGAAAAAGACAGTCGTTTGAAATTCATCATGTAGAAGAGATTCAACATGGCGGCAAAGTTTATGATGTAGATAACTTGCGAGTATTAACCCCTCAAAGACATATAGATATTCATAAGGGTAATAAATGAGTTTTAAAAAACAAACACTAGAAAAATATACACAATCTGAGTTTACCGATCTTCTGAGAAAAATATGTAAAGCGGATACAAATACAGAAGAAGAACTCGACTTACTGATTGAGCATTTTGAAGAAATCACAGAACATCCTGATGGCTCAGATTTAATTTACTATCCGGATGATCCGGCAGATGCGACGCCAGAGCGGATTGTTGAAATCGTGAAGGAGTGGCGGCTTTCTCAGGGCTTACCATGCTTTAAAGATTAAGACTGAACAGTCTGTATAAAATCCCCGGTTTACGGGGATTTATGCTTTCCGCTTCGACGGTCAGCTAATGGTGAAACGGCTACAGTTTTCAAAGAATGGGTTAAGCGCGGTCAGTGACAACAGCACTTATGAAAAATGGGAACTGACCAAAGATGAGATCATGAGTAATGATTTTGAGATTATTAGTGAGGTGGTTTGGTCTGGGCAGAGGATGTGAGTAGTTTTGTTATGAGACGTTTGAGGCTTAAATCCTAAAGCATATGAATATATTCTTTTGTGATTTTATCCCATGGATAGGCGTTCATTGCTAACGGCGTTTAGGCAGTGCTTTACTGCTTCCTTAGTTGCGTCATATTTATCAATAATCCCTTATTTGTTTCTGACCCGCTGAAAGTCTGACACTACGTGGATTGTGGGGAAAGATTAAATCACTCTCTTTTGGCTGTTTCATCACGATATCAAACGCGCCACCCAGCAAAGGTACAATCATATGATTGCCTTGTTTCGTGCGTGGATCTTTCCGGTTTCTTACCCTGAATCTCCTATTTGTCCCACCCTCACCAGATATGTATAATCCGCGTTCAAATAAAGACCACTGCTCTGATACTGCCATAGTGAAATATTTGCTAAGGTGTTGAAAAATATACAGGTATATCAAATATGTTCTCAGCAAGCCGCTTTTCTGTTGCCCCGATGTTGGACTGGACTGATCGACACTGTCGCTATTTCCATCGTCTGCTTTCTTCCCAAACATTGCTGTATACCGAAATGATCACAACCGGCGCGATTATTCATGGCCGGGGGGATTTTCTGAAGTATAACGAGGAAGAACATCCGGTGGCGTTGCAGCTTGGCGGCTCGAATCCGCAGGATCTGGCGGTGTGTGCGAAGCTGGCGCAGGAGCGGGGATACGATGAGGTGAACCTGAATGTCGGTTGTCCGTCTGATCGGGTGCAGAATGGCCGCTTTGGCGCTTGCCTGATGGCGGAGCCACAACTGGTTGCTGAATGCGTTGCAGCAATGAAGGCGGTGGTCGATATTCCTGTGACGGTGAAAACCCGCATTGGGATTGATGAACAGGATTCGTACGAATTCTTAACTGACTTTGTTACCATCGTTTCTGAACAGGGCGGTTGTGAGCAGTTTACTATTCATGCGCGGAAAGCTTGGCTGAGTGGTTTAAGCCCGAAGGAAAACCGCGAAATTCCGCCGCTGGATTACCCGCGGGCGTATCAGATTAAGCAGGATTTTCCCCATCTGAATATTGCGGTCAATGGTGGTGTCAAAACTCTGGCAGATGTCAAAAATCATTTAGAGCACCTCGATGGTGTGATGGTGGGCCGCGAAGCGTATCAGAATCCTTATCTGCTGGCGGAAGTGGATCAACAGATCTTCGGGCTGGAGACACCAGTGAAGAAGCGCTCGGAAGTGGTTGAAGCCATGTATCCTTATATTGAAGCGCAATTAGCGAACGGTGCGTATCTGGGGCATATTTCCCGCCATATGATCGGCCTGTTCCAGAACATGCCGGGGGCACGACAGTGGCGGCGGTATATCAGTGAAAATGCGCATAAACCCGGCGCAGGGATTGAAGTATTGCAAACGGCCCTGAAGAAAATTCCTGCCGAATTAGACGTGTGAAATTGACTAAGATTCAGTGAAATTGACCATTCTGTGTATCATGTCATTTCACAATGCGCACGATTTATTATTTTTATCTATTAAAAACAGGCGCTTAAATTTACCATGGTTTTGGCCTGTTTTCTGCAATGATGCAGCATTAACGTGAATCAATCCGGTTGAACCGGAATATCCGACAGCCCTTTCTGACCAAAGCTGAGTTTGTTTCCTGTTGGATGATTGAAGGAGTAAATGCACCATGTATGAGTTATTAATGTTGCTGGTTTTTGTCGGAACACTGGCTGTGATGGGGGTGACGATTGTTTCTATTGGTGTCGCCATCGGACTGAGTATCGTGCTCATGTTGTTCTTTGGCGTACTGGGAATGTTGTTCAAGTGGCTGCCGGTTTTGATCGTGATTGCGATCGTGTATTACTTTGTGAAAAAGAAGTCATAGTCATGATGAAAAAGAATGAATCGCGCCAAAGCCGGTGATGCGGTTTCATTCAGCTGAAATATACCCGATGTAAGGTGATGATACGGATGTCATTCACCCGGAATATGACTCAGGTATTTTCAGACCTGTCTTTTTTTTAAACGCCTCCCTCTTATATAACTCTCTGAAATAAATGTGATTTTTGTTAGTTATTGAATATGTGTATAAGGCATATCGTTATTTCGATTGGTTATTTTTGTTCTCTCCGATACGCTTTTATTCAGGAAACTCAGCTTTGAGTTGACTTTAATTCGCTATGCTCATGGATGAGTAGACAGACGTTTTCAGGATATTTCTGCCTTTTCCCGCCGGAAAACCCCGTCCCTTTTTTCATGACTGTGTCTATCCACACAGAGCTGGCAAACATAATAAAACCATACTGCAAACACAACGAATCTGAATGGAGAGTTACCATGAAGAAAAGGTTAACGTCACTTTCACTCGCATTAATGGCGATGGGTGCATTGTCTTCGGCACAGGCCGCGACCACATTTGTTTATTGTTCTGAAGGAAGCCCTGAAGGGTTTAACCCGACGTTTTATACGTCCGGCACCACATTTGATGCCTCTTCAAAAGCGATGTTCAACCGCTTGGTTGAGTTTAAGCTGGGAACGACAGAACTGGAACCGGGTCTGGCGGAAAGCTATGACATTTCCAAAGATGGCACAGAATATACCTTCCATCTGCGTAAAGGCGTGAAATTTCAGTCCAATAAAACCTTCAAACCAACCCGTGATTTTAATGCGGACGATGTGATTTTCTCATTCAAACGTCAGTGGGATAAAAACCATCCTTATCACAAAGTCTCCGGCGGTTCTTATGAATACTTCACTGGCATGGGGATGGACTCTCTGATTAAAGATATCGTGAAAGTCGATGACTACACGGTGAAGTTTGTCCTGAACCATCCTGAAGCGCCGTTTCTTGCGGATTTGGGGATGGATTTCGCGTCGATCTTCTCAGCCGAGCAGGCTGATGTTCTGATGAAGAAAGGCACACCTGAACAGCTGGATATTAACCCGGTAGGCACAGGTCCATTCACTAAGGTTCAGTATCAGAAAGATTCTCTGATTCGTTATGTGGCGTTTAAAGATTACTGGCGTGGTAAATCAAAGCTTGATCGTCTGGTTTTCTCCATTACACCGGATGCTTCAGTCCGTTATGCCAAGCTGAAAGCGGGTGAATGTGACATGATCCCGTATCCAAATCCGGCTGATCTGGATCAGATGAAGCAAGATAAAAACATCAAAGTACTTTCTCAGGAAGGGTTGAATGTCGGTTATCTTGGTTTCAATACCCAGAAAAAACCGTTCACGGATTACCGCGTTCGTCAGGCGCTGAGCCTTGCAACCAACAAAAAAGCGATTATCGATGCGGTCTTCCAGGGCGCAGGTAAAATTGCGAAAAACCCAATCCCGCCAACGATGTGGTCTTACAACAATGATGTGGTGGATTATCCGTATGATCCGGTGAAAGCCAAACAGTTGCTGAAAGAAGCCGGCTATCCGAACGGCTTTAAAACCAATATCTGGGCGATGCCGGTCTCTCGTCCTTATAACCCGAATGCCCGCCGGATGGCTGAGGTTATTCAGGAAGACTGGAAGAAAGTCGGCGTTGACGCGAAGATCGTATCTTACGAATGGGGTGAATATCTGGCCCGGACCAAGAAAGGTGAACACGATACCTTCCTGATGGGCTGGACCGGTGATAACGGTGATCCGGATAACTTCCTGTATGTATTGCTGAGCTGTGATGCGGTCGGTGGTTCAAACCGTTCTCAGTGGTGTAACAAAGACTTTGACGACATTTTGATCAAGGCAAGACGTGCCTCTGATAAAGCAGAGCGGACGAAATTGTACAAGCAGGCGCAAGTGCTGTTTAAAGAGCAGGCACCGTGGATTACAGTGGCGCACTCTGTGGTTTATGAGCCAATCCGCAAAGAAGTGAAAAACTACAAGATTGATCCGCTTGGTGGTCATTACTTCTATCAGGTCAGCCTGGAAAAATAATTTCTTCCTCGTTTGACATGAAACAGCACACTGGTTTCAGGAAGCAGAAGCCAGTGTGCAGAGCGACGGCAGAGTACTGTCGCTCATGATTATGATTATCAGAGAGCTTGTCTTTTTATGTTCCAGTTTATTTTTCGTCGGTTGGGTCTGGTCGTGCCAACCTTTATCGGGATCACCCTGCTGACGTTTACGCTTATCCGCATGATTCCGGGCGATCCGATTGAGGTGATGGCCGGAGAACGGGGGGTCTCTGCTGAGCGTCATGCAGAACTGAGTGCTCAGTTTGGTTTTGACCAACCTTTATATGTTCAGTACTTCCGCTATGTGGAAGGGATCGTGCACGGTGATTTAGGGCATTCACTGGTTACCAAAGAACCGGTGCTGCGAGAGTTTTTGAATTTATTTCCGGCCACGGTTGAGCTGGCCTTTTGTGCCGCAATTTTTGCTATTTTAGTCGGGTTGCCCGCCGGCATATTTGCCGCCGTGAAGCGGGGCACGATTTTTGACCATTCCGTCATGACCATCTCATTGACGGGATATTCGATGCCGATCTTCTGGTGGGCATTGTTACTCATGCTGGTGTTCTCCGTCACGCTGGGGTGGACGCCGGTTTCCGGGCGTATTGATGTCAGTTACTGGATCGATGACGTCACCGGATTTATGCTGATTGATTCATTCCTCTCCGGCGAAGAAGGCGCGTTTACTTCGGCGGTGTCTCACCTTGTGTTACCCAGTATTGTGCTCGGCACGATTCCGATGGCAGTGATTGCCCGGATGACCCGTTCCTCGATGTTAGAAGTCCTCAGCGAAGATTATATCCGTACTGCCCGCTCCAAAGGGATTGCGCCGTGGCGCGTTATCGTGATTCATGCGTTGCGTAATGCGCTGATTCCGGTGATTACCGTGATTGGTTTGCAAGTGGGTATTTTGCTGTCCGGCGCGATTTTGACGGAGACCGTTTTTGCCTGGCCGGGCATTGGTAAATGGCTGATTGAGTCGATTAGCCGCCGGGATTATCCGGTGGTTCAGGGCGGCATTTTGATTGTGGCGACCATGATCATTATTGTGAATTTGCTGGTGGACATTGCCTACGGCATTGTGAATCCACGTATCCGGCATAGTCGTTAAGGAGAAGGTGATGAGTACTGATTCAACTCAGGTGAACGGCTCTGCACCGGCACCAAAAACGCCATTGCAGGAGTTCTGGTTCTATTTCAGCAGTAACCGCGGCGCTTTGGCCGGGTTCTGTTTTATTGTCTTCATTTGTCTGCTGGCTATTTTTGCTGATGTGGTGGCACCACATTCCCCGTCAGCACAGATGCGTGACGCTTTATTGCTGCCACCCGCATGGCTCGATGGTGGCAACTGGTCTTATGTTTTAGGCACCGATGATGTGGGCCGGGATATTTTATCCCGCTTGATTCATGGCACCCGGCTGTCGATTTCTGTCGGTGTTGTCGCAGTCACCGCATCTTTGATGATCGGTATTTTGATGGGATTAGTCGCCGGTTACTTCAAAGGGATAGTTGATACCGCGATTATGCGGATCGTCGATATCATGCTGGCAATGCCAAGTTTGTTGCTGGCGATTGCGATTGTTGCGGTGCTCGGTCCGAGTATTGTCAATGCCGCGCTGGCTATTTCGGTGGTTTCCCTGCCGCATTATGTCCGTCTGACAAGGGCTGCAACGCTGGCTGAAATGTCGCGGGATTATGTGACATCTTCACGGGTGCTGGGTGCCAGTGCAATGCGCTTAATGTTCGTTTGTATTTTGCCGAACTGTCTGGCACCACTGATTGTTCAGGCCACACTGGGTTTCTCTTCTGCGATTCTGGATATGGCTGCGCTGGGCTTTCTCGGGTTAGGCGCACAGCCGCCAACACCGGAATGGGGCAGCATGCTGGCGGATGCACTTCAGTTTGTCCAACGTGCGTGGTGGGTCGTGACCTTCCCGGGACTGATGATTTTAATCACGGTTCTGGCATTTAACCTGATGGGTGATGGTTTGCGTGATGCACTTGATCCTAAGTTGAAGCAGTAGGGAGGCATCATGGCATTATTGAAATTAGAAAACCTTTCCGTCTCGTTCGGGCATTTCCGGGCGGTTGACAATATCAGTTATCAGGTTGAAGAAGGCGAAGTGCTGGGGATTGTCGGTGAATCCGGCTCAGGTAAAAGTGTCAGCTCTTTATCGGTCATGGGATTGATTGATTATCCGGGCAAAGTCTTGGCAGAGCAGCTGACTTTTGATGGTCAGGATCTGTTATCGATGCCCGAGAAGCGTCGTCGTCAATTGACCGGCGATGACATTGCGATGATTTTCCAGGACCCGATGACCAGCCTGAACCCTTGCTTTACGGTCGGCTATCAGATCATGGAAGCACTGAAAACACATCAGGGCGGCAGTAAAAAAGCTTTGCGTGAGCGGGCGGTTGAGTTGCTGACACTGGTGGGCATTCCGGCACCGGAATCCCGTTTGAAGGCTTATCCGCATCAGTTATCTGGCGGGATGAGCCAACGGGTGATGATCGCGATGGCGATTGCCTGCAATCCGCGCTTGCTGATTGCCGATGAGCCAACCACAGCGCTGGATGTGACGATTCAGGCGCAGATTATCGATCTGCTGGTGGAATTACAGCGGGAAAAGCAGATGGGACTGGTGCTGATCACCCATGATCTGGCGCTGGTGGCAGAAGTCGCTCACCGGGTGATTGTTATGTATGCCGGTCAGATTGTGGAATCCGGCCCGGCTGCTGAGGTCTTTGCTGCTCCGAAACATCCGTATACACAGGCTTTGCTGGCATCGCTGCCCGAGTCTGCTTCAGGAAAAGCCCGGCTGGATGCCTTACCCGGCGTGGTTCCCGGTCAGTATGACCGGCCACAAGGTTGCCTGCTGAGCCCGCGTTGTCCGTATGCGACAGAGCGTTGTCGTCAGGAAGAGCCGCAAACTCAGGGGCCGGTTGAGCTCCAGGTGAAATGTCATACGCCGCTTAACTCAGAAGGGAGGCCAGCAGCATGAGTCAGAATTCTGTGATTTTAAAAGCCGCGAATCTGAAGCAACATTACCACGTCAAGCAGGGGATGCTGAAACCTGAGGCGGTTGTGAAAGCCGTCGATGGGATTAGTTTTGAGCTGGGCCACGGAAAAACTCTGGCGGTTGTCGGGGAGTCCGGGTGCGGGAAATCCACTTTAGGCCGGATGCTGGCGATGATTGAAACTCCAACGGAAGGCAGTTTATCCTTCAATGGTGAGGAGTTGTTGACGTTATCGAAATCCGGACACAAAGCGCTGCGCCAGAAAATACAGATTATTTTCCAGAATCCGTATGGGTCGCTGAACCCACGTAAAAAAATCGGAGCAATTTTAGAAGAGCCGCTGGTCATCAATACGCAGATGAGCAAAGAAGCACGCAAAGAAAAAGCGCTCGAAATGATGGAAAAGGTCGGGCTGAAACGGGAACATTATGACCGTTATCCGCATATGTTTTCCGGTGGTCAGCGCCAGCGGATTGCTATTGCCCGTGGGTTGATGCTGGACCCGCAGATCATTGTCGCTGATGAGCCGGTTTCGGCGCTGGATGTGTCGGTACAGGCGCAGGTGCTGAATCTGATGATGGATCTGCAACAAGAGTTTGGCCTGAGCTATGTGTTCATCTCTCATGACTTATCCGTGGTTGAACATATTGCCGATGATGTGATGGTGATGTATCTCGGTAAAGTGGTGGAGCAGGGCACATGTCAGCAACTGTTTGAAAATCCGCGCCATCCTTATACGCAGGCGCTGCTTTCCAGTACACCACAACTGTCACCGGATAAACGCCGTCAGCGGATTAAACTGCAGGGAGAGCTACCTTCTCCGCTGAATCCGCCATCGGGTTGTGCATTCCACGGCAGGTGTCAGTATGCAAATGATCGTTGCCGTCAGGAAACACCAACATTGCGCTCAGATTCTGAGGCGCACTTAACAGCTTGTCACGCTGTTGAAGAAAACCGGGTAACGCTCAGTTGATCTTTCTGCACAGATGGCAAAAGTATTCCATGTTATCTGTGCAGTCTCTAAAGTTCAGATTCAGAGAGGTTGACCGCACTTTTTGTTTTTGATAAAGCGGCGGCAAATCATAACACTTATGATGAATTTGTAATCCATGCTGATCTGATCCTGTATCCATACTCTCAGTCAATCAGGTCAGCCTTTTCAGAATCAACTGTTTGAACAAGGATGTGAAAACTATGTGGCGTTGGATGGCGGTCTGCATTTGTATTCTCTTTGCTGAGTCTGGAATTGCCGGGCAAGCCATAACCGGTTCGGGCCCTGATGGGGTTCAGCTGAAAATAGCAATGGATGCTGAACTGGTGTCACTTGATCCCCATGAACAGCTTTCCGAAAGCGCACTTCAATACTCCCATATGGTATTTGATCCGCTGGTTCGCTGGCGTCAGGATGGCTCCTTTGAACCTCGTCTGGCAACCCGCTGGCAATGGATGAATGCGACAACATTACGTGTGTTTTTACGTCATGGCGTATTTTTTCATACCGGAAACCCTTTCCGGGCAGATGATGTGGCATTTACGATTCACCGGTTACAACAATCTTCTGATTTTAAAGCACTGTTTCGCGATATCAGTCATGTGTCCGTTGTTGATCCATTGACGATTGATATCTTTACATATCACCCGTCTCCCTTACTTCTGCATGTGCTGACTTATGTGTTTACGATTGATCAGCGCTTTTACCAGGGGCAGGACGAAATTATTAAGTATGGTCGTTCTTTCGCTTCGGTTCATGCATCTGGTACCGGGCCTTATAAGCTGCAGGAAAGAGTCCGCGGTGAAAAAATGGTGTTTGTGCGTAATCCTGATTACTGGGATAAAGACTCTCCGGGGAATGTTCAGCGGATTGAGATTGTGCCTGTGACTTCGGATTCAACCCGTTTAGCTGCTCTTTTAACCGGGGATGCCGATGTGATTACACCGGTCGCCTCTGTCGATGTTCAGCGGGTTAACCGGCTACCGGAAATTCAGTTGATCAGCCTGCCGGGTACCCGGATTATTATGTTGCAACTGAATCAGCAGCACCGGGCTGAATTGCGCGACGTCAGAGTCCGGAAAGCCATTAATCTGGCGATTAATCAGCGATTGATTGTGAAAAAAATTCTGCGGGGACTCGGACAGCCTGCCGGGCAACTCAGCGCTGAACAGTTCGCCGGACATGTTGATGAGCTGCTCCCGGGGTATGATTTGCAAAAAGCAAGGCAGCTTATGAAACAGGCCGGGTATGAGCAGGGTTTTCGTCTGTCGATGATTGCACCGAACAACCGTTATATGAATGATGAGCAGGTCGCGCAGGCTGTCGTTGCCATGCTCAGACAAATTCATATTCAGGTGGATCTGAAAACACTCCCCAAAGCGCAGTATTTTCAGCTCTATGATCAGCAGACTGCTGACATCATGATGGTAGGCTGGCAGTCAGATACACTGGATTCAAATAATATCTACGAATTTATGGTGGCTTGCCGGAACGGTCGTACCGGGTTAGGGACTTATAATGTCACCGGCTATTGTAATCCGGAGGTGGACAAGCAGATTCAGGCAGCAGGAAAAGAAATGGATCGCGAAAAGCGGACTTTGATTCTGCAAAATATTGAGCAGATCCTGGCGAAAGACGTGCCTGTGGTGCCGCTGCACTGGCAGCGAATTTTATGGGCTGTCAGAAAAGGTGTTGAACTTCAGGATGTATTGAATGTTCAGAACTATCCTTATCTGGGAGACTTAGTGGTTCACGCTCAGGATCAACCGAATCAGGTATCAGGTGGTGTAGTAAAGTAATGCTGAGATTTATTTTCAGACGGCTGATTCAGGCCGCGGGTGTTTTATTAACGATTACGCTCGTCAGCTTTCTTGTTCAGGGGCAATTGGGTGACCCCGTGCAGCAGATGCTGGGACAAAATGTCAGTCTTGAAACCCGGATGCAGTTAAAAGCTGAACTGGGGTTGGATCAGCCTTTATTGGTGCAATACCAGCATTTTTTATCCAGAGCGATTCATGGTGATCTCGGCACTTCATACTATTATAAAGAACCGACGCTGAACGTGATTTTCAGTAAGTTACCGGCAACCGTTGAGTTGTCTGTTTGTGCTTTAATACTGGTCGCTTTGGTCGCGACCCCACTGGGCGTGATTGCTGCGATTCGTCCCCGTCATTTTTTTGCCCGGACGATCATGTTTTTCAGCACGCTGGGTTTATCTGTTCCGATCTTCATTTTTGGTATTCTGCTGGTTTGGCTGCTTTCCGTCGAACTGCGCTGGCTCCCGAGTTTTGGCCGGGGTGATACCGTTGAACTGTTTGGATTCTGGCAGTCGGGGATGATGACGGTTGACGGGTTGAAGCACCTGATTTTACCGGCGGTGTCGATTGCATTTGTTTTAATTCCCATGTTTATCCGGCTGATCTGTGCAGAAATGACCGATGTACTTCACAGTGACTACATCCGCTTTGCCCGCTCAAAAGGGCTTTCCTCTGTCCGGATTTATTTCATTCATGCATTGAAAAACACGATGTTGCCGGTGATTACGATTGGTGGCATTCAGGTGGGCACATTGGTTGCGTATACGATCGTCACGGAAACTATTTTTCAGTGGCCGGGCATGGGCCGGTTATTTATGGAGGCGATTACCCGGGTTGATACACCGTTAATCGCGGCTTATCTGATTGTTGTCGGATGTGGTTTTGTTCTGCTCAATACCCTTGTTGATTTAATTTATGGTTTGGTGAATCCCAGAGTTCGCATACCGGGATATGGAGTCTGATGATGATTGATTTTCATCCTTCAGGTCAAAAACGGTTTCAGCATCTCCTGATAGCATTACGTAATGATAAGCTGACGTTGCTGGCGCTGGCGATTTTTATCTTTTATGCGCTGATTGCATTGCTGGCGCCTTTACTGGCACCTTACGATACCGCTGGCAATGATTTTATGGATCTGGTCAATGCTGAAATCCCGCCCTATTGGGTGAGCGGAGACTCGCGTTTCTGGCTGGGAACAGATACACAGGGACGGGATTTGATCACTGTGATTCTGTACGGTACCCGGCTTTCATTGACGATCGGTGTTTCTGCTGTGCTGATACAGATGGTCGCAGGCATTACGATTGGACTGATTGCTGGTTATATCGGCGGGAGGCTGGACAGTTTTTTAATGCGGTGTGCGGATATTCAGCTGTCATTTTCAACCATTATGGTTGCAATCATTGTTCTGGCATTATTTCAGGCAGCTTTTGGCAGTGCGGCGTATCAGCAACTGGCTATGCTGATGCTGATTCTGGTCATTGGTATTGCTGAATGGCCTGTCTTTGCCCGGATGGTCCGGGCCAGTGTATTAGCCGAAAAAGAAAAAGAGTATGTCGATGCGGCCAGAGTTTTGGGGGTCAGTCAGAGCAGGATTATGTTCCGGCATATTTTACCCAATAGTTTATCTTCTGTATTGGTGATTCTGACCATCCAGATTGCTAACGCCATTGTTGCAGAGGCTGCGTTGTCATTTCTTGGGTTAGGCATGCCACCGACACAACCCTCATTAGGCGCTCTGATTTCTTCCGGAGTCAGTTATTTGTTTGCGGGTTCCTGGTGGATATGTTTTTTCCCAGTATCGCGCTGATTGTACTGATTTTTGTGATGAATTTGTTGGGTGATTGGTTCCGGATTCACATGAATCCCCGGATCGGGAGATATTAATCGATGACTTTGCTGAGTGTCAGTAACCTATCGGTCCGGTTTAAGCAACATCATCAGGATTTGGCCGCGCTTTTGGATATTTCATTCTCCATTCAGCCAGGAGAACGAGTGGCTGTGGTGGGGGAGTCGGGTGCCGGAAAATCAATACTGGGTTATGCGATCACTAACTTATTGCCGGGCCAGGGGTACATTGCCGGTGGTTCTGTTCGTTTCCGCGGGCATGAACTGACGTCATTGTCCCGCCGGGAGTGGCGTACAATTCGCGGACACCGGATTGCGATGATTTTTCAGGACATGATGATGTCACTGAACCCGGTGTTGACGGTTGGGGATCAGATGGTTGAGGCGATTCAGAGCTATCGTAAAGTCTCGTATCATCAGGCCCGCCAGCTGGCGATTGAGACGTTACAGCAGGTCCGTATTCGTACGCCGGAACAGTGCTTCTATCAGTATCCACATCAGTTATCTGGTGGTATTCGGCAGCGGGTGATTATTGCCATTGTGTTGTTGTTAAAGCCGGAGCTGATCATTGCCGATGAACCAACAACGGCGCTGGATGTGACTTTGCAGGCAGAGATTCTTCATATTCTTAAGGAAATTTGTGAACGGAATCAGGTTGCTTTGCTTTTTATCAGTCATGATTTTGGTGTGATTTCCCGTATCTGTGAGCGAACATTAGTGATGTACGCAGGGAAAATTGTAGAACAGGGCCCGACACTGGGCATTATTAATGACCCGCAGCACCCTTATACTCAGGGTTTGATCAATGCGTTACCTCAAATGGCACTCCCCGGTCAGCCACTGAATCAGATTGAAGGAAATATGCCATCACTGACCGCCCGGCCATCAGGGTGTGCTTTTCATCCCCGTTGTCCTTATGCGTTGTCGCAGTGCAGGTATTTAACGCCTGAGTTTATTTATACCGGGGTCTCGGCAACGGCTTGTTTTGTGATTGAAAAGATGCAGACATTTAACGCTGAGAGTGAGGTAGATCATGACACAGACATCTGATGAGCTACTCCGGATCAATCAGCTGGAAAAGGTATTTCTGCTTCGTCAGGGGTGGAATGAAGTATTGAAAGCAAAAAGAACCGGATTCTCGCGGGATATTTTGGTTCATGCGCTGAATGGTGTGTCTTTTTCGTTGTTTGCCGGTGAGCGTTTATGTGTGGTGGGTGAGTCGGGATGTGGTAAGTCAACACTGGCCCGTACAGTGATTGGACTGCTGACTGCGACCGCTGGTGAGATTTACTATCGGGACGAGCGGATTGATCACCTCAATGATCATCAGCGGATGAAATTCCGTAAAAAAATACAGATGATTTTTCAAAATCCTTATGCCTCTTTAAACCCGAAGATGACCGTATATCAAATGCTTCAGGAAGCGCTGTCAATTCATCTGCCTGACCTGAACGCTGAAGCGCAAAATCAAAGAATTTGTGCTTTGCTTGATTCTGTTGGTTTGAGCACAGACGCGCAACATCGTTATCCCCATGAATTTTCCGGTGGGCAGCATCAGCGGATTTCTCTTGCCCGTGCTTTATCCGTTGAGCCGGAACTGATTATTGCAGATGAACCACTTTCTGCACTGGATGTGTCTGTGCAGGCTCAGGTGCTGAATCTGATGATGGAGAAACAGCAAACACATCAACTGACTTATTTATTTATTACGCATGATTTAGCTGTTGTTGAACATTTTGCCACGCGGGTGGTGGTGATGTATCTGGGGCGTGTCTGTGAGATTGCGGATCGGGCCACTTTATTTTCGGCCCCTAAACATCCGTACACCAAAGCTTTGCTCTCTTCGATTCCCCGCCTTGATAACCTGCATCTTCAGCCGACGTTATTAAAAGGAGAAGTGCCCACGACTTTTGATATTCCGGAGGGATGTATTTTCTGCCAGCGGTGCCCGATCGCGAATCAACGCTGTTATGAAGAGATTCCTGTGGTGCAAATTCAGCCGGATGGCAGTGAAGTTGCGTGTCATGCTGTCAGGGAGGGGCGTTGCTGATGGAGATTCGTTGGTTAGAAGACTTTATCGCTTTAGCGCGGACCCGGCATTTTTCGCGGGCAGCGGATGAGCAGAATGTCACTCAGCCGACTTTCAGCCGGCGGATTAAGCTGCTCGAAGAAGAGATGAAAGTAACACTTGTGGATCGGAATACCTTACCGCTCTCACTGACTGCGGAAGGGGAAGTCTTTCTGCTGTGTGCTGAAACGATTACCCGACAGTTGCGTGAGACGAAAATCCGTTGTCTTGAAATTCATGAGCAGTCTCAGTCTCAGATCCGCTTTGTGACCAGTCAGGCGCTGTTTTTGAGTTTTTATCGTGATGATTTCGAGCCTTTCTGTCAGGAAATCGGGATGAAGCTGGATGTCAATATGAGGTCGAGTGCCTGGGTTGGTAACGACTTCATCAATGCGATGACTGCGAATGAAGCCGATTTACTGCTCTGTTACTGGCACCCTGCGATCGAATATCTGAAGGCGCTGGATGATGAGAATTTTGAGTTCATTTCTCTTGCTGAAGAACTGCTGGTGCCTTGTTCTGTCGTTTCTGGCGATCAGCGTGCCCTGTACAGGCTGCCGGGGAGTATCTCCGACCCCTTGCCTTATATTGCTTATGATGACCATGCCTCGCTGAATCTTGCACTGACACATCATCTGAAACGTCAACATGACATTGCCCGGTTGAAGGTGATTACTTCCAGTCTGCATTCTGCCAGTGTACAGGCATTGATCTGTGAAGGTTATGGTGTTGGCTGGTTGCCAATGAAGTTGCTCCGTAATTCTCAGTCCCGGTTGATAAGAGCGGGTGATAGCCACTGGGATGTTCCTCTGGAAATCCGTTTGTACCGCCGCAAAGAAAGTGGTAATTCTCACCTGCAACATTTCTGGACTCAAATCAGAGAAGTATTTCATCGAATTTAACATTTTGTTAACGACTGGTATAAACTTGATCAGTGCAGCATTCACAATCAACCACGATTAACCGGACAAAGAATGAGCGAGGTTTGTGATGACGATTGATGAGTTAAAGGTGTTGTTCAGGGAACGTCAGTTAGTTGAAGCCATTGTTGAACCCTATTCTGATGAAGGACAGTGGATTGTTGAATTTCGTCATGTTCAGGGAGGCTTTATTTTGTTAACAGATTCTCATGGCGAAGAGTGTTATTACGGGAACCATGATTTGGCTTCAAAGTCTGCAATGGAAGTCGGATTTAAGCATGTCAAAGTTGATAAATTTGAAGTTTAATCTGTCTTACTTCCAAAAAGTTATAAAACATACTTATCTATTCTTTCTTGTTATTACGGAGCTTGGTTAATCTATCGTCACGCAATAAATAAGGACGTCGTGACAATGTCTTCAGCAAAAAATACTCCAGAAGAGCTGGGATTGTTATCCAGCCCGGTAAATGGCGAACAACTGAATCAGTTGCAACAAGCCGTTTCCCAATTGTCCCCACAACAGCTGGCCTGGGTCAGTGGCTATTTTTGGGGATTAAGCCAATCTTCCCAACCCTCGACCGGTGCTGTTCCTGCTTCGGCTCCGGCAGCTAAACCAGCCGGACAACTGACCATTATTTATGCATCGCAGACAGGAAATGCAAAGGGTGTCGCCGAGGCGCTTGAACAGGAAGCTCAGGCAAAAGGTTTGCCTGTTCGATTATTTGATGCCAGTGATTACAAGGGTAAAGACCTTGCGAAAGAAACGCATGTTGTGATTGTGGCTTCGACTAATGGGGAAGGTGAAGCTCCGGATAATGCACTGGAACTGCATGAATTTTTGCAGTCTAAGAAAGCTCCCAAATTACCTAACCTGAAATACGGTGTGATTGGTCTGGGAGATTCCAGTTATGAATTCTTCTGTCAGACCGGTAAAGATTTTGATGCATTTTTGTCTAAGCTGGGTGCGACACCGTTTATGGCGCGTGTTGATTGTGATGTTGACTATGAAGCTTCTGCTTCAGAATGGCGTGGGAAAGCGCTTGAATTATTGAGCGATGCCATTTCAGAATCACAGGCAGAAGTGGTTCAGTTACCTCTTGGTCAGGCCAGCATCACTCAGACTCAATACACGAAGCAAAATCCATACACGGCCACTTTGCTGACAAACCAGAAAATTACTGGCCGTGATTCCGGAAAAGATGTCCGGCATATTGAAATTGATCTGGAAGACTCCGGTATCAGCTATCAACCGGGTGATGCATTAGGCGTCTGGTATCAGAATAGTTCAGCACTTGCGAATCAGATTCTGAAAGCCGTCGGCCTTTCAGGCGTTGAAGGTGTGGAAGTTGATGGTGAGAGTCTTTCGATCCATCAGGCCTTAATCAGTGCCTTTGAAATTACGGCATCTAATCCGCAAATGATTAGCCAGATTGCTGAGCGTTCAGAGTCGAAGCTATTAAATGACCTCGTCGCCGATAAAGATAAGCTCAGAGAATACTCAGCCGGGACTCAGGTCATTGATGTGCTGCTTGAAGCACAAATCAAGCTGACTGCTGAAGAACTGACTCAGATTTTCCGCCGGTTAACGCCACGTATGTATTCGATAGCTTCAAGCCAGAGTGAAGTCGATGAAGAAGTACATCTGACTGTCGGGCTGGTTGAATTTGACCATAACGGAGAACGTCGTCATGGTGGTGCGTCCGGCTTTCTGACTCAGCGCCTTGAAGAAGGTGAGCCGGTCAAAGTTTTTGTTGAGCATAATAAAAACTTCAAACTTCCTCAGGATGATAATACACCCGTGATTATGGTTGGGCCGGGAACCGGCATTGCGCCATTCCGGAGCTTTATTCAGGAGCGGGATAACAGGGGAGCTGGAGGTAAGAACTGGTTATTCTTTGGTGACCGGACATTTACTCAGGATTTTTTATATCAGGTTGAATGGCAGAAATATCTCAAATCTGGTGCGCTGACACGGATGGATGTCGCATTTAGCCGGGATCAACATGAAAAAGTGTATGTCCAGCATCGTATTCTGGAAAATGCGCCCCAAATCTGGCAATGGATCAATGAGGGAGCATATATCTACGTGTGTGGCGATGCGACAAGAATGGCGAAAGATGTACATGATGCCTTGATTACTGTTGCGAAGCAGGAAGGTGGTTTGGAGCAGAGTGCGGCTGAAGCTTATATCAATGATCTTCGTAAAGCGAAGCGTTACCAGAGGGATGTCTACTAATGAGTATTGATAAAGATACAAATGTTCAGGAAGTTTTAGGGCAGGTATTAGGACCTCTTTCTGATAATGAACGTTTAAAGAAAGAAAGTAATTTTTTACGGGGCACCATTGAACAGGATCTTCAGGATAATATCACCGGTGGTTTTACGGCGGATAATTTTCAGCTGATTCGATTCCACGGCATGTATCAGCAGGATGACCGGGATATTCGTGCTGAAAGAACCAAACAGAAACTAGAGCCACTGCATAATGTGATGCTGCGGGCAAGAATGCCTGGTGGAATCATCACACCGAAACAATGGCTGGCCATCGATCAGTTTGCTACAGAACATACGCTTTATGGCAGTATTCGCCTGACGACCCGTCAAACATTCCAGTTTCATGGGGTGCTGAAGCCAAATATTAAGTTAATGCATCAGACTTTGAATCAGATAGGGATTGATTCAATTGCTACTGCAGGGGATGTAAACCGGAACGTGCTGTGTACCTCAAATCCGGTTGAATCTGAGCTTCATCAGGAAGCTTATGAGTGGGCAAAGAAAATCAGTGAACACCTGTTGCCAAAAACCCGTGCGTATGCAGAAATCTGGTTGGATGGAGAAAAGGTAGAGACCACGGATGAAGAACCGATTCTGGGTTCAACCTATTTACCACGGAAATTTAAAACAACCGTTGTAATTCCGCCACATAATGATATTGACGTTCATGCGAACGATCTGAACTTCGTTGCGATTGCGAACGAAGGCAAGCTGATTGGCTTTAATGTGTTAGTCGGCGGTGGCTTGGCGATGACACACGGTGACACATCAACCTACCCGCGCAGAGCCGATGACTTTGGCTTTATTCCTTTGGAGAAAACTCTGGATATTGCGGCGGCAGTTGTCACAACACAGCGGGACTGGGGAAATCGTTCTAACCGGAAAAATGCGAAAACCAAGTACACATTGGATCGGATTGGCATTGATGTCTTTAAAGCTGAAGTTGAAAAACGGGCTGGTATTCAGTTTGAGGCAAGTCGTCCATATGAGTTCACCACGCGCGGAGATCGGATTGGCTGGGCAGAAGGAATTGATGGTAAATTCCATTTAGCACTGTTTATTGAAAATGGCCGCCTGCTTGACTATCCCGATAAGCCTTTGAAAAGTGGTGTTGCGGAAATTGCCAAAATTCACAAGGGTGATTTCCGGATGACAGCAAACCAGAATCTGATTATCGCGGGTGTGCCGAAAAGTCAAAAAGCAAAGATCGATAAACTGGCACGCCAGTATGGTCTGATTGATGATACGGTCAGTGAGCAGCGCAAAAACTCAATGGCGTGTGTTGCGTTTCCGACTTGTCCGCTGGCAATGGCCGAAGCTGAACGCTTTCTGCCGGACTTTGTAACACAAGTAGAAAGTATTCAGAAGAAGCACGGTTTAGGTGAAGATGAATCTATCATTCTGAGGGTTACCGGATGTCCGAATGGATGTGGCCGCGCCATGCTGGCAGAAGTTGGTTTGGTTGGCAAAGCGCCGGGACGTTATAACCTTCACCTTGGCGGTAATGTCGCGGGAACCCGTGTTCCCAAAATGTATAAAGAGAATATAACGGATAAACAGATTCTTGAAGAGCTCGATCAATTGATTGGTCGTTGGGTGAAAGAGCGCCATGAAGGCGAAGGTTTTGGTGACTTCACTATCAGAACAGGAATTATTGCAGAAGTCACTGTATCAAAGAGGGATTTTCATGCCTGATACTGTGCTATATCAGCCCAAGCTGGCTGAGTTATTAAATATGACTAAGGCGGAGCAGTCGCTTCGCCTTGCCGAGTTAAATAGTCATTTGGAAACATTGTCTGCTCAGCAGCGAATTAAGTGGGCACTGGAAAACTTGCAGGGTTCATTTGCTGTTTCTTCCAGCTTCGGTATTCAGGCTGCTTTGATGCTACACATGGTGACGCGATGCCAACCTGACATTCCGGTGATACTGACGGATACCGGCTACTTGTTTCCTGAGACCTATCAGTTTATTGATTTACTGACTGAGCAGCTGAATCTGAACCTGAAAGTTTATCGTTCGAATGAAAGTGCTGCCTGGCAGGAAGCCCGATACGGAAAGCTATGGGAGCAGGGACTTGAAGGTATCGAAAAATATAATCGCATAAACAAAGTCGAGCCAATGAAGCGGGCACTGCATGACTTAAATGTAGGAACCTGGTTCTCGGGTCTTCGCAGAGAGCAGTCATCTTCAAGAGCTAATCTGCCGATTTTAGCTGTCCAGAATGGTGTCTTTAAGTTTTTACCAGTCATTGATTGGTCTAATAAAGATGTGCACTATTATCTGGAGGAGCACGGACTTTCATATCATCCACTATGGGATGAAGGCTATCTGTCCGTCGGTGATACGCATACTACAAGAAAGTGGGAACCCGGAATGTCAGAAGAGGAAACCCGCTTCTTTGGACTGAAACGGGAATGTGGCCTTCATGAGGATGATGGTGAATCTGATGGTTCTGGCATTTAAGTACTCTTCTGTCAGAGATAAGACTACCTGAACGGTGGTCTTATTTTTATCTCCAGCAGATGAAGAGTGAATAAATCTGTGGATAAGTTGTTCCTTATCTTTGGGTAAAGTGGGATAAATACCACTTTGGAGGAATATTGTTCACTTAACACTTATTTTTGTATTTTTTTGCAAAAAGTACTTGCCAATGTGAGGCCGATCTCTATAATGCGCTCTCGTTGGCAGGCAAGGGGCGATAAGCTCTCTGGAGTCAACAAGGTCTTCTGAAAACGAAGTGAGAAAATTTTAAAAAAAAGTGTTTGACACTGAAAATTATCCCGCTAGAATGACCGCCTCTTCGAAGCAATGCTGAGAAGAACAGTTCTTTAACAATATAAACCAATCAATCTGTGTGGGTACTCGTTAACAGATATCTTATAAAAAGATTTATCAGTGAATGAGTGACCAAATCGATATCTCTGATGAGATATTGGCACAGTCAATTCGATATTACGATGTAATATCACAGTATTCATTGAGCAGAAGCTCCGGCTTCAGAAAAAACTTTAATTGAAGAGTTTGATCATGGCTCAGATTGAACGCTGGCGGCAGGCTTAACACATGCAAGTCGGGCGGAAACGAAAGAAAGCTTGCTTTCTTGGCGTCGAGCGGCGGACGGGTGAGTAATGCCTGGGAAATTGCCCTGATGTGGGGGATAACCATTGGAAACGATGGCTAATACCGCATAACGTCTACGGACCAAAGAGGGGGACCTTCGGGCCTCTCGCGTCGGGATATGCCCAGGTGGGATTAGCTTGTTGGTGAGGTAAGGGCTCACCAAGGCGACGATCCCTAGCTGGTCTGAGAGGATGATCAGCCACACTGGAACTGAGACACGGTCCAGACTCCTACGGGAGGCAGCAGTGGGGAATATTGCACAATGGGCGCAAGCCTGATGCAGCCATGCCGCGTGTATGAAGAAGGCCTTCGGGTTGTAAAGTACTTTCAGCAGTGAGGAAGGTGGTGTATTTAATACGTGCATCATTTGACGTTAGCTGCAGAAGAAGCACCGGCTAACTCCGTGCCAGCAGCCGCGGTAATACGGAGGGTGCGAGCGTTAATCGGAATTACTGGGCGTAAAGCGCATGCAGGTGGATGATTAAGTCAGATGTGAAAGCCCGGGGCTTAACCCCGGAACAGCATTTGAAACTGGTCATCTAGAGTACTGTAGAGGGGGGTAGAATTTCAGGTGTAGCGGTGAAATGCGTAGAGATCTGAAGGAATACCGGTGGCGAAGGCGGCCCCCTGGACAGATACTGACACTCAGATGCGAAAGCGTGGGGAGCAAACAGGATTAGATACCCTGGTAGTCCACGCCGTAAACGATGTCTACTTGGAGGTTGTGGCCTTGAGCCGTGGCTTTCGGAGCTAACGCGTTAAGTAGACCGCCTGGGGAGTACGGTCGCAAGATTAAAACTCAAATGAATTGACGGGGGCCCGCACAAGCGGTGGAGCATGTGGTTTAATTCGATGCAACGCGAAGAACCTTACCTACTCTTGACATCCAGAGAATTTTCCAGAGATGGATTAGTGCCTTCGGGAGCTCTGAGACAGGTGCTGCATGGCTGTCGTCAGCTCGTGTTGTGAAATGTTGGGTTAAGTCCCGCAACGAGCGCAACCCTTATCCTTGATTGCCAGCACTTCGGGTGGGAACTTCAGGGAGACTGCCGGTGATAAACCGGAGGAAGGTGGGGACGACGTCAAGTCAT
Source organism: Vibrio aerogenes (assembly GCF_024346755.1). Lineage (NCBI taxonomy): Bacteria > Pseudomonadati > Pseudomonadota > Gammaproteobacteria > Vibrionales > Vibrionaceae > Vibrio > Vibrio aerogenes. The sequence goes on along the minus strand of NZ_AP024861.1, from coordinate 3,456,716 downwards.
CATGGCCCTTACGAGTAGGGCTACACACGTGCTACAATGGCGGATACAGAGGGCAGCTAACTTGCGAAAGTGTGCGAATCCCAAAAAGTCCGTCGTAGTCCGGATTGGAGTCTGCAACTCGACTCCATGAAGTCGGAATCGCTAGTAATCGTAGATCAGAATGCTACGGTGAATACGTTCCCGGGCCTTGTACACACCGCCCGTCACACCATGGGAGTGGGCTGCAAAAGAAGCAGGTAGTTTAACCTTCGGGAGGACGCTTGCCACTTTGTGGTTCATGACTGGGGTGAAGTCGTAACAAGGTAGCGCTAGGGGAACCTGGCGCTGGATCACCTCCTTAACGATAAAGATACGTTGATGAGTGCTCACACAGATTGATTTGGTTTAGAAAGAGTCGTTGGGTCTGTAGCTCAGGTGGTTAGAGCGTTCGCCTGATAAGCGAGAGGTCGGTGGTTCAAGTCCACTCAGACCCACCAACGTTTGTATTTTTAAATGTTTTTTTTAAGAATATTTAAAAATAGCCTGTTTCTGACAGGCTTAGCTCTTTAACAATTTGGAAAGCTGACAAAGCAGTTCTTGTTTATTTCAAATAAGAATTGTTTGTAAAAGTTCTCAAAGTATTCATATATGAATACACCAAACACATTCAAGTGTTCTTGGCTTCTGCTTTGGCAGAAGAAAAAATTTGAGTCCGGCAAAATCAAAGTCTGCATCATGTTTAAATAATTGCAGACACCTTGGTTGTTTGACTGTAAGACCCTTTGGGGTTGTATGGTTAAGTGACTAAGCGTATACGGTGGATGCCTTGGCAGTCAGAGGCGATGAAGGACGTACTAACTTGCGATAAGCCCGGATGAGGGAGTAAGACCCACATGAGTCCGGGATTTCCGAATGGGGAAACCCACCTGCAGCAGCAGGTATCTTTACCTGAATCCATAGGGTAAAGAGGCGAACCGGGGGAACTGAAACATCTAAGTACCCCGAGGAAAAGAAATCAACAGAGATTCCGGCAGTAGCGGCGAGCGACCCCGGATTAGCCCTTAAGTTTTATATGTGTCAGGTGAAGGCTCTGGAAAGTGCCGCGATACAGGGTGACAGCCCCGTAACCGAAGATGCATATAAGGTGAAAACGAGTAGGACGGGACACGTGATATCCTGTCTGAACATGGGGGGACCATCCTCCAAGGCTAAATACTCCTGACTGACCGATAGTGAACCAGTACCGTGAGGGAAAGGCGAAAAGAACCCCTGTGAGGGGAGTGAAACAGAACCTGAAACCGTATACGTACAAGCAGTAGGAGCCTCTTTTATGGGGTGACTGCGTACCTTTTGTATAATGGGTCAGCGACTTATATTCAGTGGCAAGGTTAACCGGATAGGGAAGCCGTAGCGAAAGCGAGTCTTAACTGGGCGTTCAGTCTCTGGATATAGACCCGAAACCGGGTGATCTAGCCATGGGCAGGTTGAAGGTTGAGTAACATCAACTGGAGGACCGAACCGACTAATGTTGAAAAATTAGCGGATGACTTGTGGCTAGGGGTGAAAGGCCAATCAAACCCGGAGATAGCTGGTTCTCCCCGAAAGCTATTTAGGTAGCGCCTCGGACGAATACTACTGGGGGTAGAGCACTGTTAAGGCTAGGGGGTCATCCCGACTTACCAACCCTTTGCAAACTCCGAATACCAGTAAGTACTATCCGGGAGACACACGGCGGGTGCTAACGTCCGTCGTGGAGAGGGAAACAACCCAGACCGCCAGCTAAGGTCCCAAATTATTGCTAAGTGGGAAACGATGTGGGAAGGCTCAGACAGCTAGGATGTTGGCTTAGAAGCAGCCATCATTTAAAGAAAGCGTAATAGCTCACTAGTCGAGTCGGCCTGCGCGGAAGATGTAACGGGGCTAAGCAATAAACCGAAGCTGCGGCAATACGATTTATCGTATTGGGTAGGGGAGCGTTCTGTAAGCGGCTGAAGGTGTGCTGTAAGGCATGCTGGACGTATCAGAAGTGCGAATGCTGACATGAGTAACGATAATGGGGGTGAAAAACCCCCACGCCGGAAGACCAAGGGTTCCTGTCCAACGTTAATCGGGGCAGGGTAAGTCGACCCCTAAGGCGAGGCTGAAAAGCGTAGTCGATGGGAAACGGGTTAATATTCCCGTACTTCTTACAATTGCGATGGGGGGACGGAGAAGGCTAGGTGGGCCAGGCGACGGTTGTCCTGGTTCAAGTGCGTAGGCTGTGGGATTAGGCAAATCCGGTTCCACGATAAGGCTGAGACACGATGTCGGGCTACTAAGGTAGTGAAGTCATTGATGCCATGCTTCCGGGAAAAGCCTCTAAGCTTCAGATTGTAAGGAATCGTACCCCAAACCGACACAGGTGGTCGGGTAGAGAATACCAAGGCGCTTGAGAGAACTCGGGTGAAGGAACTAGGCAAAATGGTACCGTAACTTCGGGAGAAGGTACGCTCTTGACGGTGAAGAGACTTGCTCTTGGAGCTGATGAGAGTCGCAGATACCAGGTGGCTGCAACTGTTTATTAAAAACACAGCACTGTGCAAAATCGTAAGATGACGTATACGGTGTGACGCCTGCCCGGTGCCGGAAGGTTAATTGATGGGGTTAGCTTAGGCGAAGCTCTTGATCGAAGCCCCGGTAAACGGCGGCCGTAACTATAACGGTCCTAAGGTAGCGAAATTCCTTGTCGGGTAAGTTCCGACCTGCACGAATGGCGTAATGATGGCCACGCTGTCTCCACCCGAGACTCAGTGAAATTGAAATCGCTGTGAAGATGCAGTGTACCCGCGGCTAGACGGAAAGACCCCGTGAACCTTTACTACAGCTTGGCACTGAACATTGAGCCTACATGTGTAGGATAGGTGGGAGGCTTTGAAGTGTGTACGCCAGTATGCATGGAGCCATCCTTGAAATACCACCCTTGTATGTTTGATGTTCTAACTTAGTCCCGTTATCCGGGACAAGGACAGTGTCTGGTGGGTAGTTTGACTGGGGCGGTCTCCTCCCAAAGAGTAACGGAGGAGCACGAAGGTGGGCTAATCACGGTTGGACATCGTGAGGTTAGTGCAATGGCATAAGCCCGCTTAACTGCGAGAGTGACGGCTCGAGCAGGTGCGAAAGCAGGTCATAGTGATCCGGTGGTTCTGAATGGAAGGGCCATCGCTCAACGGATAAAAGGTACTCCGGGGATAACAGGCTGATACCGCCCAAGAGTTCATATCGACGGCGGTGTTTGGCACCTCGATGTCGGCTCATCACATCCTGGGGCTGAAGTCGGTCCCAAGGGTATGGCTGTTCGCCATTTAAAGTGGTACGCGAGCTGGGTTTAGAACGTCGTGAGACAGTTCGGTCCCTATCTGCCGTGGGCGTTGGAGAATTGAAGGGGGCTGCTCCTAGTACGAGAGGACCGGAGTGGACGAACCTCTGGTGTTCGGGTTGTGTCGCCAGACGCATTGCCCGGTAGCTAAGTTCGGAATCGATAACCGCTGAAAGCATCTAAGCGGGAAGCGAGCCCTGAGATGAGTTCTCCCTGGCACTTTAAGTGCTCTGAAGGGTTGTCCGAGACCAGGACGTTGATAGGCAGGGTGTGTAAGCGTTGTGAGGCGTTGAGCTAACCTGTACTAATTGCCCGTGAGGCTTAACCATACAACACCCAAGGGGTTTTGTGGACTCAAGATTAAAGACAATTGGATGTGTAGAGAGTCAGTCAGTTTTCCAGAATTTTTGTTTTCACTTTTTTAAAAAGTGGAGATAAGAAACAGAATTTGCCTGGCGGCCATAGCGTTGTGGACCCACCTGAATCCATGCCGAACTCAGAAGTGAAACGCAATTGCGCCGATGGTAGTGTGGGGTTTCCCCATGTGAGAGTAGGTCACTGCCAGGCTTTATTTTCGCTTCTTTTCAGTTGATGAAAAGAAGTCACCATAAAGTTTTCAAAAGAATGAGAATTTTATGTTGACTTTCAGTCAGGAAAGCGTAATATACGCGTCCTGTCAGGTGCTAAGGCACTGAAAGCAAAGCTCTTTAACAATATAAACCAATCAATCTGTGTGGGTACTCGTTAACAGATATCTTATAAAAAGATTTATCAGTGAATGAGTGACCAAATCGATATCTCTGATGAGATATTGGCACAGTCAATTCGATATTACGATGTAATATCACAGTATTCATTGAGCAGAAGCTCCGGCTTCAGAAAAAACTTTAATTGAAGAGTTTGATCATGGCTCAGATTGAACGCTGGCGGCAGGCTTAACACATGCAAGTCGGGCGGAAACGAAAGAAAGCTTGCTTTCTTGGCGTCGAGCGGCGGACGGGTGAGTAATGCCTGGGAAATTGCCCTGATGTGGGGGATAACCATTGGAAACGATGGCTAATACCGCATAACGTCTACGGACCAAAGAGGGGGACCTTCGGGCCTCTCGCGTCGGGATATGCCCAGGTGGGATTAGCTTGTTGGTGAGGTAAGGGCTCACCAAGGCGACGATCCCTAGCTGGTCTGAGAGGATGATCAGCCACACTGGAACTGAGACACGGTCCAGACTCCTACGGGAGGCAGCAGTGGGGAATATTGCACAATGGGCGCAAGCCTGATGCAGCCATGCCGCGTGTATGAAGAAGGCCTTCGGGTTGTAAAGTACTTTCAGCAGTGAGGAAGGTGGTGTATTTAATACGTGCATCATTTGACGTTAGCTGCAGAAGAAGCACCGGCTAACTCCGTGCCAGCAGCCGCGGTAATACGGAGGGTGCGAGCGTTAATCGGAATTACTGGGCGTAAAGCGCATGCAGGTGGATGATTAAGTCAGATGTGAAAGCCCGGGGCTTAACCCCGGAACAGCATTTGAAACTGGTCATCTAGAGTACTGTAGAGGGGGGTAGAATTTCAGGTGTAGCGGTGAAATGCGTAGAGATCTGAAGGAATACCGGTGGCGAAGGCGGCCCCCTGGACAGATACTGACACTCAGATGCGAAAGCGTGGGGAGCAAACAGGATTAGATACCCTGGTAGTCCACGCCGTAAACGATGTCTACTTGGAGGTTGTGGCCTTGAGCCGTGGCTTTCGGAGCTAACGCGTTAAGTAGACCGCCTGGGGAGTACGGTCGCAAGATTAAAACTCAAATGAATTGACGGGGGCCCGCACAAGCGGTGGAGCATGTGGTTTAATTCGATGCAACGCGAAGAACCTTACCTACTCTTGACATCCAGAGAATTTTCCAGAGATGGATTAGTGCCTTCGGGAGCTCTGAGACAGGTGCTGCATGGCTGTCGTCAGCTCGTGTTGTGAAATGTTGGGTTAAGTCCCGCAACGAGCGCAACCCTTATCCTTGATTGCCAGCACTTCGGGTGGGAACTTCAGGGAGACTGCCGGTGATAAACCGGAGGAAGGTGGGGACGACGTCAAGTCATCATGGCCCTTACGAGTAGGGCTACACACGTGCTACAATGGCGGATACAGAGGGCAGCTAACTTGCGAAAGTGTGCGAATCCCAAAAAGTCCGTCGTAGTCCGGATTGGAGTCTGCAACTCGACTCCATGAAGTCGGAATCGCTAGTAATCGTAGATCAGAATGCTACGGTGAATACGTTCCCGGGCCTTGTACACACCGCCCGTCACACCATGGGAGTGGGCTGCAAAAGAAGCAGGTAGTTTAACCTTCGGGAGGACGCTTGCCACTTTGTGGTTCATGACTGGGGTGAAGTCGTAACAAGGTAGCGCTAGGGGAACCTGGCGCTGGATCACCTCCTTAACGATAAAGATACGTTGATGAGTGCTCACACAGATTGATTTGGTTTTATAAAGAGATATGTAAAGTGTCCCGTTCGTCTAGAGGCCTAGGACACCGCCCTTTCACGGCGGTAACAGGGGTTCGACTCCCCTACGGGATACCACTTTCTTTGAAAGAAAGACGGGTCGTTAGCTCAGCTGGTAGAGCAGTTGGCTTTTAACCAATTTGTCACAGGTTCGAATCCTGTACGACCCACCATTTTTGATATGGGGCTATAGCTCAGCTGGGAGAGCGCCTGCCTTGCACGCAGGAGGTCTGCGGTTCGATCCCGCATAGCTCCACCATATCGAAAACGGGCGATTAGCTCAGTTGGGAGAGCACCTGCCTTACAAGCAGGGGGTCACTGGTTCGAACCCGGTATCGCCCACCACTTCTTAATTACTTTTGGATACAGTTTCCAGGCTGCGTTGACAGATGTGGTCAGAAGTTGTGACGCTGAAAGTTATTAAGAAGTGTATTTATACACTTTAGCTCTTTAACAATTTGGAAAGCTGACAAAGCAGTTCTTGTTTAATTCAAATAAGAATTGTTTGTAAAAGTTCTCAAAGTATTCATATATGAATACACCAAACACATTCAAGTGTTCTTGGCTTCTGCTTTAAGCAGAAGAAAAATTTGAGTCCGGCAAAATCAAAGTCTGCATCATGTTTAAATAATTGCAGACACCTTGGTTGTTTGACTGTAAGACCCTTTGGGGTTGTATGGTTAAGTGACTAAGCGTATACGGTGGATGCCTTGGCAGTCAGAGGCGATGAAGGACGTACTAACTTGCGATAAGCCCGGATGAGGGAGTAAGACCCACATGAGTCCGGGATTTCCGAATGGGGAAACCCACCTGCAGCAGCAGGTATCTTTACCTGAATCCATAGGGTAAAGAGGCGAACCGGGGGAACTGAAACATCTAAGTACCCCGAGGAAAAGAAATCAACAGAGATTCCGGCAGTAGCGGCGAGCGACCCCGGATTAGCCCTTAAGTTTTATATGTGTCAGGTGAAGGCTCTGGAAAGTGCCGCGATACAGGGTGACAGCCCCGTAACCGAAGATGCATATAAGGTGAAAACGAGTAGGACGGGACACGTGATATCCTGTCTGAACATGGGGGGACCATCCTCCAAGGCTAAATACTCCTGACTGACCGATAGTGAACCAGTACCGTGAGGGAAAGGCGAAAAGAACCCCTGTGAGGGGAGTGAAACAGAACCTGAAACCGTATACGTACAAGCAGTAGGAGCCTCTTTTATGGGGTGACTGCGTACCTTTTGTATAATGGGTCAGCGACTTATATTCAGTGGCAAGGTTAACCGGATAGGGAAGCCGTAGCGAAAGCGAGTCTTAACTGGGCGTTCAGTCTCTGGATATAGACCCGAAACCGGGTGATCTAGCCATGGGCAGGTTGAAGGTTGAGTAACATCAACTGGAGGACCGAACCGACTAATGTTGAAAAATTAGCGGATGACTTGTGGCTAGGGGTGAAAGGCCAATCAAACCCGGAGATAGCTGGTTCTCCCCGAAAGCTATTTAGGTAGCGCCTCGGACGAATACTACTGGGGGTAGAGCACTGTTAAGGCTAGGGGGTCATCCCGACTTACCAACCCTTTGCAAACTCCGAATACCAGTAAGTACTATCCGGGAGACACACGGCGGGTGCTAACGTCCGTCGTGGAGAGGGAAACAACCCAGACCGCCAGCTAAGGTCCCAAATTATTGCTAAGTGGGAAACGATGTGGGAAGGCTCAGACAGCTAGGATGTTGGCTTAGAAGCAGCCATCATTTAAAGAAAGCGTAATAGCTCACTAGTCGAGTCGGCCTGCGCGGAAGATGTAACGGGGCTAAGCAATAAACCGAAGCTGCGGCAATACGATTTATCGTATTGGGTAGGGGAGCGTTCTGTAAGCGGCTGAAGGTGTGCTGTAAGGCATGCTGGACGTATCAGAAGTGCGAATGCTGACATGAGTAACGATAATGGGGGTGAAAAACCCCCACGCCGGAAGACCAAGGGTTCCTGTCCAACGTTAATCGGGGCAGGGTAAGTCGACCCCTAAGGCGAGGCTGAAAAGCGTAGTCGATGGGAAACGGGTTAATATTCCCGTACTTCTTACAATTGCGATGGGGGGACGGAGAAGGCTAGGTGGGCCAGGCGACGGTTGTCCTGGTTCAAGTGCGTAGGCTGTGGGATTAGGCAAATCCGGTTCCACGATAAGGCTGAGACACGATGTCGGGCTACTAAGGTAGTGAAGTCATTGATGCCATGCTTCCGGGAAAAGCCTCTAAGCTTCAGATTGTAAGGAATCGTACCCCAAACCGACACAGGTGGTCGGGTAGAGAATACCAAGGCGCTTGAGAGAACTCGGGTGAAGGAACTAGGCAAAATGGTACCGTAACTTCGGGAGAAGGTACGCTCTTGACGGTGAAGAGACTTGCTCTTGGAGCTGATGAGAGTCGCAGATACCAGGTGGCTGCAACTGTTTATTAAAAACACAGCACTGTGCAAAATCGTAAGATGACGTATACGGTGTGACGCCTGCCCGGTGCCGGAAGGTTAATTGATGGGGTTAGCTTAGGCGAAGCTCTTGATCGAAGCCCCGGTAAACGGCGGCCGTAACTATAACGGTCCTAAGGTAGCGAAATTCCTTGTCGGGTAAGTTCCGACCTGCACGAATGGCGTAATGATGGCCACGCTGTCTCCACCCGAGACTCAGTGAAATTGAAATCGCTGTGAAGATGCAGTGTACCCGCGGCTAGACGGAAAGACCCCGTGAACCTTTACTACAGCTTGGCACTGAACATTGAGCCTACATGTGTAGGATAGGTGGGAGGCTTTGAAGTGTGTACGCCAGTATGCATGGAGCCATCCTTGAAATACCACCCTTGTATGTTTGATGTTCTAACTTAGTCCCGTTATCCGGGACAAGGACAGTGTCTGGTGGGTAGTTTGACTGGGGCGGTCTCCTCCCAAAGAGTAACGGAGGAGCACGAAGGTGGGCTAATCACGGTTGGACATCGTGAGGTTAGTGCAATGGCATAAGCCCGCTTAACTGCGAGAGTGACGGCTCGAGCAGGTGCGAAAGCAGGTCATAGTGATCCGGTGGTTCTGAATGGAAGGGCCATCGCTCAACGGATAAAAGGTACTCCGGGGATAACAGGCTGATACCGCCCAAGAGTTCATATCGACGGCGGTGTTTGGCACCTCGATGTCGGCTCATCACATCCTGGGGCTGAAGTCGGTCCCAAGGGTATGGCTGTTCGCCATTTAAAGTGGTACGCGAGCTGGGTTTAGAACGTCGTGAGACAGTTCGGTCCCTATCTGCCGTGGGCGTTGGAGAATTGAAGGGGGCTGCTCCTAGTACGAGAGGACCGGAGTGGACGAACCTCTGGTGTTCGGGTTGTGTCGCCAGACGCATTGCCCGGTAGCTAAGTTCGGAATCGATAACCGCTGAAAGCATCTAAGCGGGAAGCGAGCCCTGAGATGAGTTCTCCCTGGCACTTTAAGTGCTCTGAAGGGTTGTCCGAGACCAGGACGTTGATAGGCAGGGTGTGTAAGCGTTGTGAGGCGTTGAGCTAACCTGTACTAATTGCCCGTGAGGCTTAACCATACAACACCCAAGGGGTTTTGTGGACTCAGATTAAGACAATTGGATGTGTGAGAGCGAAGTCAGTTTTCCGGAATTTTTGTTTTCACTTTTTTAAAAAGTGGAGATAAGAAACAGAATTTGCCTGGCGGCCATAGCGTTGTGGACCCACCTGAATCCATGCCGAACTCAGAAGTGAAACGCAATTGCGCCGATGGTAGTGTGGGGTTTCCCCATGTGAGAGTAGGTCACTGCCAGGCTTTATATACCGGACAGATGAAGCAGATTAAAGTAAGACTTCATGTGTCAGACAATCTGAAGTGGAGCGGTAGTTCAGTTGGTTAGAATACCGGCCTGTCACGCCGGGGGTCGCGGGTTCGAGTCCCGTCCGCTCCGCCATTATTTGGATTAGAAAAGATTTAGGGGTGTAGCTCCAATTGGCAGAGCAGCGGATTCCAAATCCGCGTGTTGGGGGTTCGAATCCCTCCACCCCTGCCATTACAATTTGCATAATTATGCAAAATAGAAACCCGCTCATTGAGCGGGTTTTTTGTGTTTGTAGTTAAGGAAAATTCAGAACTTTATAATATTGGTATTATTCCTCTATTTTTTTGACAAAAAAGTTTTTTGTATCACCTGAAGTATTCTTTACTTTGATCCATATACCATCAAAAAGAAATATATCTTCTATTTTTATTATTTCATTTTTTGAGTCAATTATCTTGAATTTCCCTGCATAGGCGCCTGATTCACCATAAGCTATAATTATATAGTCTTCACCTTTTGGCTTTTCTAAATCAATAAACCAGAAAAAAGCTTTACCACCAACTCCCTTTAATTCAGGATGGCCCTCAAGTTTTGTGACACCATTTTCAATATATGTTTTATCTTCTACATTTGTGATCTTAATTATAAATGCTATAAATATTATGCTAATGATGACCACTATAAATCCGATAATATATAAAAGTATCTTAATTATTTTTTTCAATTTTCGTTCTCGATTGTTATTTTATTCGTTTGGGGGTTGTATTTTAAATCCCGGTAGTCTTCTTGTAATTCTTCCATTTCCTCATCTGGTATTGATATGAATCCCGGCCAATGAGTCTCAATAGAAAGTGCATCTAGTAAGTCTAATACAAACTGTATGCAGTTGAAGTTTCTGACATTATATTTTTGTCTCGTAGGATTTCTATATGGTCCAGTAGGATCATTAAGCCATTTGAATGCTTTATCATAATAATTACCAATAATAATGACAGCTTCTATTCGACCATGTTGTCCAGATTTATCAGACAACTCTTTCATTATTTTAGTTAAACTCGACTCAGTTATTCTCCCGTTTTTTACAACAGCGTCAGAAATCGATTCTTTATTAATTAAACCGAACTTACCTTTATCGTACCGACCATATTCGTAGTATTTAGATATTCCTGATTGACCATTAATTATTAATATACCAGCATGACCAAATGCTTCTCTTTCATCTAAGATATTTATCCCCCAAATGCCTCTATCTTCGGGATCAATATGAACCAAATAATCAGGGTAAACAATGGGAATTATGAAATCACCCGGATCTAGTTTTACTTTTACTTTTGCTGGTTTTTTATCTGCCTGTGGTGTTGTTGTTATTGTATCTGTCATGCTTATAAATCCCTTATTAACCATGAGTTTATGAGGCGAACTTTACCGGATTGAACAATATTCTTAGTACCAAAAATATCAGATAAACCATCTGAGTCAGTTATGCCGGAAATACGACTGCCATCGGCCATTTCTACCTTGAATTTTACTTTTTCAAGGGGGTTGCTGTCTTCATCTAAAAGTTTTACAGAAATATCAAATAACTTTTCTATCTCTACTTTGATATCCGGATCACCGATATTAACAGTTCCGCCACACTTAATTGTTCCCCCACAATCAACATTGCTGCCTGAAATAGCAGCTGGTTTATTATCAATCATAACGGTAGATGAGCCGGAAGATATTTTTCTTGGATGTGGGGGATGTTTCGGTTTGGCGTGTGGTGCCAGCGGGTCGCCGACACGAGCCGCTGGTATACCATCAAATTTTACTGTAGGTGAACCTGCTGTGATTGGTGTTGGCGGAAATCCGTCATGGCCAGATCCTATGTCACCTATTTTTGCACCTTTGGCCATGATTATGTACCTATTTGATAAATTTACACATATTAATATTGCAAATGAATAACATATAGTCATTCATATAAATAGGTAACTGAACTAATATCTTTGCCAAATATTTACTACTATTTATTGATAATGCTGATGATTAAAAGGCTAATAATTTTGATTGATACAGGATTCATAGTCTACTTATTCTCCAGTCTGGTTACCCGTACATCAAGCTTTTCAATCATCAGCCTGAGCCACTTCACATCCGTTCTCAACGTCACGCCAACGCCAACCCCACTAAACAACGCACTGACAGCGGCCACGATAAAAGTCTGATATTCTGCCATTATTTAAACTCATCCCGTACTGTCTCAAACAAACCAATCAATACAGGAACTACCGTTCCAACAATTCCGCCGTACTGAATCCCTGTATCAGTCACACTGGCCGTTAATAAGTCCGGGTGACCGAACGCTAAAGCAGCCCCGGCACCGACTAACGCAAGCCCCTTCTGAGTCGAAGGCTGGCTTAAATCGATATTGAATTTGTCTTTTAAAAATTCACTCATAGTAATTGATTCCTCTTCAGATATTTAATGGTGTAGGCGGCAAGTATTGCGCCAGCAACAGATAAGGCTATTTTCTTCATGTCCTGCTTATTCATGCCATGTCTACCCCCTCACGTGCCATGTCCAGACCGTAATAGTTACCGACTTCTTTGCGGCTCATCGCGTGAAGCAGGGCCGCCAGTTGTTGGTGATTATTCACGTTCACAACCTGATCCGGCTGAATCCCGGTCCACTGGCTGACTTGCTGTACATACAAGGCTGAGTTGTTTTCACTGGCCGGTGCAAAGCGGTAAATCATCTGGCTTAATGTGGTGTAGCCCTGACGGGCATAACTGCGTAATATTCGCGCTCCGGCCCGGAATCCATACACCGGGTTTTTAAATTCTTCGAATTCTTTATCTGTATTGAGGCCGGATTTACCCAGCCAGTCATTATTCGAATCACGGATATTGAGCGGGTTATTGTTACGAACGCCCCGCGGTAGTGTGGCTCTGTATGTCATGTAACAAACTCCGGTGATTGCTGCACTAATCAGGATTGCTTTCATCATGGGCGGATACTTCCGTAAACTGGCCGTTGATGTATTGCTTGCCCAGTAAACTATCGTCAAATTCCTGTACAGCGATTTGATTAGGCACTTGAGGCGGAAATGACATCACTCCGACAACAATATTGTTTTCATTCAGTTGTACGCTAAACATATTCAATGACCTGTATTCTCATGTATTTATCTGCTGAGCCGATTCGGTTCAAACTCAGTGTTGTTGATGACGTCAGCACTGCATACCCAGCCGAATCTTCTACATTCACGTTCACAAATGTTTTTGCCGGGTTCACCGCTGGAATGTTGATGGTCCCGTGTGACTTGATTGTTATTTGATAGATACGTCGAATCACGCTGTGGTTGCCGATAGCCGTCAGAACCTTTGTTTTTGCATCAGAGCATGCTTCAATCATCGCCGTCTCTGTAGCGTTGACCGCTGTTGTTGTTGACTTAATCGCTGATTCAATCGCCGCTCTGGTCTGTGTGAGTGTTGTCGATGTTTGCTTACTGGCCGAATTTAGTGAGTCACTCACATCTGTTTTCATTGTTTCAAGTTTTTCAGTCACACTCTCTGATAGTGTGCTGTGGCTACTCTGAATTTCGGCCTGAGCTGTCGTCAGCTTTGCAGCCAACGCCGCAAAATCTGAAGACAGGTCAACCGGATTGTTAATCTTCATTGAACCCCCATGATGGTTAATATTGCGGTGGTCTCACTGGCGTTATAAGCATGCAGCTCACCCGTATAATCAATACTCAGACTGCCTATGGCGGATTTGCTCCCCATCACCAGTAAGCCCCGGCTTGCACCTGCATTCACGTCACCAACTCTGACTTTTGTCATCTCATCACTGATCACCTGAATCGTGACCTGATGAAATCCGCCACGGGTGAGCCGGACGCGTTCACCCGGCTGGATGGTGATATCATCAAATGTGCTCATCTGAGCCGGTAAGATGGTTTTCACCTGAAGACCATCATCGACTTTGACATGGGCTTCAAACTGAATCGGCTCAATGATTTTTCTAATCACTATGTCGTCCGTGGCGGCGGGTTTATGCTCTAAATCAGAAATCTGATAATCGAATGTCACATCACCTGACTGATGATGCTCAACAAACAATTCATTAAACTGTTCCACATTGATCCGGTCTCCGGTCTGAAGACGCTGAGGGCGCAATGTATCCGTAGAGACATAAACCGGGGCAGAAGAAGCCCTGACAATCAGGTAACGGCCACGACCACCGACGGAAATCTGTTTTTTTGTACTGGCCTGAATAATCATGTTACTTCCTCATCATTGCGACCATGGCGACCCCAAGCACAACCGCAATGGCTATGGTGACTTTCATCATGTCCGATGAACTGCCCGTTTGACTGCGTTGTGATGCGCCGTCCGCCAGTGTCAGCGCTGCTTTTGCGGTCTGGTTGGATTGGCTTGCCATAGAGCGCACCGCACTGATCGTGTCTTCATTGTTTTTGCGCAGTGACTGCATGGCTTCTTTCGCGGTTTCTGTTTGCCGCTTTGCTGAAGCCGTCCCGAAATCCAGCGCATCAGAAAAGGACTCCTGAGCGGTAGAGAGGGCACGTTTCAGGGTGCTTTCATTCGACTGAAGAGCCGCTTTCGTCGTGGCCTGACTCGCCGCCAGTGCATCGCGCCCAAACCCCAGTGATTCTTTCATGGCTTTCTGGCTGGTTTTCAGGGCGTCTTTGCCAAATTCGAGCGAGTGATTGCCAAAATCAAACGCTTCTTTGGTGGTTTTGTTATTTGAACTCAGTGCATCAGAAACGGCCGATACATTGCCTTTAATCGCCTGAGCCGCTATTTCAGAAGCGGCTTTGATGGCGTTGTGATCGGTCATCGTGGCGTTGATGGTACTGTCATTGACGCCACTGAGTAATACACCAAGGTTGTCACCCCCGACTGAGGTTTGACCGGATGTATTGGTATTATTGACGGTACTTGCCGAGTGATCATGACTGAATAAACCCACAGTTAATGACCTCCCTTTGTGATCAGAAACAGCACACCCAGCACACCGGCAACGGCTGATATCCAGAGGACAGACGGATTGCGTTTGCTGTTCACATACATATCACCAACCGTCAAACCGCCGCTGTAGTTGGACAACCCGGACGAGGTATCACCGCCGTCAAGGGTGCCACTGTTATTCAGGTTCGGTATCATTTCGCCCCCTTCAGTGCACGGTAAGCCAGATAACAACCGCCACCGACCGCGCCGAGCTTAATCAGCTTGGTTGCCCCGGAGCCGGACCAGAACCCCGCCCCGAATCCGAGCGCCCCGGCAGCAAGCGGGGCCAGATAAATCAATGGCATGTCTCCCCCTTACTTTTTCACTGCCAGAACGATGATTCCCAGAATCAGACAAACGCCAACCCCGCCACCGACATAGAGCAATGTTTTGTCCGTGTTGGGCTGCACCTGACTGGCGGTGACTGCGTTCCCGTTGTCATCCGCCTGCTGCATGGTTTGCGGGGCGGTCTTTGAGTTCACGCTCTGCGTGGGTTTGGTCGCCGCATCGACAAGGTTGTCGAATCCCTCCCCAACGCTATCAAGTAAACCCGAACCAAAGTTACCCAGATCATCTAAAAACGACATGGATCCCCCTACTTAATCAAGTCCGGACGAACGATTTTGATGGACTCTACAACAATCGGAATTGCGCCAACCGGCTTATTGGTTTTCACAGTGAATTTCAACTCGTTCAGATGGGCCGTTTTAAACAGCTCATCAATAAAATAGCCGCGCATAATCGGATCAAAGTGATACATGCCTGACTGCCAGAATCGCTTATTCCGCTTGGCGCGCATCGTATCGACTGATCGCGTGGTGTCATAAACTTTCACATAATCGCGGTAGATTTCGAGGCTGTGCACTTCTTCAGATAAGAAGTGCATCCGGCGTACCAGCAGCAGCGGCCCGGAAACCAAATCAAGAAATTCGTTTTCGGTGGCAGTGGCCTGCATGGTCTGGCGTTTGATTTGCGGTACAAGTACCCGCACGCCCTGAGCCGGTGAAACGGTGGCGTGACCTTTCAGATAAACGGTGGCCGGGTCTGCATCGCCTTTCGGGGCGATATCAATATCCAAAATGATATTGTCGCCGGGCTCTGTGACCAGCGCGGTGTATTTCATGCCGTTCTTGGTCTTGGCTGAAATATCGGCCAGCGGGATATGATAGAAATCCGATGAAGGCATGCCTTTGTATGCTTCAAGGGCTTTCATCAGTTGCCCGTCAAGCACGATGATTTCATCCCCGTTCAGCGTGATTGTCACCCGGTGGATTTGCTCCGGCTTCAGATTTGTTTCGAGAAAAATCTCTTCATAGACGGGTCCCGTCGGGATTGTCAGCGATGCTTTTTCACCCCAGCCAACGCCGGTAAACGAGTTCAATTTCATGACTGAATTCATCAATTAAACTCCCTTAACCGATTGCATCTTCAACAGCATCAACATTGTTCGATGCCCAAACCACACCCGCAGCAACAACGGCAGCAATCAGGCCTACCACAGCAATATTCTTTCCGGTTAGTTTCATGTGTTCCTCAAATTAAAAAGCCGCCCAACATCAGGCGGCCTTCACTTAAACATCATATTTACAATCGGTTCCTAACCCGATTTAGAATCGGGTTTAGAATAAATGTGATTTGAGTCTCATTTTACCAGCGGATCACCCCCTTTTGATATTGTTTGCCGTCCTGCAGGAGATACTCGAGCGGGTTTAACTGATCGATATCCGCCGCTGATATCCCGGTCATTTTTTCCAGATAAATTGCACTGGCGCGGGTCTTTTGCATCATCACACATGCATGCTGACAGTTATCAATGATGGTTTTTGATACTTCCTGACCTCTCTGAAATAAATTGATTGAGTGAAGATTAAACTTCCTGCCCAGGCGCAAAATCTTTCCGTGATACCCGGTGGCTTTTCCTGCGTTCTCGCTGTGCTCCGCCACTTCTTCACAGATGATTTTCAGGGGCTTTTTGTGTTTGCCGTTTCCCACGGCCCAGACCACCTGACAGAACTGATCAAAGTCTTTCGGTTTGGTCTCGTGTTTCGGCTGATAGGCAATCTTGAATCCCTGCCGGGTCTTTCTTCCGGCCATCAGCGCGGTTGCAAAATCTTTGATATGCTCATAACCCCGGACGAAACGCCCGGCAAGTTTGCCGGTGTAATCGCCCATCGGGTCAAAAATGGCGACCTGATCAGTCGCCTGTATAAATAGTTTTTTTGCCGCTGAAGTCTTGCCGCTTCCGCTCATCCCAACCGCAAAGACATGGCCGTTTTTCAGCGAATTATCCGGGTTAATTGGCTGCATGAATTCAGGCTTCCTGTGGTTGTGGCTCTGGCTCCTGTGGGGTGACATCTTTGGCTTGATCAATCGCTTTGAGGGCTTTGATTTGTGTGAATGAGGAAAAGCCAAGTGCACCGGCAGCAACGACAAAGGTCAGCTCTTCCCGGTAAGCTGCGAGCCACGGCGGAAGCTCCCCGTTATATTTGACGAACAGGGGCGCGGCGGCGGTGGCGACGTTCTCAATCTGCGCGGTATCGAAAGTAAAATCTTTATGGGCAAATTGTTTAATGATTTGCTCTGTTACTCCCAGAACGGCTTTAGTCGTCGCTTCCCCGGCAGCGAGCGCTGCCGCTTTTTTCGGATCAGATGAATTGATAACCGTATCCGGATTGAAATCTTCCCCGGAAAGCTCCTGAAGCAATGCGTTTTCTTCCGCTTCGGAATGGGTTTCTAAGATTTCCTCGGGTTGTACTTCGTTTTCTGAATATTCTGTTTCCATTATGCCACCGCCTTGATTGTTTTGATGATTCCGCCACAGACCAGCCCCAGAAAGGCACCGATACCCACACATTTCACCGTCGTGACCGGTTGAGATTGTGGTTCCTGTTTGGTTTCCGGTTCCGTTGGGGATTGGGTTTGTTTTTCCGTCTGGATAGGCAAAGATTCCGTTTGTTCCGGCTCTGGCTGCTTCATCGCTTCAATCTGTGCCTGAACTGCTTCAAGGGATTGATAAGCTTTCATTTCAGCCTGTGCCGCTTTACCGGTGCGGGTATCCGGGCCACATTCACACCGGCCATGCACGAACGCGGCTCTTTTACCTTTCCCCTGTTTAATGGCTTTGGGTTGATGGCAGGTCCGGCAAAGCACATAGCCTAAAATATCCGTGGTATCAGTCATGATTGATCTTCCCCTCCAGTGTGTTTAATCGCTGATTAAAGGCTTTGAATAACCAGATTGTTTTCATCAGCCAAGGTTTAATGAAACCAAATCCCATTGGTGGCTTATACGCTTTGGATTCCGTATCCATTTCATTGAGTAAACGGTTTGTTTCGGTTTGAAGATTGCTCATGTATCCCCTTTAGGTTGAGAAAAATTCCTCATATTCGGGTGGACCGCACCGGTCCAGCTCGCATTGAAGAAGAAAATTACTGATGATTTGTTGCTGTCTGGTTGGTTTTTCGGCTGGCGTATAGTTATTGCCACTAGACCAAGGGCGACGGCTCCCGCCGTCTTGAGAAGCCTCCTGTTTCACAGCAGGCTTTTTAACTAACTTCCATTCGGTTTCGTGGGTGAGGACGACTAAACCACTTCCCTCAAGGCCAATGATATGATGAATAGTTTCACCATATTTATTCTCTCTGGCCTTTGTCCGTGGCTTAATCGGGCGCAATGATTGCGGCAGGCGGTGACCGCCCATGTAATCAAAATAAGCAGAGAAAAAGCCCATATCCGCCGCCCGGCGTGCTTTTTCGAATAAACAATATTCCTGTTTATCCTGAATCCGGCGAAGCTCGCGCCAGACTGTGGCGCTGGGTGTTTTCTGAAACTGAAATTGTCTGAAACAGAACTGACGTGACCACGCTGTGACGTTTTTCACGGTGTCCTGAAGTTTGGCTTTGCGGTTATCTGAATCGGTGAGGTCATCCAGCCCGAAGCCATCGACATTTTTAGAAATATACTTGGCAAGATAAGCCACTGCGCCGCCTTCGGTGCCATCCAGCAACTTGGCATCAAACCGGGCTTTCATCGCCTTGTGTTTGGGTTTGCCTGATGCGTCATAAAGTTCTGCGCTGTCTTGTTGGCACTGGTAGTGCTGAAGCGCTTTGATAAACGGGCCTGTCTGATCCAGTGGCATGAAAAATACACCGTGCCAGTGTGGTGTACCGTCCTGATGCGGCTCAACCACTCTTAAACCGTAATAATCCAGTCCGTGGCGGTCTGCCCAACTGCGAAAGCGTGACCAGTTCAGGCTCAGCCATGCATGGGCATCACGTGGACAACTGCCATCAAAAGCCGGGTTTTCAATCCAGTAATGACCGCGCTTTTTCAGGCGGTGAAAGCGGCTGGGTGTGGTCATGGTGATAAACACCGCTGCATGGTTATTTGCATCGGCGTATTCCTGACAACCGGCGATCCGGGTCATCAGTTCATGGCGGCGGTTTTCCGGGTTGGCCTGTGATGAAGCGTGGACTTCCGACATATCGACACAATCACCGCGCTCTGATTCAATCGAGACGGTGTAGCCGAAGGGAAAGAAGTTATTTATATTGAGCTGGAAGAATTTAAATTATATGAACTTCATGAAGAGGTGTTTCATGAGTTGTTAGCGCCAAGTTTAGACAAATTGTCTGAACTTGGGTATGAGTATGAAATATTCGATGCAACAAGTGTTCGCGTATCTATCTGATTTTTTAGTCTATTATTATGATTGAATACAGTGAGTGGGGGTTTTATACCACCGATGATCCAAACCGTTTTTTTGTCCGTGAGCGGGACGCAAAGAACCATGAAATTACCTTATCGTTAAGAGATCAGGAACTGCACCCGAACCGGGATACACGCCGGTTAGATGAGATGATTACAATCTGGTATCGGATGCATGGTAAAACCTTACGTGACCATATCCGGCTGAGAAAATTGCTTTACCGGATGTCTGAGCGGTTAGGGAATCCGATAGCTTCAGACCTGACTAACGAGCATTTCGCCAAATACCGGGAACAGCGGACGCAGGAAGTCACCACTACCACGACCAACCGTGAACATGCTTATCTACGGGCGATGTTTAACGAACTTAAACGCCTTGGAGTGATTGAATATGATAACCCGGTGCAGCACATTCGGCAGTTTAAAGAGCGTGACGGTGAGCTACGTTTTCTGACCCATGATGAAATAGACAAGCTTCTTCATGCTTGCCAGCTTTCCAGCAATGAATCTTTGATTTATGTGGTAAAGGTCTGTCTTGCGACCGGGGCGCGGTGGAGTGAGGCGGAATCACTGAAAGCATCGCAGGTGGCCGGGGGGAAGATCACTTTCCTGAATACTAAGTCAGGCAAAAACAGAGCTGTACCAATCAATGATTCGTTGTTTGCTGAACTGATTAGTCTTGGCAAAACCGGTGACGAGAAATTGTTTCTATCCAGTTTGAGCGCTTTTCGTAAAGCCGTTGCCAGAGCACAAATTCAGTTACCCAGAGGGCAGATGTCCCACGTTCTGCGCCATACGTTCGCCAGTCATTTTGTGATGCAGGGTGGTAATATAGTTGTATTGAAAGATATTTTGGGGCATAGCGAGATCACCACAACAATGCGGTATTCACATCTTGCACCAAGTCATCTTTCAGATGCAGTTAAATTAAATCCATTAAATCAACATCAATAATAATCGTCAGAGGTACTCATGAAACGTTTTATTCTTTTAGCTTTAGCCGCCACATCAGTCGCTTCTTTTTCTGCAAGCGCGGATGTTTGGAGCCGGTTAAAAACCACACCGGCAACCAAGTATGATGTTGGTCGGATTTATCTTGATATTGCAGCACCTTATATGACTGAACAGCTGCAAGGTGAAAAGATCAAACATACGAAATATCGCGTGAAAAAAATTGAGAGCGTGACTACTGGCGGTAGACTTGGGTTTAAATTTTCTTTTGAGGCGAAAGAAAAATACATCAAGAAAGATGATTGCGCTGTATTTTTAGCCGCATCAAAAAGAATTCTTCCATCAGATAAAATGATTAGTGATATCTGGCCTGATTTAAGTGACTCATCAAAGAAAAAAATTGCTGAAGAGTTTGTTTTTGAGGCGGATTTAGTTAATAAAGATACCGGGGATATTTTAGTTAAATGTAGAATTTAGTCAGTATTGTTATCGATGGGCTAAACGCATATATAAACCGTTATGTGAAAATAACCATGTAAAATAGTCTGAGATATAAATCACCTCCATGAATTGTAGTGGAGGTTTTTTATATTTATCTCAAAAACTTCAATATTAACCCATATAACTATTCAATAGCTTTGATGTTAATTGTGTATGGATTTTCATTATAGTTCTACCTGTCTTTCTTCCTTTAAGGGACCAATACGTCCGGTATAATATTTTTCTTTTTAAATTATTTATTTGTGATTTTATGTGAGTATGTGTGTAAGAAAAATGATTTAGTTAAAGGTTCCTGTGTATGGATAAAAGGTCGTAATAGAAAGAAGACTTTAATATTTATTTAAGTGATTTAAGTTTATCACGTTAACCAGTGGTTCAATAACAGTCGGACTGGGTGTTAATGGGTCATTGTCCGTTTATTGGGTTGTTATAGGCAATGAAGAAGGCCTATAACATTAAATTAAAACAAAGGGGATAATTATGCAACAAAATCAATGGGAATCATTCCAGGCAGATAAGAATAATTATGGTGATGGTCAATGTATGGCTCTTACAGTGGAATGGATCAAAAAAGCGATGGATGCCGTCGATAACGGCTATGGTTTAAACCAATCTAATATACTGGTTAACATTCTGACAAGAAGTTCAGTTGAAAAACAAAAAAAGTATGAAAAAGTTGGAGAAGCCGTAATATGGAGAGATGCTGGCCTGCATTTAGTTGAAAATGATAAAAGTTATAGTACCATGTCAAAATTATTAAATAATCTAGGAAATGGCTATTTCTCCGCAGGAGTATATGGTAAGGAGGGAGCACACAGTGTTGGTATTTACATAAGCCGCACCAGAAGTCAATTCGCCTACTATGATTCCAATTACGGACAAATATATTCTGACGATTTCAGAGCCTTTGATAAGAGTGTGTCAGGTCAGGCGACCAAAGCATATTTCGAATTCTTGAAAATTCCTGAGGGAGGAGAGTGGAAAGCTTGCGAAATCGTACGCCAATAACAAAAAGTAAACATGAGCGCTAATTGAAAAATAACTGAGAATGAGGTGTCCCCCAATCATTAACAATTGTTTGTTAATAATGGGGGGCTTTCTAGCGGTGTAATCCATATGCTTAATTTTTTAAAGCAATCCGATGCTTACTATATTTACAAGTATTTAAATAATCAAAGTATTTCTAACACTTACCCCATTTTATTCCCGTACACTATAGAAGATGCTAATTCTTATGTGGAACAGGAAATCAGAGGACGGTCAGATGGATCCCGTTACGCATTTTCCATAATAATGGATGGGCAATTTATAGGTGTATCTGCACTATATGATGTAAATAGAGCTATCAATACGGCCAAGATATATTACTGGATTGCAGTTGAGTTTTGGGGTAAAGGGGCAGCAACCAAGGCGGTCAAAGAATTAGTGAATTACGCAAAAATGGAATTAAAGCTAACCCAACTAGAGACAGGAGTGTTGAAAAAAAACATTGTATCAAGAAGGGTATTAGAGAAAAATGGTTTTATTGTTGAAAATACATTGGTTAACAATGGCAAATATCACGGGAAGTTTCTAGGGGAAACTTTTGTGGAAATGAAAATGAACTTATAGGAAACATATAAAAGTCCATAACAAAACCTAAAAGCCATTGGAAACGTCTTTTAGCCCAATTGTTCATCATGCCAGTTCACCCCAAAAAACCGCATCTCCGTGTGGTTTTTTATGCCGAAAATTCAATAACCATTCATTTGTGCCATTTATTCAAGATCACGACCACTAATTGACGGGCTTATTTTTGTTTCCCTGTGACCCCTTGCGCCCACATACGCCCGATATGCAATTTCCCCTTTTTGTAACCCATTGATTTATCAATGGTGTTATGGGTTTTCCAAATCCGCGTGTTGGGGCCCTGTGTGTCAACCTGCTATTGAACCACCTGTTTTTGAGATAACATATAAATCAGGGTGAAAAAGGAGTTCATGATGCCAAAGAACACAACTGTTGATCCGCAGGTCAAGCCATCTCCGGCGCTGGAAAAGAAAACCCGACGCGTCTTTACGACCGAATATAAGCTATCCATTATACAGCAGGCGGATGCCTGTCAACATGGCGAGCTTGGTGCCTTACTCCGCCGTGAAAAACTTTACTCCAATCAGCTTTCCCTGTGGCGCAGAGAGTTCGCGGAGAACGGCATCAAAGGACTTGAAAAATCAGCACCCGGCCCTGCACCATCAAAAACTCCGGAGCAAAAACGCATTGAGCAGTTAGAAAAAGAAAACGCCCTACATTGTATGATACCTGATTAAGACAATTTGATTCCCAGATACTGTTTTAACCCCTTTTCATACTGCTTCAGTGGGTAAATGAACATATTTGGCTGAAGCCGGGAGCGAATCATACCGGCATCAAGGTAGAACTGTTCCCGTCCCCCTCGTGCCTGAAGGAATAGCGCATAGACGCCAACATCTCGTGAAGCAAGAAAAGCCTGACGGATTGCCCGGCCCAGAAGCCACTTTCCCAGTCCCTGACCCTGTATGCTTTTACATACGGCGATTTTGCTCATTAATATGCATGGCATTGTCCGGTAGGGAGACTTCCTTCTCTCCCGGTTTGACAGATGGCTTTTCTCAAACGAGCTGCTGGCCAGCGTGAAACACACAGCGGGCAGGCACCATAAATCTCTTCTAAGTAAAAAGTATTGACTCAGACGGAGTGACCATATATGTCCCTGTTATAGAACAAGTGTCCGGATTGCCCCGGAATATGCATTGCTTACACTCGTCTACTTGCTAGTTGCCAAACGAGTGGCTAATCCCAAGAATACTAAGCCTAATATTCCATCAATATGACGCCCCAGACTTAATTTACCATTGATAAAAGAGCCAAGTTTGCTAAATACAAGTGAAAACAATATGTTAATTATCAGAGCTGTAGTGCTTAGTAATAATCCCAAAATCAAAATTTGCGAAGTAACATCGATCTGTGAGCTAGTGAATTGAGGTAAAAACATGCTGAAAAATAGCAGGGCTTTGGGATTCATCAAATTATTAAATAAACCCTGATAAATTAGCTGGGTCATAGTAAGAGATTTAGTTTTTGTATCATTCTTCTCTGCAAAATCGTCACCAAGCCATGACTTAAGCATTTTCAAACCTAACCAAGCAAGATATAGAGCGCCAACAATCTTAACTCCCAGGGCCAAAGTTGGTACAGCCTGCAATAGTTGACCAAGACCAAACGCCACCAAAAAAGTCTGAACTAGCCCAGCTATAAAAATCCCGAAGGCTATCGAAGCTCCCGATTTAAACCCACGAACTGAAGAATAAGTTGAAATCAGCAACAAATCTGGGCCAGGGGAAAGCACTAGAAAAAAAATCGATACAAAGAAGAGTGGTAATATATTTAAATCTATCATGTCCAACCTATGTTTCCTTAGAGTGTCTCTTGACTAACCGCTTGAATGTTTAACAATACTTACACTATCTATATTATTCACGCAATGCGGACAGGCACCATAAATCAGCGTCAAATACTCGCTGGTGCAATGGTTAGGTGCTGCTGCGCCAGGCGTTATGTTCTCTAATGACTAAAGGTGGTAATGAATGAGTAGAAAGGAAGATAGTTCTAAGTACTTTGGTTCCTGCTTGTGCGGATCGGTAAAATATTCTGTGTCGCATATTGAAGAAAAAATGGCTCATTGCCACTGTAATATGTGTAGAAAATTTCATGGCGCGGCATTTGCTACATTCGGGGAAGCGAAAAAATCAAATTTTAATTGGTTGAGCGGCGAAGAATTAATTAAAGAATATTTGGCTGCTAATGGAACAAAAAGGTTATTCTGTAGTAATTGTGGATCGAGTCTTGTCTTCGTTCCGTCCAATGATAGCGGTGAATATGTTGAGTTCTCACTGGGAACAATAGATTCTGAAATTCAGCAAAAACCTGATGCTCATATATTCACAAATTATGGAGCAAATTGGTATCAAGTAACAGATGATTTACCTCAATATGAAGAAGGTCGAAATAGTGCAAAAAAACATAACAAGTCACTCCAGCTGACGTTTTTTCTGTTGCGAAAAGGGGCTGGGGCATGAACACCAGAAGCTGCTTGGAGCAACCAAACTCATAAGCGTGCCACACTTGTTACTATCGGGTGATCGAATAAATATATCTCAAACGGTTACGTGAATGGCTACGAGTGGTAAGACGTTCAGGGAGGAATAAATGATTGAAAGAAAGAGAGGCATTTATCAGGGCTGGAATAAGTCCTCTGCTTATAAAGACTTAGTTTGGACGGTGGTGACTTCGTGATGACTGATGGGCTCAGTCGTCTGAATCCAAAACATCCTATCTACTCCCACGCGGGAGCGTGGGAATACAGACGGGACTTGCAGCTGGCGCTTTATTTTATCGTTGCGCAAAAATCATAGACATTTGATTTCACTCCGGCCAAACTAAACCCATTGTTCATCAGCGACTTTTCCCCCGAATCTATGAAAACATCTCTTGACCATCTTCCGGAAAAAAAGCAGCAGGAGCTTGCGCAGATTTCAGCGATTCTCCGCAATACGCTGGATGAATATCTCGTCGGAAAGCAAGGGAGTAAAACCGGGTTTCAGATTCATAAAATCATTCTGTTCGGCAGCCATGCCAAAGGTGGTTGGGTGAGTGATATTCCGAACGGTTATGTCAGTGACTACGATATTCTGGTGATTGTAAATAAAGATGCGCTGGTGGATGAAGATATCGTCTGGCGCAAGGCAGAAGAGCAGATCGAGCGGAAAATCAGAAGTGCGCCGCTGGGGCTGATTGTGCACACGCTAAACGAAGTGAATGAGCAGCTGCAAAAAGGTCACTATTTTTTCAAAGATATCCGCGAGCAGGGCATTTTACTGTTTGATGCCAATAAAAAACCACTGGCCGAACCGGGTGATTTAACTGAGGAAGAGCGCCGGGAAATTGCACAAGGGCATTTTGATCAATGGTTTAAATCGGCACAAGGTTTCTTTCGTAACTACCAGTTTTCAATTTCTGAAGACGAGCTATCCATAGCAGCTTTTTTACTCCATCAATCAGCGGAACGCTTTTACGCTTGTACTTTACTTGTTTTCACCAACTACCTGCCAAAAACCCATAATATCGAAAAGCTGCAAAAGTATTGTGTGGATCAGGATCTGGCATTTGCCAATATTTTCCCGATGGATGATAAATTCCGTCGCCGCAGTTTCCGCCGTCTGCAACGGGCGTATATTGATGCCCGCTATTCCATGCATTACGAGATCACCAAAGAAGAGCTGACTTATCTGGCCGGGGAAGTGGAAAAGCTGAAAGCCTTGGTTGAGCGGGTTTGTTTGGGGGGACTGGCTATTTCGTCATGACTTTTTAGTAATGATTGAGCGCTTCGATGCTACAGTTGAACCGGTTTCCATCGTGTTTCACTTTCTCTAAAAGTACCGTATTCATCACTGATCTTTGAACTCGTATCGGTCAGAGGTGACTTTTAGTTTTGCGTTCGGTGTTGCAGGACGGTCTAAAGCTTCCATGAGCAACATCGCATCAGCCTGGCTCAGTTTTAAAGCTTGCTCACGCTCGATGACTTGTTTTGCTTTTTTCAATTGCAGCACTGAGAACAAATGAATTAATACTGGATATGCCAGCAATTGTATCAGCTTTAGTCAGTAAGTCTTGGGTGTCGACATCAACTCTGGCGGTGATGCAAGGTAAATTAGTCGCCATAATGTTATTTCCTGTTGTGTCAAAATGTCACATGGGTATCGTCACATGGGTACCATGGTCATAAAGTGTCCGGTAAGCAATCGTTGTGTCACTCTGGCACGCAAGCTGGCTTTTTGGTTGAGGTTGAAAGTGCTTGTTTCCCAGAGGCGTATCAATCCATAGGGAATTTTTGTTTCTGGTGGAGCACACGCATAATTCGGATGATATCGCCTTCGACACAATAGGAAATGATCATCGAAATTTCAGGAATAATGAGTAAGCGTCCACGAATGCCATCTCGCTGTACGCCCATGAGAGGCTGCCCGGTCAGGTTTTCTGCTTTTTCTTCAATGAGGTTGTCAGTTTTCTCTGCTGCATCAGGGTTGAAGTCATAGAGAAACTCAAAGATCTTTTCGCGATCATTCAGTGACTCTTCTTCCCATAAAATCATTGCTTACCTCGGTTACGGATTCTGGCTTTGCGCGCTTCCATTCGGGATTTAGCCGTTTGGTGTTCAGTGAAAACCGCTTTTCCGGAGTCTAACTTCTCAAATGCCAGGTTGACTTGTTCAGTGAGCCATGCATCGTGAGATAATGTTTTTCTTTGCTGCTCAGCGAGTTGCTCAGTCAGCTCACGGCAAGCATCACTCAGTGTGCGACCCTGACTCTCAGCCATTTGTTGAGCCAGACGTTTTGTTTCTTCATCAACACGAAATTGAATTCTGGTGTCCATGATGTTTTCCTTTGTTGGTGTGTGTACAAATGTTAGCACTGGCCTTTGAGATGGGCAACTCACAGAAAATTGAAGCGTGATTCGGCATGCGTGGCATTTCTGCTGTGCGTGGATTTTAGTGAAAAAGTGCCTGTCCTGACTAAACCTCTGTCCTGACTATGCCTTTATCTATTTGCCTATATTTGGCCTTACCAGAAATCGACTAACAGTGTATGGGTATACAGTCATATTTAAATTTAGTAATTTGTATAATTTTAAGACAGGAGCAGTGTGCACTAATAAAATGTTAAACAGTAAAAAGGAGCTATGGTGGAAAATAGCAGGGAAATCCAAATACTCGCTGGTGCAATGGTTAGGTGCTGCTGCGCCAGGCGTTATGTTCTCTAATGACTAAAGGTGGTAATGAATGAGTAGAAAGGAAGATAGTTCTAAGTACTTTGGTTCCTGCTTGTGCGGATCGGTAAAATATTCTGTGTCGCATATTGAAGAAAAAATGGCTCATTGCCACTGTAATATGTGTAGAAAATTTCATGGCGCGGCATTTGCTACATTCGGGGAAGCGAAAAAATCAAATTTTAATTGGTTGAGCGGCGAAGAATTAATTAAAGAATATTTGGCTGCTAATGGAACAAAAAGGTTATTCTGTAGTAATTGTGGATCGAGTCTTGTCTTCGTTCCGTCCAATGATAGCGGTGAATATGTTGAGTTCTCACTGGGAACAATAGATTCTGAAATTCAGCAAAAACCTGATGCTCATATATTCACAAATTATGGAGCAAATTGGTATCAAGTAACAGATAATTTACCTCAATATGAAGAAGGTCGAAATAGTGCAAAAAAAACATAACAAGTCACTCCAGCTGACGTTTTTTCTGTTGCGAAAAGGGGCTGGGGCATGAACACCAGAAGCTGCTTGGATCAACCAAACTCATAAGCGTGCCACACTTGTTACTATCGGGTGATCGAATAAATATATCTCAAACGGTTACGTGAATGGCTACGAGTGGTAAGCCGTTCAGGGAGAAATGATTGAAAGAAAGAGAGGCATTTATCAGGGCCGGAATAAGTCCTCTGCTTATAAAGACTTAGTTTGGACGGTGGCGACTTCGTGATGACTGATGGGCTCAGTCGTCTGAATCCAAAACATCCTATCTACTCCCACGCGGGAGCGTGCGAATACAGACGGGACTTGCAGCTGGCGCTTTATTTTATCGTTGCACAAAAATCATAGACATTTGATTTCACTCCGGCCAAACTAAACCCATTGTTCACCAGCGACTTTTCCCCCGAATCTATGAAAACATCCCTTGACCATCTTCCGGAAAAAAAGCAGCAGGAGCTTGCGCAGATTTCAGCGATTCTCCGCAATACGCTGGATGAATATCTCGTCGGAAAGCAAGGGAGTAAAACCGGGTTTCAGATTCATAAAATCATTCTGTTCGGCAGCCATGCCAAAGGTGGTTGGGTGAGTGATATTCCGAACGGTTATGTCAGTGACTACGATATTCTGGTGATTGTAAATAAAGATGCGCTGGTGGATGAAGATATCGTCTGGCGCAAGGCAGAAGAGCAGATCGAGCGGAAAATCAGAAGTGCACCGCTGGGGCTGATTGTGCACACGCTAAACGAAGTGAATGAGCAGCTGCAAAAAGGTCACTATTTTTTCAAAGATATCCGCGAGCAGGGCATTTTACTGTTCGATGCCAATAAAAAACCACTGGCCGAACCGGGTAATTTAACTAAGGAAGAGCGCCGGAAAATTGCGCAAGGGCATTTTGATCAATGGTTTAAATCGGCACAAGGTTTCTTTCGTAACTACCAGTTTTCAATTTCTGAAGACGAGCTATCCATAGCAGCTTTTTTACTCCATCAATCAGCGGAACGCTTTTACGCTTGTACTTTACTTGTTTTCACCAACTACCTGCCAAAAACCCATAATATCGAAAAGCTGCAAAAGTATTGTGTGGATCAGGATCTGGCATTTGCCAATATTTTCCCGATGGATGATAAATTCCGTCGCCGCAGTTTCCGCCGTCTGCAACGGGCGTATATTGATGCCCGCTATTCCATGCATTACGAGATCACCAAAGAAGAGCTGACTTATCTGGCCGGGGAAGTGGAAAAGCTGAAAGCCTTGGTTGAGCGGGTTTGTTTGGGGAGACTGGCTATCAGCCAATAAACCGGGTTGTTTCAGATGAAGTCGCGGTTCATTGATGTTATCTCACTTTCTTTATGTCATCTCACTTTCCAATTCGCAACGCAGTGCGTCCCGAATAGCGTTGGATGGATTACCGCAAATGAAAGTAATTTATTTGCATTCAGATTGTATTTTGTGGTGTATTTTTAATCACGGACGATGGCAGAGAGCATGATGATGAAGTTGAATTGTGATTTGGGAGAAAGCTACGGCAGTTGGGTTGCCGGGATGGACGAAGCGGTGATGCCGTTTATTGATATGGCAAATATCGCTTGTGGCTTCCATGCATCAGACCCGGATGTGATGGCAAAAACCATTCAAAGCGCGGTCAAACATGGCGTCACGATTGGGGCGCATCCGGGCTATGATGACAAAAAAGGCTTTGGCCGCCGCTCCATTCCTCATACCAGTAGTGAGATCTCCAATCTTGTGGTCTATCAGGTGGGTGCCATGATGGGGATGTGTCGGTTGTACGGTGCAACCGTCGAATACGTCAAGCCTCACGGCGCGCTGTATATGGATATGATGCGTGATGAAGCTGTCTATCGGGCGATTATTCAGGGAATGGCGCAGGCCGGATTTGGCGTGCCTTTAATGATTCTGGCAAAAGTTGATAATTCTGCCTATCAGGCCATTGCCGACGAAGCAGGCGTTTCCCTGTTATTTGAAGCCTTTGCTGACAGAGCTTATACCAGCGAAGGCTCGCTGACCCCCCGAAGCCTGCCCGGTGCGGTTTATCATGACCCGGAACAGATTATCGGACAGCTGAAACAACTGGTCATGCACGGCAGTGTCATCTCGATTGATGGCACGGAACTGCGCATGAAAGCTGATACGGTTTGTGTTCATGGTGACAATCAGGAATCGGTGCAGACCGTTCATTTGCTGCGTCAAGTGGTTGATCAATGAAAACAGAATCAAAGAAAATAAAAGTTTCACGGGTTTGCGAAAACAGCCTGATGGTTTACTTCGGAGAGACCATCGATACCCGGTTAGTTGATAAAATCGCGGTCTTTACTCACGCAGTTCAACAGCAATTTCAGGGGGCGCTCGAAGAAGTTATCCCTTCTTATACGTCGGTTTTCATTGCGTACCATCCACTGAAAGCTGACCCGGATCAGCTGGTTCACTGGTGTCAGCAGCAGGCGGAACAGGTTTTAACTTTGTCTGAAGTGAGTTCTGCCGCTAAGGTGGTTTCCCTGCCGGTTTACTACCACCCGGAAGTCGCGCCGGATCTACAAGCGCTGGCGCAAGCCCGCCAGTTGACGGTTGATGAAGTGATAGAGATACACAGCCAGACGGAATATACCGTATGCGCGATTGGCTTTGCGCCGGGGTTTGCGTTTCTCGGGTCGGTCGATCCCCGCATTACGATGCCGCGCCATGCCGAGCCAAGAATGAAAGTGGCAAAAGGGAGCGTGGGTATTGCGGACAGCCAGACCGCCGTTTACCCGCTGGATACCCCCGGTGGCTGGCAAATTATCGGTAACTGTCCGGTTGAGCTGTTTAACATGACGCATGAGCCGATGATGCCGTTTGAAGTCGGCGATAAAATCCGTTTTCAGCCGATGACCAGAGAAGCATTTCTGGCGTCAGGAGGGAGCTTATGAGCGGATTACAAGTCACCTCTGCCGGCATGCTCAGCCTGATTCAGGATTTGGGGCGTTTTGGCGTCGCCCGCCACGGATTAAGTGCAGGCGGGCCTGTGGACCTGCATGCACACTGCTGGGCCAACCGGCTGGCAGGAAACACCGCGGATGCACCGGTGATCGAAATCACCATGGGAAATGCAGCCTTTGTTGCGTGTGACGATATGGTTTTGTCTCTGACCGGTGCAGATACGGCTCCTGCGATCGACGGTCAGCCACTGGCAGTCTGGCGCAGCTTTTTACTCAGAAAAGGACAGACCCTGCAACTGGGTTTCGCAAGGTCTGGTTTCCGGGCTTATTTAGCTGTTGCAGGCGGGTTTGATGTGTCGCCAGTGTTTGGGAGTTGTGCGACCGTGGTGCGCAATCAGCTGGGCGGGCTGAATGGTGGCGCGCTGCAAAAAGGCGATATTTTACCGGTGGCTGGTGGTCAGAGTCGCAAGACACTGTCTGCCGACGCTTCGCAGTGGGTGCCAAGGCAATTCATTCCCCGCTATCCGGATGAACTGTGTTTATCTGTGATTGAATCTTGTCAGGAAGACACATTCAGCCGGGAGGCGAAGCAGCAGTTTTATGCCAAACCTTACCGAATCACCGATAAGTCAGACCGGATGGGGATTCGCTTATCGGGGCAGCCGGTCAATGCCTCAGCGGGTGGGGTGATCTCCGAAGGGATTGCCTTTGGTGCGGTTCAGTTTCCGGCCAACGGCCAGCCGATTATTCTGCTTAATGATCGGCAGACATTAGGCGGATATCCCAAAATCGGCTGTGTCTCAAAAATGAGCCTGATGAAACTGGCTCAGGCCAGACCGGGCAGCCTGATCCATTTTTACCGGGGAGAGATCGAACGCGAAACGCAAGCTTACTGTCGCTTTCTGCGCTATTTTTCTCTGTAGCCTGTTTTTATCTGTCGCTGATATGTGCCTTTTGGGTGCCGCATGATGTGAAGCGACAGAAATGCCCCATCTTCTCTGAATGTCCGGTGTCCGGATATTCTGCCTGCCCTGCTTTCAATTGTCACATTCCCGACAATTTCCCGACAATCTCACACTGATAAAAATAATTTTCTTTAATATCAGTCTATTACCTGTGGCTTATTCTTTGCAACTTGTGTCTGATAATAATGCTTGTTCAAACGGAATGAACAGATCAAACACCGGAGGTGCCA
This sequence comes from Vibrio aerogenes, assembly GCF_024346755.1. Lineage (NCBI taxonomy): Bacteria > Pseudomonadati > Pseudomonadota > Gammaproteobacteria > Vibrionales > Vibrionaceae > Vibrio > Vibrio aerogenes. The sequence goes on along the minus strand of NZ_AP024861.1, from coordinate 3,424,448 downwards.
TGAAACAGTCAGAAATTAAACTTTTGCAGGACGAACCCGCCTGTGAACATAACAGCGGCAGTAAATCCGGTTGCAGCAAAGCGACGCCCGGTGCCACTGCGGGCGGATGTTGTTTTGATGGTGCACAGATCAGCCTGTTGCCGATTGCCGATGTCGGCCACATTGTGCATGGCCCGATTGCCTGTGCCGGAAACAGCTGGAACAACCGCGGCACGCGGGCGACCGGCAGAAACTTATTCCGTTACGGTTTTACCACTGATTTGAATGAGCAGGATGTGATTATGGGGCGGGCGGAGAAGCGTCTGCTCCATGCGATCAAACAGTTGATTACGGACTATCAGCCACCGGCAGTGTTTGTCTACATGACCTGTGTGCCTGCGCTGGAAGGCAACGATATTGAAGCGATTTGTGCGTTGGCACAAGAAAAATGGCAGATTCCGGTGATAGCGGTGGACGCGGCAGGGTTCTACGGGAATAAAAACCTCGGTAACCGGATTGCCGGAAATGTGATGGTCGAAAAGGTTGCCGGTACTGCTGAGCCGCCTGAAAAGCCAGTGATGGCACATGATCCGTCGCGCCGGGTGCACGATATTGTGTTGATTGGTGAATACAACATTGCCGGAGAGTTCTGGCATGTCTCGCCGCTGTTTGAAGCGCTCGGGCTGCGGGTGCTGTGCTGCATGGCCGGTGATACGCAGTTCCACCAGATTCAGACCATTCACCGGGCAGATGCGGCGATGGTGGTGTGCTCACGGGCGCAGATTAATGTCGCCCGCAAACTGGAAGAAAAATGGCAGGTGCCGTGGTTTGAAGGCAGCTTCTACGGGATTGAAGACACGTCACTGGCGTTGCGCTCTTTTGCCCGGTTATTAAATGACCCGAAACTGACCGAAGAGACAGAAGCACTGATTGAGCAGGAAGAAGCGAAAACCCGTCAGCTGCTGGCCCCTTATAAAGAAAAACTGAGTGGTAAAAAAGCGCTGCTTTATACCGGCGGGGTGAAATCCTGGTCGGTGATCACCGCTTTACAAGAACTGGGCATTGAAGTGGTGGCGACCGGCACCCGTAAATCTACCCAGTCAGATAAAAATCGCATTATTGAAATCATGGGTGAAGACGCGCTGATGCTGGATGAAGGTGGCGCAAGGCTGCTGCTGGATACTTACTATCAGCATCATGCTGATGTCATGATTGCGGGGGGCCGGAATATGTATACGGCGCTCAAAGCACGTTTGCCGTTTCTCGATATTAATCAGGAGCGGGAACACGCTTATGCCGGTTATCGCGGTATGGTAACGCTGGCCGAAGAGCTGTGCCGCACGATCAACAGCCCGGTCTGGCAGGCTGCCAGAAGTCCGGCGCCCTGGGACGGGAATGGTTCATCTCCGGTCACACCGGCGATCGACCTGATACCGCACAATGCTCAGCACCGTATTCTTCCGGATCAAGCATAAAGGAGAGCCGCTTATGGTGACCGTTAAAAAACAGAATTCCCCACTGGTGACCCAGCCTTTGAAAACCAGCCCGGCCACAGGAGCAACCTTAGCCAGCCTTGGTTTTCAGCGCACGATTCCGCTGATGCACGGCTCTCAGGGCTGCGGGGCCTTTACCAAAATTTATCTGATTCAACACCTGCGTGAACCGATTCCGCTGCAAAATACCGCCATTGATCAGGTCTCTGCGGTGATGGGGGGCGATGAGAACTTAAATGATGCGTTGCACCTGCTGTGTGAGAAACAATCACCGGATATGATTGCCGTGATGACGACGGGCCTGACAGAAATGCAGGGCTCGGATATTTACCGGGTGATTGCAACTTTTAAAAAGCAACATCCGCAATTTGAGGCGACCCGGATTGTCTCCATTCATACGCCGGACTTTACCGGCTCGATGCAAACCGGTTATGTGCAGGCCGCGGATGCGATTATCCGCCAGTTAGTGGCACCACCGGTGAAACGTGACCGGCAAAGAAAGCAGGTGAACGTTTTGTGTTCCGTCGGATGTACGGCGGCGGATGTGGAAACGCTGCGCCGGTATATCGAAGCATTTGAGCTGGATGCGGTGTTTATTCCTGATTTGTCTCAGTCTCTGGATGGTCATCTGGCCGGTGAGGATTACGCCCCGACCAGCACCGGCGGCACCTCGGTACTTGAAGTCGAAATGATGTCAGAAAGTGACCTGACTCTGGTGATTGGCCCGTCGTTTGAACCAACGGCCAAATGGCTTCAGGCCCGGTTTGATATCCCGTATCTCCAGTCTGGAATGGGAATGACAATAGCGCAGACTGATCAGCTGATCATGGCACTGTCTGAACTGAGCGGACTGCCTGTACCTGCATGGATCAGCCGGGCGAGAAAGCGCCTGCAGGATGCAATGATTGACAGCCATTTCTTACTGAGCAATGAACGCTTTGTGATTGGACTGGAGCCTGATTTAGCCGCCGGTTATTGTCAGTTGCTTGATAGTGTCGGCGCGCAGGTGGTTCAGGTGGTCACCACCATTGATGCGCCGGTACTGAAAACGCTGCCGGCACTTGCGGTTCAGGTCGGAGACTTATCACAGATTGATATGCCGGGCAGTGAAGCAAAGTTATTGATTAGTAATACCCATGCTGCGCAAATCACTGAGCCGGATTATCCGGTGCTCCGTGCGGGCTATCCCTGTTTTGATCAGTTCGGCAATATGGATATCAGACAGCTGGGTTATGAAGGTTGCCGGGAGCGGCTGTTTGCGTTGGCTAATTTGCTGCTGCGCCATCACACAGATGAAGTGAAGCCACATATCAGCCGATATCGCTTCAGTGCTGAGGATGTGGTGCATCAGGGGGCGGCATGAAAATCAGTGAAAGAAAGCTGCACGTTGAGCCCCGCCCGGCAGAAGAAGACTTCACGGTAAAAGTCGCCTTTGCCACCCATGACCGTCAAAGTGTGGACCAACACTTTGGCAGCTGTAAGAGCATGCTGGTTTACGGGGTCAATGCGCAGGAATGGCACTTGCTGGAAGCGATTGAATACGCAGATCTCTCTGCGGACACACACAATAAACTGCCAACACGGATTTCGGATTTGACCGGCTGCGCTGCCGTTTTCTGTAACGCTTGTGGTGCATCGGCGATCCGCCAGTTGCTGGAGAAAAATATTCATCCGGTCAAAGTGACTGAAGGCCGTGAAATTCATGATCTGCTGGTGACGGTTCGGGATGAACTCAGTGGGGAACCGGGCGGTTGGTTAGCACGGGCAATGAAGCGAAAAGCACAGGAAGATGAATCCGGGTTGAAGAAAGCACAAAGACTTTCTCAACTCATTGATGAAGAATGGTAAGGAAGCAATATGGGTAATATCAAGGGCCTGACCCGGAGCGGTACAGAGTGGGAACCACAATTTATACAGGAAATCAGCCAGGACGACTGCATTGGCTGTGGACGATGTTACAAAGTCTGCGCGCGGGATGTGTTCAATCTGGTTGAAAAAGAAGATATTGATGAAGACGATGATTATTATGATGAAGATGAAATGATGATGGTCATGACGATCGAGAATGCCGGTGACTGTATTGGTTGCATGGCCTGTAGTAAGGTCTGTCCTAAAAATTGTCAGTCATTTGCACCGGTTGCCGCATAATTTCACTCAGGATGGTGTCATGCCATCCTGTCTTTTAATCTGCTGTTGGAGGTCGTCATATATGCAACAAAGTTTATTGTAATAAAGCCGACAAAATGTCGGCTTTTGTGCACAGTAGCCGGTAAACCCGCCTCTCCATTTCATTCAAATCAACGACTTACCTCACATTTATTTCTGGTTTAACAATTGCAACGGAATTTAACAACATTGTTACACTTTGCGCGTTTTATGGTTCAGAACGGTTTATTTTGTCAGGAACGCGGTGAAATCAGAGATGTAATCATCAGATGCCGGAATGTGATTCGGCTGAAAATCCGGAACAACCGACACGGAAGCTTTCAGTTCAGAAGCGTTGGTCAGCACAGGGTAAGGAGCACTTATGTGGGATTATTCAGAGAAGGTTAAAGAACATTTTTTTCATCCGAGAAATGCAAAGCTTGTCGATCAGGCGAATGCGAAAGGGGATGTTGGTTCAATCAGTTGTGGTGATGCGTTAAGTCTTACCCTGAAAATTAACCCGGATTCCGAGGTCATTGAAGATGCCGGATTTCAAACCTTTGGTTGCGGCAGTGCCATTGCTTCTTCATCCGCGCTGACCGAAATGATTATCGGAAAAACGGTCGATGAGGCTTTGTCTGTCACCAATCAGGATATTGCTGAGTTTCTCGATGGGCTGCCACCGGAAAAAATGCACTGCTCGGTGATGGGGATGGAAGCCCTTCAGGCTGCGGTGGCGGATTATCGCGGAGAAATTGTCGAAGACGATCATGAAGAAGGTGAACTGATTTGTAAGTGCTTTGCCATTGATGATCTGATGATCAAACGGGTGGTGAAAGCCAATGGTTTAACCACGCTGGAAGAAGTGATCAACTATACCAAAGCCGGTGGTGCCTGTACTTCCTGCCATGAAAAAATTGAATGGGTGCTGGAAGATTATTTTGCGCAGGAAGACGCGGAAAAATCACAGCCTGCGGCGGCTGTCGCTATTAAGCCGGAAACCGATCAGGCTGTTGGTGAAGGGGTCTGGCAGATTGTTGAAGCCGTGATTGCAGAAGTGCGTCCGGCAGTTATGGCTGACGGCGGTGATATTCAACTGGTCGATATTGAAGAGAATGTCGTGTTTGTCTCACTGACCGGTGCCTGTACCGGTTGCGGTCTGGCCGGACTGACACTGGCGAATGTGGAGCACAAGGTGTCAGCGGCTCTGGGTGAATCTGTTACTGTTTTCCCGGTTCAGGATGCGCACACGGCGCACAAAAAGGAGGCGACTTATGATGTTTAATTCTGCAGCGCCGAAAGGAGTCACCAAAATGGTTTATCTCGATAATAATGCCACCACCCGGATTGATCCGCGTGTGCTGGAATGTATGATGCCTTTTCTGTCGGAGTATTACGGCAATCCGTCTTCAATTCATAAACTGGGAGCCAGAGTCGGCCAGGCGATGGAAATTGCCCGCGAGCAGGTACAAATGCTGATCGGCGCGCAGTATTCCAGTGAAGTCATTTTTACCTCCTGTGCAACGGAAGCAAATACGACCGCAATTTTATCTGCGGTGGAGGCCTTTCCTGATAAGAAAGAGATTATTACTTCTCAGGTTGAACATCCGGCAACGCTTCAGCTCTGCCAGCATCTGGAACGCAAAGGCTACAAAATTCACTGGATCAGCGTCGATAAGAAAGGACGGCTGAATATGGACGAGTACCGGGCGGCACTGAGTGACAATACGGCGATTGTCTCCATGATGTGGGCAAACAATGAAACCGGCACACTGTTTCCGATTCGCCGGCTGGCACGGATGGCGAAAAAAGCCGGGGCACAGTTCCATGTTGATGCGGTGCAGGTGGCGGGTAAATATGCGATTGATGTGAAACCAACCGATATTGATATGCTGTCCATCTCCGGGCATAAATTTCATGCGCCCAAAGGTGTGGGAGCGCTGTATGTGAAACGCGGTACGCGTTTCCGGCCACTGCTCCGGGGCGGGCATCAGGAGCGCGGGCGCCGCGCCGGGACTGAAAATGCGGCCTCTGTGGTTGCGCTGGGCAAAGCGGCAGAGCTGGCGTATGACGCACTGGAGAAAGACACGTACAGGATTCAGCTGATGCGGGATCGTCTTGAACAGGGACTGTTGGCACGAATTCCCAATACATTTATTACCGGCAACCCGGCGAAAAGGGTGCCGAACACGACCAATATTGCGGTTGAATATGTGGAGGGTGAAGCGCTGTTGCTGCTGATGAATCAGGCGGGTATTGCGGCATCTTCCGGCTCTGCCTGTACATCGGGCTCACTTGAACCTTCCCGCGTGATGAAAGCGATGCAGATACCCTTCACGGCAGCGCATGGCACGTTACGTTTCTCACTGTCCCGGTTTACCAAAGATGAAGACATTGATTATGTACTGGAGACTCTGCCGGAGATTGTGGCGCGGTTAAGAACCTTGTCTCCTTACTGGGATAACGAGAAGAATACCGGCTCGGCCGAGATTTTCTCGCCAAGTTATGCCTGATTTCTGATCTGATCAGGGAAAATATCAGGCCAGAGGAAACATCAGGCCAGGGAAGATAGCAGGTCAGGGAAAACAGAAAATGACGCGGCCAGAGCAAAAGGAGTGCGTATGGCTTTTGTGACAGGAGAAATGCAGACGCCCGGTGTCGTCATCAATGACACGACCCTGCGCGATGGCGAACAAAGTCCCGGCGTGGGGTTTTCAACCGGAGAAAAAGTCCACATTGCATTAATGCTGGAATCCGCCGGCGTGCCGGAGCTGGAGATCGGCATTCCTGCAATGGGTGAAAAAGAGCGGGCGACGATCAGGGAGATCACCGGTTCGCTCCGGCAGGCCAGCACCATGGCATGGTGCCGGATGACGCACGAAGATATTCGTTCAGCCTGCGGGCTGGGGCTGGACTGGGTGGATTTATCTGTGCCGGTTTCTGTGCAGCAACTGAAAAACAAGCTGAATATTCCGGTGAAAAAGTTGCTGAGCCTTTGTCTGGAGAATATCCGCCGGGCGGTTGATGCCGGTTTATCGGTGTGTGTAGGGATGGAAGATGCGTCACGGGCAGAGGATGAGCTGCTGCACCGGGTGGTGGATATTGCCGGTGAAGCGGGCGCCCGTCGTGTCCGGTTTGCTGATACGCTGGGCGTGCTGGACCCTGTATCGACATATCATAAAATCTCAGATCTCAGACAGCGGACCGATTTGCAGATTGAAATGCATGCCCATAACGATTTGGGACTGGCGACCGCGAATACACTGGCAGCCGTGGATGCCGGTGCTTACAGCGTCAATACAACCGTCACCGGGCTGGGTGAAAGGGCAGGGAATGCGGCGCTGGAAGAAGTCGCGGTGGCATTAAATGTGTTAAACAAACCGCAGAGTGACATTGATCTGGCCAGACTGCCCGCACTGTGTCGTTACTTACATATTGTCTCCGGGCGGACTTTATCGCCCCAGAAGGCCATCGTGGGGGACTACGCATTTACCCATGAATCCGGTGTCCATATCGACGGACTTCTGAAAGACATCAATAACTATCAAAGCTTTCCGCCATCACTGATTGGCCGCAAGCATCATCTGGTGCTGGGTAAACATTCCGGGATTCATGCCATTGATGCCGTGTACCGTCAGCTGGGAATTTCCCTGACCCGTGCTCAGTGCGAAGAGATTCGTGAAGCACTCCGCGACTGGTCTGAGACCTGTAAATGCGTGCCGGGGAACGATGATCTGATGTCGCTGATTGATTTAACAATGACCGGAGGGATTCATGACTATCAATATGCAGGATAGCGATCATTCGTCGGGCGATTTTAATGGGGACAGTCGCGTTAATTTGTCAGTGAGTCAGGGTGGTTTTAATCGGGACAGTCGCGTTAATTCGTCTGTGAATCAGGACGATTTTAATGGGGACAGTCGCCACAATAGCAGCGTTAATGGGGACAGTCGCCACAATAGCCACAATAGCAGCGTTGTGGATGCCGATAGACTTGCGGCAATGGACGGACTGGAAACAGCGGAAGATTTTCTCGATTTTTTTGAGATTGCGTATGACACCCGGCTGGTTCAGATCAAACACATCCAGTTGCTCAGAATGTACCAGAAGCTCTTGCCTGCGGGTGAGGCGAAGCCTGGCTACGATCAGCATAGACGCGCCTTGTGTATGGCTTACAGCCAACTGACACAGGGCCGGGAGCTGGCTTTTGAAGCCAGTGGCTGCCAGAGCTGTAGCAGTGATTGCACAGCATCGTGATTGTAGCGCAGAGTGATTGCAGAGCAGAGTGGTTGCAGAGAATAGTAATTGCAGAGAATCGTGTCAGCACAGAATAAGGAGGCGGGAGATGGAAAGCGTGTTCACGGCAAGATTTGATGCCGGAGAAGAAGTCAGGGTGATCCGCACTGTCCGTAATGACGGGAGTTTTCCCGGCATGGAAAAAGGAGAGGTTCTGATCGAAGCCGGTTGTGTCGGTATCGTCAGAACTTATGGCTTTTTTCTGCAAACTCAGGTGATTTATCAGGTGTTTTTTCCGGAGGTGAATCAGGTGATTGGTATCCGGGATGAAGAGTTGATTGCAGCCCGTCTGGACTGGGTGCCACGATATTTTCATTCACTGGATAAAGCAAAGCTCACCCGGACGCTGGCGATGAATGGTGAGGTGCTGGCCGAAAAAGGCCAGATTGTAGAGATTCAGCGCGCCTACCGTGATCTGGAGGATGGCACATTAAAATATGAAATCACGCTGAGTGATTTGCGGTTTCAGCTCGATGCCAGTGTGTTTGCGCAACTTACACCGGCAGCGGTTTCACAGGAGCAACAGGGATGAACAGGAACGAACAGAAAAAGCGTTATTTAATGGCAAAAGTTGCGACGGACCTGTATCAGCTGAACCCGGAATATCTGTCATCGGTTCAGCGGGCTGAAGCAGAAGAAAAAGCCTGCCGGATGTTTGACATCCAGCAGCTGATTCTGACATCGGCCGCCGCCGCTCAGGTAACGCCGGTTGGTCCTGATGAACTGGCGCAGGCGTATCAGGCATGTGTGGATCAATTTGAGTCGGAAGCTGCATTTCATCAGACGATGAAATCTCAGCTGTTGAGTCAGGAAGGGTTTCGTCAGGCGCTTTGCGATCAACTGATGTGTGACAAGGTACTGGATGCGGTTTCTTCTGATATTCCTCCGCTGGATGTCACCAAAGCCAGACTTTATTACCAGCAACATCAGCAGGAATTCTCAAAACCGGCGACCTGGGAAATGAGCCAGATTTTAATTACGGTCAATGATGATTTTGCAGAGAATACCCGGAGCAATGCCCTCAGGCGCATCCGTGATATTGCTGCCAGAGCCCGGCCAAAGTCATTCGCTCAGCTGGCGCAGCGTTACTCGGAATGCCCAAGCGCGATGAATCAGGGCTATCTGGGCTGGTGTAAAGAAGGGGATCTCTACCGGCCGGTCTCTGAAGCGTTACACCGGTTAAACCCACAGGAAATCAGCCCGCCGGTCGAAACCGAAATGGGCTTCCATCTGGTCACATATCATCAGAACCGGGCCGCAGGGCAGGCGAGCTTTGAAGAGGCATTCCCATTCTTACAGGAGAAGCACCATCTCCGGGCCAAAGCGTTCTTACAGCGTCAGTGGATTTTGCAGTTGCAAAGCCATGCATCTGAATGTGTGTGAGTGGTGGTTTGTTTCGCTTCATTACATGCAATTTAAAAATTCGTCTAAATGATTGTTGATAATTTTATTATGTAACAGATGCAAAAAATTTGGGGTGGATATCTATTTAACGTATTGTTTGATAAGTAAAGGATAGACATGAAACATATTGATAAATAGAATAGGGCCACTTTTCAATTGCATAAAAAAAACAACTTCAATGAAATACAGAATGATTGGTGTCATTTTATTTGGATGTTGTTGTGTTTTTACTATTTCCGTATTTTCCATTAGTTTTTATCGCCTGATTAAGGAAATGATTGATCACAGTTCTGTCATAGAATTTAGTCAGTCATTGATGTACTTTGCAGGCGCGGGTCTGGGAACTCTGATACTCTTTTTGCTGTCAATTTTTCATAAGAAAATGCCTCCTGTCATTGAGTCACTCTTAAATCGAGCTTTAATTTCCAGTCTTGTGGTGATGTTTATATTTCCTCATATTATTGGTTTTTTTGTCGATAATTTTATGAGTAATAATCATTATGTTTACTGTGAAGTGGTTTCTACTCACTCAGCTCGATACAGACATTCTGTTTATACTTCAGATATAGATACCTGCATTGGGCTAATTGAGCGTAAGCGTGAGCATGATGAACAATAGGCAATGGGTATTTAAACATCAGAGGACTAAGTGGTGAGTAAGCAAGACAAAGTAAAAATGCCACTGAAGTATAAAATATTTGCTATTGTCGTCTTTGGTGGCCTGTCGCTTAGCTGCCTGTATTCATTCCCGAACAATATTTATCAATTGATTCACGGAATGAATACTTTACAGCCAGTCATTCATTTTAGCAAAAAAGAAATCAGTGAAGGTGGTTTTATGCTGTCATGCATTGCTGGTTTTATCATGATTATTTTTTGCGAAAAAATGTCACCAAAGGTTTTCATCTGCCTGTTTAGTGTGGCTTTTTATGGCCTTTTAATTGCACTTATCTCTCCCTATTTAGTGATGTTTTGGGTTGATCATTTTGTGGAAGAAAATCATTACAATTATTGTGAACCCATCTCTGATCATGAAGGAAAATACTGGACGACGGTGTATACAAAAACGACTGATATCTGCCAGATTGAAACTGAGAAAGTGAAAAATAATTAATGCTAATGAGGCGTGTAGATAATCAGGACAGTATTCAGGATAGATAGATGCCACTCAAATATAAATGAGGAAATCGGAAAAATCCGGACTGGTGGAGCAAAAGTGAGGGTTATTTGGTGAATAAAAAAGAAAGAGGTAAATTACCACTGAAATATAAATCTTCAGGTATTCTTTTATTTGGTGGTTTGACATTGGTTTGCCTGTTTTCATTTCCAAAATATATCTATAACTTAATTGATGGAATGGTTTCATTTCAACCAATTATTCAATTTAGTAAAGGCGACATTAGTGTTGGTGGTTTAGGATTATCATGTTTTTCATCTTTTATGCTTGTTCTTTTTGCAGAAAAAATATCCCCAAAAATGCTGTTTTTTTCATTTCAGGTTATGTTTTATGGTCTTTTAATTTCAATCATCTCCCCCTATTTAATGATGTTCTGGGTCGATCATTTTGTGGAAGAAAACCATTACACTTATTGTGAAGCCATCTCTGACCATGAAGGAAAATACTGGACGACGGTGTATACAAAAACGATTGATATCTGCCAAATTGAAACTGCGAAGGTTAGAGGAAATAAAGGCTGATGAAGGGTGAAGATAATCATAACAGCATTCAGGATAGAAGGATGCCACTTAGATATAAAATACCGGCTGTATTATTCCTTGGTGGTATGACATTCATTGGATTTCATTCATGTTCAACGTATTTATATGAATTGATTTATGGAATGCAGACATTTCAGCCTGTTATTCAATTCAGTAAAGGATATATTAGTGTTGGTGGTTTAGGGCTATCATGTTTTTCATTTTTTATGCTTATCCTTTTTGCAGAAAAAGTATCCCCAAAAATGCTGTTTTTTTCTGTTCAAGTCGCGTTTTACGGGCTTTTAATTGCATTGATTTCCCCCTATCTCATGATGTTTTGGGTCGATCATTTTGTGGAAGAAAACCATTACATTTATTGTGAAGCCATCTCTGACCATGAAGGAAAATACTGGACGACGGTGTATACAAAAACGACTGATATCTGCCAGATTGAAACTGCGAAGATGAAAAACAAGGGGTAATAGAATCCGAACTAAAACCAAGCAGGTGTTCGGAATTACATGGAAATTCAAAAGTATTTTTTAAAGATATTATTAATTTATTTTTTCGATAAAGAGCGACATATTTCTTCATTAGATGTATAGACATAACTATCATATTTACCTGAGTGATAGGATGCTCTTTTACAATATAGATAATGATTTTTATCTATAAACTTATCTACTTGAAATTTCATTATACGCGGAAAGATAAAGATCAATATAATGCCAGCAATAGAGCCAGCCATTAAAAAACTCTTTGCGCTTTGGGCTTTTTTTTTAGTTAATAATGTGATTATAAATAAGCATGAAAGTGCAATGATACACCCCAATAAATGCATTAAACCATCTTCAAGTTCAATGACTGGGTTCATTGTTTGCATTCCATTGATTAACTCAAAAAAATTTGGAATAAATAAAGCTGCAGAACCTAAAATTAAAACGCCTAAAATAACTAATGGCTTTACTCGCCGGATTGTAAAGTAGTCTGAGTTTTTATTGTTCACTAAAATTTTCTCAATTTGATAAGCTCATTTATTGCTTTTTTCATACATATTAACTTATTGTTCAGGGTATTCTCCCAGTACAGTACAGTACAGTACAGTACAGTACAGTCTCCATTCTCTTTTGTTTTAGTCAGGATATATAAGATATGAGATGTATCCTTGTGGCAAGTTGAAAATCCCTTCACCCTGCTACAAGAGTCTCAATACTCATTGGTATGATTCAATTAACATTATATCATTCAGATTTTAAAGAAAGCAGACGGTTTCTCTTTCGAGAACCAAATAAACGTCTTTCTTCTGTGCTGAATTGATAATTATCATTAACTTTATCGAATTTGATATGGAGAATTTTTTGAATAATATCACCTCCACCATATAAATGAGATATATTCAGATTAATATATTTTTTGTTTTTTAACTTAATTATAATACTTCCATCTATACGTGTAGAAAATGTTTTACTATTCTTTTTACTATATAGTCTGAACAATATATTATCTGATAATTTTTTAACAGGTGTGCCAACAATAATTGTATCTATGTCATCAAGTTTAACTGAAAAGATAACAGGTTTCCCACAAGAGAGTTGCTTTTCATCTAATCGCCACTTTTCTGTTTTTTTATGGTGATTGTAATATAGGTAAAAATAAAATGGACAAAATATAAAATAAGTATAGATATATGTAATCTTATCATCGTAGAATTCATTCAATAATGAAGATTTACCGATTATTAAAGAGAGGAAATGTAGAATAAAGATAAAAATAATGAATAGAGGTACAGATATAATACATTGTATTAATAAATTTTTTGGCTGTATTTTGGTCTTTAATACTTTTTGATTAAGCAGGGAGGGAGATGGGATTTTTTTGTTGTGTTTCTCTGTGTTTTTAATACCTAGCAATCCCCAAAATACAATATAAAAAGGCATTAATATTGAAACTAATTTAATCAGGTCACTTTTTATTGTATAAACATGCTGTAATAAAAAGACAACATCTCCATCATCTTTAAATATGATGTAATATGTTGAACCTAATTGAATAAGGGTTACGATATATATGCACTCTAAAAACCAGTTTGAAAAATTTAACTTTCTCATATTATGTATAAAGAAAAATAAAAATATTGATACTGGCCAAAAAAGTAGATGTTCCATAATTAATCGTTTTTACTGTTTTTTCATATGTGAACAGTTACTAATTAGTTCTAACTAATTTATTTCTATTTTTCATCGTTAAGTTATGACACTCTTCCAGATTAAATTGATAGTTTTCAATTAACTTCGGTTGAAATGACTGAACTAATGTATCCATGATTAATTTACCATTTTTATACTCATGGAGATATAAAGGTAAATATGTATGAGAATCAATTTTTATGATAAGTCTTCCATCTTCTATAAAATTGTATGCTCCAATGTTATTTCCTTTTCGACCGATATAATTGGTCATTTTCTTCGAAGGTCGACAAGTGATCAGTGCTTGTATTTTGTTTAATTCAATTGAAAAATTGATCGTATCACCTTGGTGTAATGTATCATTTTTTAATAACCATATTCCTTCATTTTTATATTTTCTATATCGGTGAAACGATAAATAAATCAAGGTCAGTATACTGGTCATTACAGGAATAAAAATTGATCCTGTCTGATTGTTTTTTAGAAGAGTGTCGTAAATGAAAGATATGAATAGCCCGAGAAATATAAAGCCATTGAAAAATGATAGCAGAATTATTTCAAGTAGGTATGAAATTATAATTTTGTAGCTTGGTTGTGTTTTTAACATGTTTTATTTTAGATTATAAGATCCATGGTAAAATTTAATTTACTTTCTAATATGGCTTATATTCTCTACGTTTTTTGTCAGCTTCAGTCTTACATGTGAGCGTATCACGAGTATAAACGTATTCAATGAATTTACCTCGGTGAGTAGATGCATCTGAGCAATAAATGTAATTATTATCACTCATAAAATCTTCTACATATACATTCATAATATAAGGAAATGCAAATATCATTATAAAACCAACAAGAAACATAACTCTTATAATTGACATGAATATTAAATTAAGATGGTTTGTAAAAAGAGACATCAAAAATAACGCGAAGACAAATAACCCACATCCTAAAAATATCATTGGCGATTTATTAAAATAAATAGCGGGCAAGTGAGTATTCATAGAGTAGATAAGATCATAAAAACTGTAAAAAAATAAACTAGGCTACTAATCGACATCGCACCAGATAAAATTATCGTTGCTATCCTTTTTGTTAGAGTTATTTCTATTTGTGTGTTTTTATTATTCACCAGCATATACCTCTGATTTGAGGGATCCACTGCTGGTTTATTTTATCATTGATTGACTCCATTGCTTCTCTTCTTATTTCTTCATCGCTCATCTTTTGTAGCAATTTTTCTGTTATATTGAAATGACACAGAAATTTGAACACCACCTTAATAAATAGCTATTTTTAATGGTATTATTAATTTATTTTTTAGATAAAGAGCTACATATTTCTTCATTAGATGTATAGACATAACTATCATATTTACCTGAGTGATAGGATGCTCTTTTACAATATAGATAATGATTTTTATCTATAAACTCATCTACTTGAAATTTCATTATACCTGGAAAGATAAAGATCAATATAATGCCAGCAATAGAGCCAGCCATTAAAAAACTCTTAGCGCTTTGGGCTTTTTTTTCAGGTAATAATGTGATTATAAATAAGCATGAAAGTGCAATGATACACCCCAATAAATGCATTAAACCATCTTCAAGTTCAATGATTGGGTTCATTGTTTGCATTCCATTGATTAACTCAAAAAAATTTGGAATAAATAAAGCTGAAGAACCTAAAATTAAAACGCCTAAAATAACTAATGGCTTTACTCGCCGGATTGTAAAGTAGTCTGAGTTTTTATTGTTCACTAAAACTTATTCCAAATTTGATAAGTCCATTGTTTACTTGTTTGTTCATTAACAGAACTATTCATGCCTATAATCACCTTTTACTCATATTCACATTTTAAATTAATAAAAATGATAAATTGTTATCCTTCGATTCTTTTTATCCTTTTTTCAATTTCAGATTCACAAACCTGCTTATCAATTGTATATATTTTTTTTGAGTATCTGGCTCTATGTTCTGAAGCTTTTTTGCAGTATAAGTAATGATTGTCCTTAATATAAGAGCTGACAATATAATCCATAATCTGAGGAAATATGAATGATATTACCAAGAAGAATCCAGCAATTTTTATAGAAAAAACTTTTGAACTAAAATTAATTTTGTTTGAAAATAATACAACAAAGAAACCAATAAACATTACAGGTATACAACCCAGAAAATACATTGGAGATTGACTAAATACAATAACAGGCTGATGATTAATCATAGACTCAATTAAGTGATATAATGTATAGCAAAATATAATGAGTGATATCATTGCAAGACTCAAAAAAAATAAAGAGCCAAGTACTCTTTTAGTTAGAGATACCTCACTTTTCACTCGGATTAACTTGTTGGAATTCACCAAGAAATCCTTTTTATCTGTTGTATCCATTGCTTGTTTACTTCATTACTTATAGAGTTATTAAAGTCATTAATCATGTTACTTTCTGTTTTATCTAATTTATTTGCTAATTTGTTAGTTAAATCAAAATAATCATCGATAATATTTAATAATTCTGATTAACTAAGTATTAGTAGACAGTGAATGAAAAAAATAAGAGAGTAATTATTCTTCTATCTTAGATTTTTGTATTTTTTTGGATATGAATTTATAATTTTCCATAATCCATTTTGAGTAGTCTTTGTTAATACGTATAAATTATATGTATTATATGTTCCTTCCTTAACCTGATTGTTTACACTCAGTAATAAATCTTCTACTTGATCACCATTAAAATCACCCTTGGCTAAGATTGTCATATATTGGATTCCACCACTATTATCCTCAATACTGACTGAGTATTTATCCTGTTTTGCAAAGTTTTTTATTTGGGTGAATTCTCCAAATGTCATGTCTGGATTCTTATCAATACGTCGTTGATCATCATTTGAAATGACTTCTCCTACAGAAGCCGGAAACAACTGAACTGAATTTTTATCCAGAATGAATTCTTGTATATAAGATATTTTTGGTTGTGTCATTTTAGTGACTAGATCAATGGCGCGACATTGAATGTAAGAATATTGGTAAGCACTGAACTCTGATTGCCTGACCGGAAAAAAACTTGAGTATAAGCCTGTAATGTGGATTGACAGCTATTAACAACTTTTTTATCGTTCTTCTTTTTTACATGGACATTCATATTCCATGGAGCGGTAATCTGGTCTTGTAAGTAATTAACTTTGGTTGTGTCAGCGATATAAGACTTTACACTGACTACTGGGTTAATGAATAAAAATGTATGATCAGATAATGCACTGAAAGAGTTATTGCAGAAAGTTAATAATAAAAAACTGATATATATATAAATGTTTTTCATGTTGACTTGTTATATCTTTAAGGAGTTTCGTTCAGATAGCTATGTTGTTGTGCACCTTCTGCAATCATTTGGTTGCAAGCCAATACAGTAATCTCATCCGCATGAGTTTCCTGATATTTGTTGCCCATTGAATCTTTTGTGTTATAACCGCTGGAAATCATGCCTTGTTTTTCACTATTAATGGTGATGTGTGCTATATGACTTGTGTCTCATATTTTGGAAAATGGTCCTATTTTATTTATCAACAAGTTTTATGTCTATCATTTCCTTATGAATTGACGTCGTAAATTGATACTCACCCCAAAAGTTTTGTATGCGTTACATCATAGAATTATCAATAGAAGCGCGTGCTGTGCCGGATATTGACGGAATGCTTTCGTTCAGATTATTTTATATAAAACCAAATGCATAAAAGAGTAACTTTATATGAGAATCAAACGAACCATTTCCATACTGGCTGGCAGTATTCTGGCAGCGACACAGACGGCATCCGCTGGCAATATTCATTCTGAAGTTGCAAGGATCGTCAATGGCTCGGAGTCATCCACCAGCCAGTGGCCCTTTATGACTGCGCTGGTGATGAAAGACACGAGTGCAGCTATGAGCCAGTTTTGTGGCGGGAGCTTTATCGGCGGGCGTTACGTGTTAACGGCGGCGCACTGTGTTGAAGGATTAAAAGCCGGGGAGATCGACGTGTCGATCGGTCTCACGCATTTGAGTCAGGAAAAAACTGAAGCCCGGCGTGTGGGCGTTCAGGCCATCTATACGCATGATGACTATGGTAACAGCGCGAACGATATTGCTGTGCTCGAATTGGAAGAAACCGTTGATGCCAGCAGTATTGCGCTGGCCAGTCAGGCTGATGCCGGTGCGCTTATCGCCGGGGATGCGATGACCGTGATCGGATGGGGAAATAAATCAGCGACCGGCAGCGACTTTCCGGAAACTTTAAACTATGTCTCCATGCCTTTTGTTGATTTAAGCACCTGTCAGGCGTTGGGCGGTAATTATGCCGGTATCGGTGAAGATTCATTGTGTGTGGGCCTGAAACAAGGTGGTAAAGATGCTTGTCAGGGAGACAGTGGCGGCCCGCTGGTTCGTGAAGTGAATGGTCATTATAAACAGTTTGGTATCGTCAGCTGGGGCGCGGGTTGCGCGCAGCCTGATGCTTATGGTGTATATACCAATGTGGGGTACTTTTCCGGCAATGGATGGCTGGGGAAATTTACCAGTGGGGTCAGCTTTACGCAAAAAACAAGATTGACCGCCAGAAATATTAATTCTGCACTGAGATTACCTGTTCGTAACCTGGGTTCGGAGCCGTTTGAGATTACCCGGATCGAAGCACCGGAAGGGGTATTTATTGTCGGTAATTCATGTTTCTCGACACTTTATCAAAACAGCGATTGTGAGATCGATGTGAAAGTGAATCCTGATCTGGTTGATCCGGATGTAAATACAATCTCTGTTCAGGTTTATACCAGCCATTCAAAAGCAGATGAATTGAAAATGAATTTAATTTTTGCCCAGTAATGACCCTTCTGTAAATAATATAGCCAGTGTCTGACTGGCTATTGATAAAATAAAACCGTACTTACTCATCTTTTTATAAATATACCCAGGTGACCTGAGTAATGCATCTTCAGGTTATATCGGTATATAATATGTCTTTAAATATACGTCAGTTTTATATGTCAGGATGAAATAATAATATGGTTGAATTTTCAAAACCGGACGTGGATAAATATTCCCACAGCACCGTGTCCGGAACCGGTTATCTCGCCTACCGGGATATCGGTCAATTAATTAAAGCGCTGAATTTAAATCCCGGACGGGCATTAGATCGCCGCCAGAAAAAGAAGGTGGTCATCATCAGGTATTACTGAAGAGCATTGTTCTGATTGTGGAGGATGTGTACTGGTATCTCCGATACCATGAAGCGACAGGTTTCAACTGATAAAATAAAGCTAGATTTGAAGGCATTTATTATAAAAGTTAATTTTTCTATTGATGAATATATGGATTCACTATATTTTTATTTAGTAACCAATAAATAGAGATAAATCATGGAGAAATATATTGATGTCAATGGACAGAAAATTCGTCTTACACAAGAGTTGATTGATGAAAATCCGGATATTCTTAATAAAATAGATGGGAAGTCAGCTTATTTTGCTGGCCGTGCCAGAGGCTGTTATGACCTTGAAAAAATTAATTACACGATTAGGAAACAGGAATATAAATACATACTTCCTCTGACAGTTATGTTAGTGATGGTGATGATTACCAGTAATATATTATCGAGTAAATTAGTCTCACTGAATGGATTTACCATTACCGGTGGTATGTTTGTTTACCCCTTATCTTATATTTTTGATTATATCATTACCGATGTTTATGGATTTCAATATGCCCGCAGAGTGGTATGGAGTGCATTTTTCTCCATGGTTTTTTCCCCTTTTGTATCTGGCTGGTACTGATTCTGCCTCCTTCTCAATTCTGGCACCTGCAGGAATCCTATGAGATCGTGTTTGGTAATATGATCCGAACCTATATCGCTTCGGCTATTACATTCGTAATTTCGTTTATGATTTCAAGCTATGTGTTTCAGAAGATTAAGGTGAAGAAGCGTGGCTTTTTATTTCAGCGTATCTTTCGTTCGCTATTCATTTCAGAAATGATTGCTGTTGGGTTATTCTGTTTTATTGCCTTTTATGGTGTTTGGCCCATGATTGATATGCTGCATTTTCTGGTGTTCTCTTTCTGTACCAAGGTATTGTATGAAATCATCATGTACCCCATTGTGACCAAGCGGGTAATTCTCTGGTTTAAGCGTGCTGAACAAAGTGACATGCTCGACAGCCAGACCAATTTTTCACCCTTCCGGTGGGAGATTGATTACAGTGAAGAGAATAACCTGTTTAAAGCCTGAAGCGCTGATCAGAGCGGTTCTGCCTGAAGGCCCCCGCGTCGTTTTCGGCGCGGCGGGGCTTTTAGCTTTTATATGGCAGCTATATGGCGGTGTTCACTGTATGGGGTGACTAACCGTATTGTGTGACTAACCGTAATGAGGGACTAACTGTATTGAGGGACTAATGTACCGCCGGGAATAATTCGCTGGATCGTTTCGATTAACTGCTCTTTTTCTTCTTTGACCATGTGACTGGTGTCAGAGGTCGCCGGATTCAGCTCTAAGAAGGCAACCTTACCGATCATGTCAATCCGGGAAAGATCATACACATTTTTGAAAAAGTTCAGGCTTCTGATTTCTGTCGGATTCTTCAGCCCGATATCAATTTTGTTATCCACCACAAACAGGCAGGTATCGCCGTTTTTCATATTAAATGATTTCACATCCGGGTCGACAATCACCACATTGCCCTGATTCAGGTACTGGCCGGTAAAAGCACCATCATTGCGGATACCGATCAGATGTTTGCTGTCCGGAATAAAGTCAACCGTCATCACGAATCCAGGGGCAATGACGTGATGAATGATATCCTGACCACTGATTAAAGGAATCTGAGTACCACCCGGCTCTTTTTTAATCATTTCATAGAGCGAGGTCTTGAAGAGGTCACACAGCAGCATGGCTTCAACCAGAGATAATTCATGCTGACCCGACAGAATACGGGAGATGACCTGTCTGGGAAGCCCGGTTTTCTGGTGTATCTCATCTGCACTGAGTGAGGCCGCGCTGATCTTATCGATGACTTTGGTGATAAAAGTCTGACTGGCGGCATGCAGGTCTTCTTTGGTAAGTCCGGTGAGGGCCCGGTTATCTTCAATGCCGTATTCCAGCCATTCCGGTGTGACATCCAGTGCCAGCGCGATATCAACCACCATTCTGGTTTTCTTTGACTTGCCTGTACCGAGCTTGCTCAGAAAAACCGGATTCGTATCGAGCCTGCGGGCCAGTTCCCGCTGAGAAATGCCTTTTTGTTCGAGCGCCCATAAAAAGCGTTCAGCCATGGTTTGACATTCAGCACGTTCCATCGGAAATCTCTAACATATTCATGTGGTTAATGAACTCTTTAAGAAGGTCGCATCTGAAATGCAGCATTGAATCAGAAAATTAATTATATCATATGAATCTGGTTGATATTAAGTGTGATGAAAAATATAATCGTGATAACTTAAGTAATCACTTTAAACTTCACTGGTCGGGCATGGGAAATATGGATTTCGAAGAACTTAAATTCTGGTTTGAAGTCGTGCTTCGCAGCGCAGTTCCGGCAGATGGTAATATTCTCACTCCGGAAGAGAAAGCTGCTCTGGCACAGAGCTGCCGGGTGCTGGCCCAAACTGCTCAGCATGTGGCGGATAAAGTGACCGAGCAACGATAATCAGCCAGCTTTTCTGCTGGCTTTCTCAGACTGTTTCAATATCAGGCCAACAAACACGGCGCTGGCCGAAGTTTTCATACTATGCTTTTTTCATACTATGCTTTAAGGGAAGTGAATGATATTTGGTTGATTTAACGGAAAACATTCATGATTGATAGTATGACAAAAGGAGAATGAATTGTGATTGATCACCTCAGTACGTATGCCACTGACTTTGATGCGACAAAATCATTTTATGAAGCTGCTTTTGCTCCGTTGGGTTACTCATTACAGATGGAATTTGTTGCTGAATGGAACCAAAGCTTTCCGACCCAGAGAATGTGTGCCTTTGGTCCGGAAGATAAACCGGCCTTCTGGATTATCGAAACGAAAAAAGAATTTACCCCGCGGCACACGGCTTTTTCTGCTAAATCCCGTGCTGAAGTTGAGCGATTTTATGAGCAGGCTATGGCGCACGGTGGAGAAGATAACGGCAAACCGGGATTGCGGCCGATGTATCATGAAAATTACTACGGTGCGTTTGTCATTGACCCGGACGGCAATAATGTAGAGGCGGTCTGCCATGCGCCAGAATTGAATTCGTTGCTGTAACTATGTTGCCGCCCGGCAATTCAGAGATGGCAAAAAATCGTCACTTTTTACCGATCTTCTTCTAACAGGTGACGAATTTCCGTCAATGTCCTCAATTTAACCGTATATATGCGATAAAGATCATCTTATTGATCATGCACTTGTCATCAAACGGAAACAAAAAATAAAAAACACTGTCTGATTGGAATATAACTTGCAGGTTATTTTTTGCTCAAAATTAACCGGTGGTTCCGGATGTAGTGCAGGAGGTAAAGCTATGCTCAAGCAATTAATCGGTTCTCTGCGCCATTTTTCCCAGCGTCGGAAAAATGATGTCAAAAGAGGTGTCTATACCAGTGAGTTTGCGGCATCACTGGTGCGCTCTTATGCTGACAGTATGATCAAAGCGATGCGCATGATTGGTGAAGAAGCACATATTGCAACGATTCAGTCTGAAGCGAATAAACAGTGTTGTCTGGTCTGCCCCAGCTATAAAGCCGGTTTTAAAAAGAGTAAAAAGGTTAAACCCGGAAAAAAGCACATCCCTTTACCTGGTAACTCTTTACCATGTTAACGTGTCGGACGAAAGTATTTGAAGAGGGGCTGACGCCGTCCGGGTAAATGGTATCAGTCTTTTCATTTCGATATCGTCCGAAAACGCTGATGCCGGGATACTTGTGGTTATTTAATTACCTGACTGTTTTGATTTGTAGATATGGTATTTCCTGTCAACGTTTTCTATCAGGAATGTAATTTGCTCGATACATTCGATAAGTGCATGGTCGGAGATACATATTTCATGTCCATCAAAGTCAAAGCCATTTCGATGTACTAAATGGTGGCGATGACTTGGTGAATAAGAATCGCTATCAGTAATCATTTGGCTGATACTCTACGGCTATTTCACACTTAAGCTGGTTTTCGTCGCCTGCTGCTGTGACGGTCATTTCCCAGTCAACCCCGGATGGTGTGGAGGAGACCTGAACTGAGTATCTGTTGCCGTCATGATCTTCAATACTATCACTGTTCTGGTTTGTAATTTCCTGAATTCTTCCTGTAAATACAGGAGAAGGGATACTGACAGTTGCTATTTCTTTTCCATTACGGGTTATCAGCAGATATCCACCTGATACTGATGGTGGACAACCTGTATCTTCAAATCTGATTGTCATCATAAAATCCTGATCCTGATGGTTCGTTGCGAGCATTATATACCCATGTGATCTCAAGATGCAGGGTTCAGAGCGCTTCATCAACAGATCATTTGGGGATACCGAATCATTGGTTCATGATAATCAGTTGAATCATCGATGTCCGGGTATTGTGCTTGAGTTTGTGGGATATCTTTTGCTGTATCCTTTTGAACCGTCACGAATGAGTATGATTAAATGTCAGATTTGTCACATCAATAATCCCGCTATCACTGCGGACTGGCTTCCACCTCAAAACATTCGGCAAAGCTGGTGCAGGTGTCGCAGCTGGGGGAGCGGCAGACGTAATCGCCTCCGCTGCTGCAGAGCTGACGATATAAAAAACGTTTCCAGCGCATGTTTTTATCATTGCGTGCCTGCAGCTGCGGATAATAAAAACCAAATAGCTGTGTCAGCTTTGGGCGCTCTGGCATACCCAGATCCCGCCACAGGTGTTGCGTCCCGAGGCAGGCGAAGCTGAGAACAGTTGTCATCAGTGCTGAAAGTGGTTCCTGTTGGTTTCGGTATTGATTGAGTAAAGCGACCAGATCCTGCCGCTCGGTCTGCCGTAGTTCGGCCAGTTCAGCGAGCAGCTGACGTTGCGGATGCTGATGACTGAATTCTGCAGGCGGGGAGATGTGAAAGATGTGGCATGTTCGTGAAAAGTCTCCGGGCGACAGCCCCATATATGGCGGCAGTGCGGTCTTGTCACTCAGGTAAGCCTGAATGACCGGCGACCAGAATTGTCCTGCACCGGTCTTGGTTTCAGTATGGGCTTTTGTAACCATAATGGCTTCTGTGACCATAAGGGCTTCTGTGTTCATCAACGCATCTCCCTGACAATGCCGGTTAAGCTGCCGGCCGGGTTGACCGGGCGGGCATGGCTGTCAATAATCGCCTCTTCAACCGGACAAATTGTGGCGCACTGCGGTGTATCAAATTTTCCGAGACAGCCGGTACAGCGTTTGCTGTGAATGTGGAACTGATTGTCGTTGTCGCAGTCCTGATAGACAGCCTGACTTGGACAAACCAGAGAACAGGCATGGCATCCGACACATTTATCAGTAATTGCATACTTCATGATCACCTCGTTCTGTGGATGTCGTTGTGTTTTGCTGTGACTGGTTTATCTGATCCTGAATCATTTGCGGTAACACTTCATGCGTGGCCTGATAAGCAAAATCGACATTGGGCCGGACGCCCAGTTTTTCCAGCTGACGCCATGGCGTGATTCCCATGCGGGCACACAGCACCATATCGCAATCAGAGACTGACCGGATGATGCGTTCTTTTTCATCAAAGTCATCGTCGCAGTGCTGATCGCTACAATACTGGCTGGTGGAACGGTTTTCGATAAAACCGAAGTGGCCGCTTTGTGCAGAATACTCATAAATTTCAAACCACTTTGCATGACCGAAGTGCGTGTTGATCAGGCCTGAATCATCACTGGCGGCGACAGCAATCCGCAGCCGGGGCGATGATGTCGTGTTCTCTGCCATCTCCGGATGTTCGGGGGATTCACTGGATGAGGAGCAACCGCCGAGCACGCCAACTGCGTCTGCCCGGCATTGCTGGCAGTGTGTCATTTGCGGCATATAGTCACCTGACTCAGTCCGGGCTTGCGCCAGCTCTTCGTCGGTGGGGCCTCTTTGATGTGTCAGACCAAACCAGGTGCCGTGAGCCGGGTCTGAAATCAGCGGCATGATATTATGCAGCAGCGCGCCATGTGCTTTGACTGCTTCGGAGACGGTTTTGATGTGATGATCATTGACACCCGGAATCAGCACGGTATTGACTTTCACCAGCATGCCGGCATCTGCCGCTGCTTTTAAACCCGCAAACTGTTGTTCAATCAGCGTTTTTGCGGCCTCTCTGCCTCTGAGTCTCTGATGATTGAAGTAAATCCACGGATAGATTTGACTGCCGATGTCCGGGTCGGTGCAGTTGATCGTGATGGTCAGGTGACTGACGCCCACGGCAACCAGTTCGTCAACATAAGGGGCCAGCATCAGTCCGTTGGTTGAAATACATAACTGTACGTCAGGATCTGCCTGCCTGATTGCGGTCAGTGTGCTGAAAGTTGCGTCCGGATTCGCCAGTGCATCGCCGGGACCGGCAATACCGACCACGGTTAAGTTGGGTGCCCGTTTTTTTATCGTGGCAAATTGTTTGAGTGCGATATCAGGAGAGGCAACGCGGGAAACCACGCCCGGCCGGGATTCATTACTGCAATCGTATTTACGGTTACAGTAATGACACTGAATATTACATGCCGGGGCTACAGGGAGGTGCATCCGGGCGTACTGATGAGCGTTTTTCGAATAGCACGGGTGTTGCGCTATTTTTTCCTGCACCTGTTTTGACAGAAAATGGCGGATTTCAGAAGAATGCGTATCCCTTGCCCGCACGGGTGTGTTTGCTTCCATAAACACCTCAATAATTAATCCATATCCAAAGAGTAACCTCTGGACTGTTGCAAACCTTGTGCCTTGGCTTAATTGATTGTTTTTAAAGTAAATTGCATGGTTTTAAAGTGAATTGTATGGTTTGTGTCAGCAGGTTTTGTCAATCATTGTCTGGTTTAAGACAATGATTGACAGCCGGAAGTTGTCAGATTTGTTTCATTTCAATATTCATGATTTGAATCCGGTAAGCAATTTGTCTGGGGGTCATATTCAACAGCCGGGCTGCTTTAGCTTTGACCCATCCGGAACGTTCCAGTGCATCAATCACCATTTCCCGTTCATCGTTAAATTGCTTTTCTTTATTGATACTGGGCAGCTCATTCAGCGGCGTTGAAGTGAATGACTGTGGCGCGGGGGAAGCCGGTCTGGTTTGCGCCGGGAACATAGGTTCAACCTGATTAAAGATGATCAGTTCCGGGCTGATTTCTCCGGATTCACTTAACACAGAAGCCCGTTCCAGCGTGTTTTCCAGTTCCCGGACATTACCGGGCCAGCCGTAAGTCATCATGGTCCGGATGGCGCTGTCGGTAATCGTGAGTTTACGCCGTTGTGCTTTGCCGATTTTTTGCAGCATAAATTCGGTCAGTTCGGGGATATCCTGAATTCTCTCCCGTAATGCCGGTAAATGCATCGGCATCACATTGAGCCGGTAATACAAGTCTTCACGGAAATTGCCGTTGGCGACTTCCTGTTCCAGATTTCTGTTGGTGGCTGCAATAATCCGCACATCAACACAAATGGTGGAGGAACCGCCGACCCGCTCAAATTCCTTCTCCTGTAATACCCGGAGCAGCTTGGCCTGAAACGCCGGGCTGGTTTCACCGATTTCATCGAGAAAAATAGTGCCGTGATCCGACATTTCAAATCGGCCTTTCCGCTGTTTGACTGCACCGGTAAATGCGCCTTTTTCATGGCCGAACAGTTCAGATTCCAGCAGGTTGTCCGGCAGTGCAGCACAATTGAGTTTGATAAAAGGGTTGGCTGCACGTGGTGAGTTATAATGAATGGCATTGGCGACCAGCTCTTTGCCCGTGCCTGATTCTCCCCGGACAAGCACGGTTGAATCCCAGCGGGAAACCAGCCGGATTTGTTCGAAAATCTGCCGCATTGACTTGGTGTGTCCGACCAGATTTTTAAAGCTGTAATTGTTTCTGACTTTACGCCTGAGCCCGTCGCGCTCACTGACCAGCTGTTGTTGCTGGGTCTCTATCTGGTGGGCTAACTGCACGTTGCGGGCAATCAGATTGGCGGCCATATCGAGAAACCGGGTCAGCATGGTAATGGCCTGATCATCGAGATTCGGTGGCTGGGCAGACAGGGCACCAATTACCTGATTATTGGCATCTTTGAGGGGAACGCAGACAAAAGGCTTATCGTAGTCATACAGGGCCAGTTTGTCTGCAAAACGCATATCCTGCCCCAGATTTCTGATCACCATGGAGCTGCCCTGACGGAACACTTCGCCGACAATTCCTTCACCGACTTTGTAGTGCACGGGCTTTTGGCTGATATTCACCCCGGAAGCGGGGGAATGAACGGATTTAACCAGCAGGATATCCCTGGACTGGTCGAGAATGGTCAGCATGCCGCATTTGAGCTGGCACTCCTCATGGAGGATTTTCAACACGTTATCTGTCGTGTCACAATAATTGAGGCTACTGTTCAGAACGCAACTGATATTGTACATGGCTGCAAGCAGCTGACGCTCTAAATCTAATGATGAATAAGAGACTGTCATAACTGTTTACCACCCGTTCACCGGAAATGTAATGAGTACTTTGGCACCGCTCAGCTGCGTGCTGTGCGTCATCGCAATGGTTGCTGCATGTTCGTTTAATACCTGCTGAACGATAGATAAACCAATCCCCCGGCAACCGGACTGGTGTTTGGGCTTGGTACTGAAAAACGGATGAAAGATTTTCATCTGAATCGCTTTGGCAACGCCGCCGCCTGAGTCTTCAACTGCCAGATGGACGTCATGATCTTCAACATAGGTTGTGATCTGTAAAATACGTTCCTGCGGATTCGCTACCTGAATGGCGTCGATTGCATTATCGATCAGCTGTTTGAGGGCCAGCACCAGGCGGTGAGGCATGCCATGAATCACCGGTAGTGACGGGTCGAGGTTCAGATTGAGATGCGTCGAAGACATCAGCAGCTCGTCGGTACTGATGGAGGTGGCATCTTTGACAATCAGGTTGAGATTGACCGGCTGAAAGGCTTCGGATGTCCGTTCCGGAATCGCCTGTTTGATATCATCCATGGCATGAACTGCGGTGTTCATCGCTTCATCCATCGCAACCAGTCCGGGGCAGGCGGCGTTGGTTCTTTTGAGAATATTGATCGCCGACTCAATCATATTAAACGGCCCCTGAAGCTGGTGCAGGGTTGCCATCAGTGCTTCCTGCATTGCATGCACATATTTGTTATCACGGGTCATGAGTTTGACCGAGTTAATACGCCTTTCCTCGACCAGCAACTTTTCACGGGTTCGCTCATTAATGGCAACCACAATATAGAAGCCCTGTTCCCGGTTGAAATAGGTTTCTGCGGTGGTATCTGAAACCGGTATTTTTACCAGTATGAAATCAAACCACCGCTCATGGGCTGGTCCCTGATTACCGATATGAATACCCTTATATTTCTGGGTGTCGCTTCCCATAAACTCTTCCAGCGAGTCATACCCGTAATCATCATTGAGTGTATCGAGCAGCAACTGAACCGGCGAGGTATGAATATTATCCTTCATCTTCTCAAAACGTTCATTTTTGAAAATAGCCCTGTGTTGCTGGTCAACTAAAGCAATCGCCATCGGAGCGGCATGCAGCACCGCTTCAAACATGAGTGACTGGTTTTTCTGGTGGAGTTGCAGATGATGTTCTTCGGTAATGTCTTTGTGGATGGCGTAGTAGCGGATCTCTCCATGGCCATTGTTGATGCGTGAAACCGACATATCAGCAATATAAGGGTCGCCGTTTTTTTTCCGGTTGAGGAGCTGTCCCTGCCAGTGGTGTCCCTGTGTGATGGCAGACCAGAGTTTTTCATACACAGAACGGGGCGTTGCTTTATAAGAAAGCTTTGAAGAATGCTGGCCTGTCAGCTCTTCATGACTGTAGCCCGTGATGTTGCAGAAAGTTTGATTCACAAAAAGAATGTTTCCCGACTCATCCGTGATGCTGATGGCAACCGGGGCGTTGGAAACAATCTGCGCAAAGACTTCTTCGCCGAATGCCGGGGAAGGGGTCTGTAACATAAGCGTATCTGGTTGTCCCATAGAAGCTTTCCTTAGCAATGATGATTAACCTGAGTGACCTCAAGATGATCTGTCTGTTTTCCTGACTGGTATTCGCTCTCCTGAATTGTGTTGAGTGTGAATGGTATAAAGTGGTTGTTTATTGCTCTGTTGATTTATCTCTTTGCATATTTATTTTTCTGTATATTTATTTCTCTGTCTATTTATTACACTATGCATATCTTATTCCACTCAATGCACGGATTGGCTTCTGTGCCGCACCAGTGCTGATAACAAGGCTTAAAGTGAAGCTTTGTTTGATTCAGGACAAATCTTCATCACCTATCCGTTTTTGTCTGCTTTACGACAATTCTGAATATTCGCGGCAACCCTGTCTGTTTTTATGCAACCCAACGTGATTTCAGGCGATGACGCGACTTGATGGTGCATTCATGCACAATGGCACAGCTCGTGCAGAAATGTCCCTGAGAACGAACATCGCAAGGACTATCAGCATGACCGATGGATTGATCATTATGCTCAGTGCGGCATTCGTAAATAACGTGGTTCTGGCCAAGTTTTTAGGTTTATGTCCGTTTATGGGCGTTTCAGGCAAGGTCGACAGCGCTCTCGGGATGGGCATCGCCACGGCATTTGTGCTGACGTTTGCTGCCGCAACGACCTGGATTCTGGAGTTCGCTGTTTTAAGACCGCTCGGGCTGGAATTTATGCGCATCATCACTTTCATCTTAGTCATCGCTGCCGTGGTGCAGTTCACCGAGCTTTATGTCAGAAAAGCTTTTCCGGGTTTATATCAGGCGCTGGGGGTTTATCTGCCATTGATTACCACCAATTGTGCGGTACTCGGTGTGGCTTTGCTGGCGGTTCAGCAGGATTATTCTTTTGTCTCAGCGGTGATGTTCAGTGCCGGATCTGCATTTGGGTTTCTGGTGGTGATTACGCTGTTCGCCGGGTTGCGCAGCCAGTTAAGGCTCAGTCATGTGCCGGCTGCTTTTAAAGGAACGCCAATCGCGTTTATTACCGCAGGCATTTTATCGATGGCCTTTATGGGTTTTTCAGGAATGGCCTGACAGGGAGGTGGGTATGATCTTATCGTCATTTATATTTTTCGTGATTATGGGCGGCATGCTGGGAACTGCGCTCGGTTTTGCTGCAATCGTTTTTAAAGTCGAAAGTGATCCGCTGGTGGATCAAATTGAAAACCTGTTGCCCGGCGGTCAGTGCGGGCAGTGTGGTGAGGCGGGATGTCGCCAGGCTGCTGAAAAAATGGTTTCCGGGGAACTGAGTCCCGATTGCTGTCCTCCGGGCGGGGCTTCGCTGGCACTGAATGTGGCGGATATTCTGGGCGTATCTGTCGAGATGAGCGAGGAAGATAAACAGTGGGTGGCGGTGATCGATGAATCAGGCTGCTCGGGCTGTGGCCGCTGTTTTAAAGCGTGTCCTTTTGATGCCATTGTCGGTGCACCCAAGCAGATGCATACCGTGATTCAGGACATTTGTACCGGTTGCAAGCTGTGCAGCCAGTCCTGTCCTCAGGCTTGTTTGACGATACAGGAAATTGAACCAGATTCTGCGACCTGGTACTGGCCGAAGCCAAAACAAGTGGCACTGGTATAATCAGCGGGAGCATTGATGATGAATTTACTTCACCTCCGCCGTCCTTTTTCCGGCGGCGTCCATCCGGAATCTTTTAAATCTCTGACCAATGATAAGCACATTGATCGTGGGTTCTGGCCGCGGCATGTTTATCTCTCGCTGCAACAGCGAAATGGAGCCAGACTGACGCCGCTGGTTGCGGTGGGCGACAAAGTGAAAAGGGGACAGCTGGTTGCTGTCTCGCGCTCTGACCGGGTGGCACCGGTTCATAGCTCTGTGAATGGCATTGTGACCGCAATTACGGCGCATATTACGGCGCATCCGGCACGGGTTAAAAGTGACACTATTGTGATCCGGGCGAATGAAGATCGCTCGTGGGGGGAGCTGATTACCGGTGCTAATCTGGCAACGGTGGATGATGAAACCATTATCGAGCGGGTCAGTGAAGCCGGGATCGTCGGACTGGGCGGGGCGGGGTTTCCGACCGGGCTGAAGCTGAGATCGGCAAAACGTAATCAGGTGGATACCGTGATTTTAAATGGCGGGGAGTGTGAGCCATACCTGACCAGCGATGATCTGACCATGCAGGAGTATGCGGCTGAAATCATTGTGGGTGCCCGGCTTATCTTAAAAGCTTCCGGTGCCAAACGGGTGTTAATCGGTATTGAAGATAACAAACCATTGGCATTTCAGGCAATGTTTTATGCGGCATCAGAGGATGAAGATATCCATGTGCAGAAAGTCCCGAGCATTTATCCGATGGGATCTGCCAAACAGTTGATCAAAACGCTGACAGGAAAAGAGGTGCCAAAAGGTGGCAGCTCCAATCAGATTGGTGTGCTGGTCAATAACATTGCGACGTCCCGTGCGGTTTATCATGCGGTACGTTTCCGTCGCCCGCTGGTGACGCGGGTGATTACCGTGTCCGGCAAAGGGATTGGTGAACCCCGCAATGTGGAAGTGCCGGTCGGGACGCCGGTCAATGAAATTATTGCCTACTGTGGCGGTATGTCTCAGGAGACCGAGAGACTAATTTTCGGCGGACCGATGATGGGGCAGGTGATTTCATCGCCGCATGTCCCCGTTGATAAAACCGTCGGCGGATTACTGGCACTGACAGAAGATGAAGTGGTGAACAGTCATCAGCATCAGGAATGTATCCGCTGCGGGCAGTGTGTCCGTGCCTGTCCGATGGGGCTGATGCCTTTTCAGCTGGCGGCTCACACCCGGGTGTCTGATTTTGCCATGGCGAAAGAGCTGGGGGTGTTGAGCTGTTTATCCTGCGGCGCATGCAGCTACGTTTGTCCGTCACATATTCCGCTGGTGCAATACTTTATGCATGCCAAAGGTGCAATTTGGGCCAATCATCAACAGGAGAAAAAATCAGCCCGCGCCAAAGAACTGACCGAGGCAAGGAAACAGCGGCTGGAAAAAGAGGAAGCCGAAAAACAAGCGGCGAAGAAAAAGAAAGCAGCGCAGAAAAAGCCAGCAGCCCGGCCAAAACGTCCGGCCCGCCAATCTGCCAGTGCTGAAACGGTTGTCGCCGAACCAACGGCTGTCGCCGAACTAACGGCTGCACCACAGCGCCCGGTAAGACCGGCACGCCCGGCGAGAAAACCCAGAGGGGAGAAAATACAAGCCACAGCCACACCTTCTGCGGCAGAGGCTGAGGTGACAGAAACGGAAAAAGAAACAGTGACTGTGTCGCCACGCCCGGCCCGGCCACCTCGTCCCCCGCGTCATCCCCGGAACCGGATGAAGCTGGAAGCTGTGACTCAGCCAGAAGAAGTAACCGCCATGGAGGGCAACAATGATTAATTTTGAACCGGCAACCGGGCCTTTTGCCCACAATAAAAACAGCAGCATCCGGATCATGTATACGGTGATTGCGACGCTGCTTCCTGCCACGCTGTTTGGCTTTTATCAGTTCGGATTAAACAGCATCCTTGTGGTGTCAACCTGTATGGCTGCGGCGATTCTCACTGAGTGGGCATGTTTGGTGGTGATGCAGAAAAAGAGCAGTGCCTGTATGGATGGTTCTTCGGCATTAACCGGGCTGTTACTGGCGATGAGTTTACCGGCTTCTCTGCCGCCATGGATGTGTGTGTTTGGCAGTGCATTTGCCATTGTGATTGGTAAACAGATTTATGGCGGACTGGGGCAGAACCTGTTTAATCCGGCGATGTTGGCGCGGGTGATGCTGATCATTTGCTTTCCGGTGGAGATGACCCGCTGGGCGACGCCGGCACCCGTCGATTTCAGCGATAATCTGGTCCGGGTGTCAGCCGGATGGCTGCACTTTGATGGAATGACTTCAGCGACAGCGCTGAGTTCTGAGCGGACAGATCCGATTCTGTTATCACACGTTTTTTTCGGTCAGCAGGCCGGTAGTCTGGGAGAAACCAGCAGTCTGTTGATTCTGCTGGGCGGCATCTGGCTGATTTACAAAGGCATCATTCACTGGGCGATTCCGGTCACCTTTTTGCTGGGATTACTGATTCCTGCCGCAATTGCTCATGTGATTGACCCGCAGCATGCACTGCCGGTGCTGGTCCACCTTTTCAGTGGCGGTGCCATGTTGGGTGCGTTCTATATCGCGACCGATCTGGTTACATCACCAACCAGTGTGAAAGGGCAAATGTTATATGGTGCCGGATGTGGCTTTTTGATCTGGCTGATTCGGGCGTTTGGCAGCTACCCCGAAGGTGTGGCGTTTGCCGTGTTAATCATGAACTCCGCCAGTCCGCTGATTGATCATTACCTGCGGCCGGGGATTTTTGGCAGCCATTCAACCGCGGGGAAGTAAGTCATGATGGACAGAGTAGAACAGTGGAAAGATAAAATCAGTTATCAGAGTGGCTTGCTTGCCGCCGCCTGCGGGCTGGCTGCGCTGCTGCTGGTCGGGACTGAGGTTGTGACCCGGCCGGTGATCGCCATGAGAATTTCAGAAGACCAGAATGCGCTGCTTGATCAGGTTTTGGGCGGAAAATTGTACGCCAATGATGTCTTCCGGGATGACCATCAGGTGACCTTTCAAGGGCAGATCTTTCATATTTATGAGGTCAAAAATGCTCAGGGGCAGCTGACACATCATGTGATCAAGGGAGATGAAGAAGGTTACAGTGGCCCGATCAAGTATTTGATTGGCGTCGACCTGAATGGTGTGATTCAGGGCGTCAGAATCATCAGTCATACCGAAACGCCGGGGCTGGGAGATAAAATTGAGCTGGAAAAAAGCAACTGGGTGCTGAGCTTTAATCAGCGTTCGCTGCGCAACACCCCGGTATGGGCCGTCAAAAAAGATGGCGGAGATTTTGATCAGTTCAGCGGGGCAACGATTACACCAAGAAGTGTGGTCAGAGGGATTCACAAAGCCATGTCAGCGCTGAGTGAGTATCAGGGAATGCATCAGGCGCAGGGAGAGAGCCATGAATAAAGATAAACGCAGCGTCTATTCTCCGATTATTCAGGATGGACTGTGGCACAACAATATCGTGCTGAAACAGTCACTGGCGTTATGTCCTCTGCTGGCGGTGACCAGCAGTGCGACCAACGGGCTCGGACTCGGTCTGGCGACCACGGCGGTGATGATCATGGCGAATCTGCTGAATTCGCTGGCCAGTGGCCTGATCAGTAAAGCGGTGCGGATTCCGGTGAATGTGATCATTATTGCGACTCTGGTGACCCTGATTGATGCGATTTTAAATGCCTGGCTGCATCCTTTGCATAAAGTGCTGGGGTTGTTTATTCCGCTGATTGTGACCAACTGCGCCATTCTGGGCCGGGTGGAATCCTTTGCCAGTAAAAATGCCCCACTCCCTTCGGTGACCGACGGTGTGTTTATGGGCATTGGTTTTACCTGGGTGCTGACTGTTCTTGGCGGCGTAAGAGAAGTGCTTGGCAGCGGGACTCTGTTTTCCAATGCCAGCTTATTGCTCGGCCATCATTTTGCATTTCTTGAAATGACGGTGATACCAGATTACCGGGGATTGCTGTTGATTATCCTGCCGCCAGGCGGGTTTCTGATGCTGGGTTTGTTGTTAGCGGTGAAGCAAAAAGGTGAAATTCTGGTGCGTCAGATGAAAGCCACGGCTGCATTAACGGCAGAAGGAGACCGGCTATGAAAGTGAGTGTGGTTTATGCAATGCCCTCGGAACAGGTCTGGATTCCGGTTGAAGTCGACGATGAAGCCACATTGCTGAGTGCGATTCATCAGTCAGATATTCTCAACATGTTTCCGGATATTCAGCTGGATACTCAGAAGGTTGGCGTATTTGGCAAGGTTAAGCCGCTGGATAATCTGCTATCGCCCGGCGACCGGGTTGAAATTTATCGTCCCATCACATGGAAGCCGGATGATGAAGATGACGATGATGACGAATAAATTGTCCGGTTTACGACAATTTGTTGGTTTTTATGAATTGATGTTCTTATTTTTCATGAGGTTATGTCAGGTACGGCGCTTGCAAAGTATCTTTACAGACACAGTTTTTCAGAACCTTTTTTTCAAGGAGTGAAGCATTATGGCAAAGGTTGGAATATTTTTTGGAACAGATACAGGCAGTACCCGCAAAGTTGCAAAGCAGATGGCAAAACTGTTAGGTGATCTTGCCGACAAACCTAAAAACATTAACCGGTGTGAGGCTTCAGATTTAGAAGCGTATGAGTATCTGATTCTGGGGACACCAACATTGGGAGACGGACAACTGCCCGGATTATCGGTCGATTGTCAGGAACAAAGCTGGGAAGAGTTTCTGCCCAATTTTGAAGGGCTGGATTTATCAGGGAAAAAGGTCGCTTTGTTCGGATTAGGTGATCAGGTCGGCTATCCGGATGAATTTGTTGATGGTCTGGGAGAGCTGTATGACTATGTTGCCAACTGTGGGGCGGAAATCTATGGATTCTGGCCAACTGAAGGCTATACGTTCAATGCTTCCAATGCGGTCGATGAAGACGAGTTTGTCGGGCTGGTGATTGATAAAGACAATCAGTCCGGAATGACGGATCAGCGGGTGACCGGCTGGATTGAACAAATCAGGGCAGAGATGGTGTTGTAAACGAATCATCACCCACTCAGGTCATCAATAAAAACCAGAATAATTTCATCATGACATATAAGCGGCAATCTGCCGCTTATCTGACTTCCTGTTTGATTTCATGTCATACCATTCTAAGTAATTTTCTGATCTGGATATATCTGGTTCCGCAAACCGCTCAAGCCATCCATGCCCTTGTATGTTTGCTCCACCAGACATATCCAGATGATCAGTTTATTTTCCAGATTGGTATCACGCAGCCCACACGAGTGAAACCATCAGATGTATTTTGATCAATCCGGAGACGGACGGGGTCGTGTCGTGTGATGTCTGATTTTGACACAAAAGCAAAGTTTCCGGCTTTATATCTGATATGTTAGATTATAACAATTGGATTGATTGCCGGTTAGGAATATGACAGCTGAAAGGATCAGCCCGCCATTAATTGCCTGTCAGGAGTGCGGCCTTGTTGTGGAGGCGACAGCGCTTGATGAAGGTCAGAAGCTGCTTTGCCCGCGATGCCGTCACCGGCTGACATTCAGGGTACTTCAGCCATCCCAGCGGGTGGTTGCGTATTCGGTTTCCTGTCTGATGATGCTGATTCTCAGTATCTCATTTCCGTTTATGTCGTTTAGTGTCAAAGGACTATCGCAGGAAATTACCTTGTTTCATGCGGTGGAAATGCTTGACCAGTTCAAATACTTCCTGATTGCCTTTGTGCTGCTGGCAACCGTTCTTATTTTACCGGCCATTTATATCAGCCTGATTTTGTATCTGTATCTCAAAGCGGGGAGTGCGTCTTCTCATCTTTGCTCAGAGCGTCAGCGCCGGCGTATCCGGTTACTTTGCCGGGTGCTTTTCCGGGTTGAACCCTGGCTGATGGTGGATGTTTTTCTGATTGGGGTGTTAGTTAGTCTGGTGAAAATTTCTTCGCTGGCAGATATCGGTTTAGGCAGCTCTTTCTGGGCATTTTGTGTTTATAGTGTGTTGGTGGTGAAATGTGTTTCGCTGATTGATCGCTTCTGGCTGTGGAACCAGTTTATTCCGCCTCAGCCGGTTGAAGGGGTGAAAGCTGGTGATACGCATTTGGATGGCAATCATACGTCTTGTCATGTCTGCCATCAGATTAATCCTGAATCCGCAGGGAAACATACCGGCTGCATCCGCTGTGGCAGTCTGCTGCATCCTTATCATCCGGAACTCAATCTGCAGCGTTCCTGGGCTTTGCTGGTGACATCGGTTATTTTTTATATTCCGGCCAACCTGTATCCGATGATGAATACCGTCAGTTTTGGTTCCAATACCCCGACGACAATTCTGGAAGGGATTCTGTTACTGTGGGATATGGGCTCTTATCCGGTTGCTGTGGTGATTTTTATCGCCAGTATGTTCATTCCGCTGGCAAAAATGTTTATCTTGGGGTGGTTATTCCTGTCGGCAAAAAAAGCGCAGTCGTTACCGGGCAAAGACGTCATGCAACGTATAAAAATTTACCGGATGACTGAATTTATCGGCCGTTGGTCGATGGTGGATATTTTTGTGGTGTCACTGATGGCTGCACTGGTTCAGTTGCAGAACCTGATGGCTGTCTATCCGGGGCCAGCGGCGGTCTCATTTGCAATTGTTGTCATTTTTACCATGCTGTCAGCGATGGTGTTTGACCCGAGAGATTTATGGCAGAACCCTTCTGAAAAAGACAGTGGAGAGCATGTTACCAGAGACGATGCCACCAGAGAGCATGCCACCGGATACCATGTTACGTCGAGTATGGGAGAGTTTAACGGGATGAAAGAGAATGAGCGATAAACAGTTACAGGGCAAAGTAAAAAATCAGACTCAGATATCCGCTATCTGGATTATTCCGGTGATTGCGATGTTGATTGGTGCCTGGATGCTATTTCAGTTCATCTATAGTACGGGGCCGGAAATAACTCTGAAGATGCAGACAGCCGAAGGGATTAAAGTCGGTAAAACTGAAATTCGTTCACTGAATGTAAAAGTCGGGATCGTGACCGGGGTAAAACTGAACGAAAATTATGATTCGATTCTGGTCACAGCCCGTATGAATAAAGATGCCCGGCGGATGTTGAAAGAAGATTCTTTGTTCTGGGTGGTCAAACCACGGGTGGGCAGCGAAGGCATCTCCGGGCTGGATACCTTGCTGTCCGGTGCTTATATTCAGCTTCAGCCCGGCCGGGCTGAAAAAGAAAAGCGTGAATTTACAATTCTGGAGCAACCGCCGGTTGCTCCGGCAGACGCCAAAGGCTTGCGGATCGTGCTGACCCATGAACTGGCTGGCAAACTGACGGTTGGTGATCCGGTGATTTATAAAGGTTTTACTGCCGGCCGGGTGGAAAAAGTGACATTTGATGTCGCCCGGCAAAAGGCCTTTTATGAGATTTTTGTCTTCCAGCCTTACGATGATTTGATTCGTAAAAATACCCGTTTCTGGATTAATTCAGGTCTCAGTCTTGATATGGGAACTGAAGGGGTGAAGCTTCATTTTGATTCGATTGAGAGCCTGATTTCCGGCGGGGTCAGTTTTGGGGTGCCTGAAGGGGAAGACCCCGGTGAGGTGGTGACAGAGCAACGCACCCGTTTTCGTTTATTCGATGATCAGAAGCAGATGAATGAAGAGCGTTATAATCAATATATCGAATATCTGATGTTCTTCAATGAATCGATTCGGGGACTGAATGCCGGTGCGCCGGTCGAATACCGGGGCCTGCGTATCGGAACCGTGAAAAAGGTGCCGTTCAGCCGGGCGAGACAAGATTATGATTTTCATTCAACGCAAATTCCGGTGTTAATCCGGATTGAACTGGAACGCATCTATGCGGCGCGTCAGACGTTGCCGGTTGAACGGTTTAAGAATATGATTCGCAAAGAGTTTTCCGCCGGACTGAGGGCCGAGCTGAAAACCGGCAGCCTGCTGACGGGGGCGTTGTATATCGGTATTGATTACAATGAACCGGATAAAGTATACAAACCGTCATTTTTTGAAGGGTATGAAATTTTCCCGACCAAACCCGGCGGTTTTACCGAAGTACAGAAGCAGTTTACCGATTTGCTGAAAAAGCTCAATCATCTGCCGCTGGACGAAACGGCTGACTCACTGAACCGATCATTGAAAACGCTGGAGAAATCGCTGGCATCATTTAATCAGGCGACACAAAGTGTGCAAAAGCTGATTGATAAGAAAGAGACCCAATCGCTTCCGGCTGAAGTGCAGGCCAGTTTACAAAAGATTCAGCAAACGCTGGATGGTTTTAGTCCCGATTCCACGGTTTATCAGGATCTGGATGGTGCACTCAAGCAATTTGAGCAGGCGATGGTTGAGCTGCAGCCCGTTTTACGACAAATTAAAAATAAACCGAATTCGCTGGTTTTCGGCGATGAGCAAAAACAGGATCCTGTACCGGCAAAAGGAGCGAAGAAATGATCAGAGATTGGATTCGGCAGTGCTTTCTGATCTGTGGGCTGGTGGTTTTGGTCACGGGTTGCAGTCATCAGGAGAATGTTTCAAACCAGATGTTTCTGTTGCCGGTCAATCCGCTGCCGCCGGTTGCGCAGCAAACCGCGCCGCTGCTGGTGGTTAAAACCGAGCTGGCGGATTATCTCAATCAACCCGGCCTGGTTTACCGGACGTCACAGACGCAGGTGATTCAGGCCCGCCATAATCAGTGGGCCCAGCGGATTTCAGATCAGATTACGTCCCGGATCATTCAGGATTTACGCTCAAAGCAAACCCGTTACTGGCCGGAAGCCATGAGTAATGATCCTTTGACCGGTAAGCCTTTGCGTTTAATTGTCCGGATTCAGAAGTTTAACGGAGTCTATACCGGTGAAGCTGAGATTGCCGGAGAATGGACACTATTAAACCCAACCGGGCAGCGCATCCGGAATCATTATTTTGATCTTCATATTGCTTTGAAAGAATCCGGATATGCAGCGTTAGTGAGTGCATTGTCTGAAGGGGTGGGGCAATTTACGGATTCTCTGTCCAGTCAGCTCTGAGGCCCGGCCTTGGGCGTCAGGTTTATTCTTCCGGCCGGGTTCCCGGCCTGTATTGATGCCAGCATGTGAGTTTGGTTTTAGCCTGGCTCTGAAACCAGTTAATTTTCGCTGAACATGCATCTTGAGGTCATCTGGGTATATATCAATTTATTTTTCCGAAGGTATTTTATTTTAATAAATGGTTTTCATTTTAATAAATAGTTTTCATTTGGCTTTTTCAGATATTTCACTTTTGCGCGTAGAATATATTTAATATTTATCAAGTTTTTCGTATGGTTATTTTTTTGAATTTTGAACAATTTAAAATTTAACACGTAGTTTTGCTGATATGAATATTAACCAAAGCTGGACACTCTTTTCTGATGATAATGTTAATATTATAACTGACTAAAATTACAGGTAATTATTGCTTTTATTTCAACTGATTAATTAATTGGTATGTTACTTGTTTTTTATTAAGATAGTCAGGGAAACATTATGGTCATTCATTTGACCGTAAACATCATTATAAATTCCAATCTTCAGTCTTGTTGACCCGTTTAGCATGAATTTCAACGTCAATAAGTGATAAAAGGAATTAGATAATGATAAATAAAACGAAGCAATCAGAGCAAATTTCAAATATAGATAAAGAGGATGTTATTTCATCCGGTCAGTTATGTTACCCCATATTGGGACATTCAGACACCGCAGAACGTCTCCGGCAAAAAATGATGTTTGCCTCTGAAGTGAATTTTCCTGTATTTATTTCAGGCGAATCAGGATGTGAAAAACGGGATATCGCTTACCTGATTCACCAGAACAGCAGCCACCGCTTACACCCCTTTATCTGTATTCCTGCCAATGTTCATAATCCGGGAACTTACCGGGAAAACGTATTGAGATGTATCGAACTGGCCAAAGGTGGTGCTGTTTATTTTGAAGAAATTGATAGTCTGAAATCCGTCTTTAAAGATGAATTGATTTTTCTGTTTTCAATGGATGTGATTCAGGAAAAACTCAGGAAAAATCAGGTTCGGTTGATGGTCTCCTGTACCGAATCGCTCGAATCTTTTGTGCTGCAACCTCAGTATCTGTCAAAAATACTGGGACCTTCAGTGCTGCAGCTGAACTTTCATTTACCGCCTTTACGGGAAAGGGCTGAAGATATTGAATATCATATCGAATTTATCAGCCGCTCTTTGAATAAAAAAATGCATCTGACACCAGAAGCGATGCATTTAATGCGGCATTATGAATGGCCGGGTAACATTGAGCAATTACAACATGTGCTGCTATCTCTGGCTTCACTGCCTGAGCCAGTTGTAACGGTTCATGATGTCTTGAGTTGTGGTGTCAGGCCGCGGCAGTCCAGGACTGCCGATATTATTGATTGCCTGCTGAATCAGCATCTTGAACCTTTCCGGCATTATCATCCGGCTCTGATCAAGGCACTCCACTTTCTCAGCCAGAATTATCAGGAAGATATCTCGCTGACCCTGATGTCAGAAGCCAGTTATACCAGTGCTTCTCATCTATCTTATTTGTTTCGTAAACACCTTAAAGTGTCGTTTAAAACGATACTTTGTCAGGTACGGGTACGTTTTGCTCAGCAATTAATATCCGAGAATACCCATATAAAAATTACAGATGTCTGCATGAGCTGTGGTTTTGGTGATCTCAGCCACTTTGAGAAAATGTTCAAGCGTTATATCGGATGTACACCGCGGCAATACCGGAACAGTCAACGGGCGGAGAAACATGATTTGTCATCAGAACAGTACGTTGCGTAATCTGCTGGCTGAAATCCCGGAAAATCTGACAGAGTGAATTCTGCATTATGATCTCACTTGAGTCTCTCAGATGAAACACGCTCTAGGGTCAACAGATCCTGAAGCGTTCAGATATGCCCGGAGAAACTGTATGTGCATGTTTTTCCGGGCATATTTTTTTACTGACATGCATTGACAATAAATTGACATAACTTTGCAATCAAAACCGAAACACGGCATCAGGCCTTGTATGGTAAGGGATGAGGTGGTTTGGAAATGCAATAATGCCCGTTTCCCCTATGAATAGCGTCATATTTTTGATGAACTTTTATGTGATATGTCTCTCTAATCTTGTGAGTATTCTTTAACTTGTTATTTTTATCTTAATTTGTTCTCCTGATTTCGAGCCGGCATTTGCCGGCTTTTTTTTCATGTCTGGCAGTGTTGTTCCCTGAGTCGCGGGAGCTTCCGCAATCATTCAATTTTTGTTTAACCCATAACAATATAAACTCAATTGCATATTATCAATAATCATTCCTTTTATTTATGATTTCTCTTCCATCAATAGAAATTGGCGATTTAATCCGTATTGTTTTCTGTATATACATTTAGTTGCTTATTGCTGATGAGGCAGCATAAGCCCATCAGAACAGCGTCATGCAGCTGTTCTTTGTGTAACCAGAAATGAAAGGAATAAAAATGAAAAAGAATATGATTTGTCTGTCATTCGCCGGTCTTTTTTCTCTTGGTGTGTCTGCCAATGAATTGTCTCAATTTGTTGAGATGGATCAGAAGGCAAACTTTATTGAAGGCGTCAATATCGTTCAGCCTCCCATCGCTGATGAGACCGCAACATTTGCGGAGTCTGTAGCGCAGCGTGCTCAGGCGATGTCTGCCGTAGCAGTGAACCGGGATGGCTCACAGTCTGCTCTTTCGCTTTCGGTGGAAGCGCTGACAGCACTGGAACAGGCAGCACAGGGCCTGCATCGGTATGGGCTGGATGAAAAGCTTTTTTACTCCCCGGAAAAGGCCGCCACGATAGCGCCATTCTCTTCTAAAACACGGGATGCTCAGGGGGTGGTGATTGGTGCCGAAGACAGCCGGACCCGGGTGACCAATACCACATCCGCCCCGTATCAGTATATTGGCCGGATTGATATTGGCTGCACAGGCACCTTAATTGGCGATAAATATGTTTTAACAGCGGGACATTGCGTTTCGAACGGTGCCGGTAGCTGGTACAGGGAACTTGGCTTTTCCGCCGGACAAAATGGTTCAGCCAAACCGTGGGGAACAAGCAGCTGGAAAACTGCCGTGACAACCTCTGCATGGCTTAATAACGGGAATTCCAATTACGATTACGCACTGATCGTGCTCGATGAAGCGCCGAATGGTGGACATGCATCATGGGGTATTTATTCCGGAGGAACCCATGCCGTGACCGGTTATCCGGGGGATAAACCTTTTGGCACCATGTGGACAGATTCGGGCACGACATCGGCGATTTCTGATTACCGTATTTGTTATACACTGGATACCGCTGGTGGTGAAAGCGGGAGCGCCATCCGGGATAACAGCAATGTGGTCCGGGGAATTCACACAACAGGATCGTCCAGCCGCAATTGCGGAACGCGTTTAACCAGTACCGTATATGCGACGCTGCAAGACTGGATGTCAGCTTATCAGGCTCAATAGCCCCAACCGGGCAGGCTGTTTTTACTTCATTGTTGATACAGCTCACTAACCCTGCTCACTGTATGGATATGACGTCGCAATCCGTACTTTTATCAACCATGATATAAATAACAATTGCGATAGTGTGGAGAAACTGATGCGCTTTTTGATGTTTGCATTTTTTGCCGGTTTTGGTGCAGCTATCGCAATTGGAATCTTGTCTCTTTCTGAGAAAGCTATTGGGGAGTCAGCGTTGTTGATGGCGCCATTTGGTGCGACAGCGGCACTGGTGTTTGGCGTTTCAGCCAGTCCGTTTTCCAGACCTAAAAATGTCATTCTCGGCCATATGATGACCGCTGTGATCGGGCTGACATTTGTGGAGTTTATCGGCGTAACTTCTTTTTATCTCGCATTAGCGACCGGTATTGCGGTGACAACCATGTTGCTGACCCGGATCATTCATCCGCCAGCCGGTGCCAACCCACTGTTGATTATGCTGACCGGCCAAAGCTGGGACTTTCTGATCACCCCGGTATTACTGGGCACCGTTGTGATTGTCGTCCTTGGCCGTGCGATGCGTTATCTGTATATAAAGATGTATACGTCGTCGTTTTGAGTCATACCAAACGAAGTCATTTTCTGATCCGGATATATCTGGTTCCATGAACCGCTCAAGCCATCCATGTATTTGTATGTTTGCTTCACCAGACACATCCGGATGATCAGCGAATTGACCAGATTGGTATCAGTCTGTTATGCATCTGGTGTGGAGTGGAACCAGCTCAGCCAATCCTTAAAAAAACCGTCTGGGGCTTAGGCACCCAAAGCCGCTTGGATCGATAGATTCAATAGCGCACCAAACAGGTCACAGAAGCGAAAAGCTTCCAATGATGTGACCTCTTACATCGCTGTGATGGTGTTGAGTCTGGTATGTATTCCCACGCAGGAGCGTGGGAACAATTCAATCTTGATTATCTCAAATCAACGAACAACCAAAGGATGAACAGACACGATGTCTGTTCAAAATTTTTCTCGCCACGGATGGCGATAAAAATTGGTCCTGTCCGGCGCGCGTT
Organism: Vibrio aerogenes; assembly: GCF_024346755.1. Classification (NCBI taxonomy): domain Bacteria; kingdom Pseudomonadati; phylum Pseudomonadota; class Gammaproteobacteria; order Vibrionales; family Vibrionaceae; genus Vibrio; species Vibrio aerogenes. Next base: position 3,380,953 of record NZ_AP024861.1, on the reverse strand, counting down.
TAAGCCAAAGATAAAAAGACTTTTTCGGCGGTTTTTGGTCTTTCAAAAACCGTCTGGGGCGCGGCACTCAAAGCTGCTTGGATCGATGGACTTAATAGCGCACCAAATAGTCCACTGATGCAGAAAACTTCCGATGATGTCCCTTTACATCGCTGTGATGGTTTTGAGTCGGGTATGTATTCCCACGCGGGAGCGTGGGAACAATTCATAAAACATCTCAAATCAACGAACAATCAAAGGATGAACAGACACGACGTGTGTTCAAAATTTTTCTCGCCACGGATGGCGATAAAAATTGGTCCTGTCCCGCGCGCGTTTAAGCCAAAGATAAAAAGACTTTTTCGGCGGTTTTTGGTCTTTCAAAAACCGTCTGGGGCGCGGCACTCAAAGCTGCTTGGATCGATGAATCCAATAGCGCACCAAACAGTCCACCGATGCAGAAAACTTCCGATGATGTGATCCCCTTACATCGCTGTGATTGTATCGAGTCTGGTATGTATTCCCTCGCGGGAGCGTGGGAACAATTCAATACTTGCTGTCGAACTGTAAGCTGATGTGTCTCTGGGAAATTATAAGTTCAATGACAGGACAAGATAACAGTCGGGTTTAATTAATGTAAATTACTGTAAAGGTTTATTGAGGGAGAAAATAATGTTAATGATAATCGTAAAAACAAACATTAAGTCAAACCGTCACTAAAATAGCATTATATAAAAATAATATTCTGACTTGATTATTCAATGGTTTTAATAACAAGATTGACTTATAAGATAAATCAAATATTCTTTGTTTCTCAACTTAGTGGTTAGGTTATTTGTATGTCAGAAATAAAAGATAACATTTCATTTCATATCTCTGATGAGGAGGTTTTATATTTAGATAAAGTTCTGGAAGATATAAATATAAATATTTCAATATCAATGTCTTATGTCAAACGAACTCAAAAATTAACTTTTTCCCGGTTGGCTGAAAAATTTTCTGGTATCAATGAAAAAGCTATAAAGCGTTACATGCAGCAAAGCTATCCATCAATGCGCCCTGTTCATTTTGTTGCTGCATATTCGTGGGTAATGATGGTTCCTATGACCGCTTTTTATTATGGGTTTAAAATGAAAGAATTTTACCGTGGGATGGATGATCATGCTGTTGAAGTTCTGGTTTGTATAGGTAAGTTACCATCGGTTCAGTTTGAAGCATTGTTGAGCATTATATGCAGCTATATGGATTCATCAACTATGTCTGATTTCATCAAATTTAAGCAGCAGACTGAAAAAGAATATGGCGTTATTGATGATTATAATAAGCTATTTCCACCCAAAGTACTGGATTATAATCTGTTTACAGAAGATTATTATCGTTCTGTGGCGCTTACAGTAAGACAATTCAGGAAAAAACATAACCTGACAGTAGATACATTGGCAAGAGTGCTTGGGATATCAGAATATCAGTATTCTGTTCTGGAGGATGAGACAAAAACTGTACCTTTTTCTATTTCAATTGGTGCCAGAGTCAAATTAGGATTTAAATTAAAAGATCATGTTAACTTTACCAGTGAAATGCAGGTGTATCCTGAATTTCATAAGCTCAGACAAACACAACAGATACGGGATTCATTGATTGTTGAGGCATTGAGCTATTTGACTCAGAAGCAAAAAGTGTCGATTGTAAAAATCGTTGTTGAGCTTCTGAATCTGAATCAAGAGGACGATTCTGATGAGATATTGAGTGAACATGGTCAACCCAAAATACCCACTATTTTCAGTTGACCTTGTTGTATATGTTGTATGAGAATATGCCTACTGAATGATTACATCTAATTCTTTGAATGTATTTTTAATTGCGACTGATGAAGCGGCTAACGTTATCATTGCTGAATATACTTTTTCCGGATGTTGAAGGTGAACCAAATGGTCTGCATCTTTAATAATAATAAAGTTACTATTTATTAGTTGATGAGAAAATATTTCCGCGGCTTCTCTGGTAACATAAGGATCATGTTCTCCAATACATATTGTGCAAGGTATTTTTATTTTATTTACATCAGATGGAGAGTGAACTAATAGTCTTATTGTATTTTCAACAAATATGTCAACTCTCACTGAGTCAAATTTAGATATACTTCTTTCAGTCGCTCTTATTATTGCTTTATATCGGGGAATGTTCGGATTCTTTACAGTCAGTGATTGAGTAAATGTATGTGCGAATTCTTTTACATCTGTCATTGCTGCGGCAATTGCTTTTTTTGTTGATAACCTTCCGGATTCAGGAATACCGGGAACACCACCACAGATCGATAAGCTGGAAACATAAGGCCAGAGGTCACAAAGTTCTATAGCTAAAGCAGTAGCGTATGAGAAAGCTATTAGGTGTGCACGTGGAATACCCAAATGCATAATAAAATCAAGTAGCATTTTAGATTGCTCCCGAATACTAATTGTTGAATTCAAAGGGGTGGTTCGTCCTGTTCCGGGAACTTCAATAGTCAGGCAATTAAGATGTTGGGAGAATTGACGGGAAAAGGAGTCAACCGATTCAATATCTTGTAATGCACCCAGAAGGAATATCACATATTGGTCTGACTGGTCTGAATTCTCTTTTTTATATAATGAATACCTAAACAAGTTGCCGTCTAAAATCATGTGATTAATGTTCATTGTCTTCTCCATCATTAGGTAGAAGAAGCAATATAAATCATCCATAAAAATAATCGTGTAATCGGATACGCTTCAAATCAACGGGCAGGTGAAATATGAATCAGAACCAGTTAACGACGAATCTGGCAGAAGCCGACCAATCTGTTAAAAACTTTATCGCGGATCTTCTGGTGGAATTAAACAATCAGCTTAAGCAACAGAGTGAGCCTTGTATTCATGTGGAGTACTTCGGGGTACTCATGGAAATTAAATTACTTGCTTTTGGTGAGCAACAGATTACTCCCTGTCAAAAAGCTTTATAAGTCTGTTTTGTTTTTCTGTCTGTCATTACCGGAAAAAGCAACGGATGTCTGGTTGTTTTTATCTGTGAGTATTATGTGATGTGGCTAATTGCCCCCCAGCCACATTTGCTATACTTTGACCGGCTTCTAACCCGGAAAAGGATGGACTCAATATGGAGATGACACTCAGAAAAGCACAGTCATCGGATATCGGTTTCTTAATTGAGTTGAGAGATCTGACCATGCGGCGTTATCTCGAAGCGGTGGGGATGCCAACCGGGCGTGAGGATTATCTGCAAAGAGTCCGGTACGAATTTGAACACGCCCGGATCATTGAATGTGATGGTGTTGCCGCTGGTTTATTTAAAGCGGTTTATCTGACTGAACAACATCAGTGGTATATTTTTCAGATTCAGATCCACCCGGATTATCAGAACAGAAAGATTGGCCGGCAGGTGATTCAGTCGGTGATCGATCAAGCCCGGACAATCGGTGCCAGTGTCGGGCTGAGTGTGATCAAATCGAACCCGGCACAACGGCTTTATCTGCGTCTGGGCTTTAAGCCAGTGGGTGAGTCGGAAGCTGAATATGAAATGCTGCTTCAGCCAGAGTAACCCTCAAAAAAACTGATATCAATCCGGATCAGAAAATGATTTATCCTGCCACCCTTATACCGGGTGGTTTTTATGGGGCTGGTTATCTGTCTCCGTTGCTATTTTTCAATGAAAATCGTGGTAATTAACAAAGACAGCAGCAAAATAAAAGGCCAGTACCACTGTTTAATCCTCGCCCCCTGCTGGTATTCAAACACCCACACATGAATGCCGGAGGTGTAAACCAACGCGCCAATCGCTGTAAACATGATCTGCAGGTACGCCAGAAAGTAGAAGTACTCAATAAAAATGATGCCGTGTGCATTGAGTGCATCCCGCAGAGCAACATGGGCAATGATCAGGATGAAGAACAGTGATGCACAGTACTGGAGAACTGTCGCGGTGCTGAATCCCCACAGTGCTTGTTTTTTTTCATCTTTCGTCCAGAGCCTGAGCATACAGTAGGTCAGAAAACTGACCACCAGCAGAGGCATAATATGGCTGATGATCGGGCCGGTTATATTGCGCTGAATCACGATGTTCAGGTCCAGATTAATGGCGGGCAGATGGTTGAGCGGGTGAACCTGATCGCCGTATCCGGTGAAGGCCGCTTGCTGATAGTTAAAGTAAGTCCGCAGCAATTTCCAGCCGGAGAACTCATCTTTCTGAATGGCGACACCCGGTCTGGATTCGGGCCGCATGGAACGGTAGCTGGAGAATTGCGGAATGAGCACGGTGTTTTTGTCATGAGGCGGGGGCAGCAACGTCAGCCGGATAATCTCATTATCGAGCGGGAAAGAGCCATAATCAAAAGGTTGTTTGATGGTTGCGACAAACTCCCAGACCTGCGTTTTCGGGTAAGAGCGCTTTAGTGACCAGCTGATATTTTCAACATAGTCGATTTGTAATGGCGGATACCTGCTTTCTCCCGACCAGGAAATCACTTCTCCGATCAGACTGATTTGATCGGCTTTGAGCAAATCAATCGACTGAATTTCTATCCGGATCGGCTGGACATGTTGCAAGGTCACTTTTTGAGCGGAGAGAGCGCTGATTTTTTTTAATGCCATCCGTGCACTTTGTTTATCCACCAGCAGAATTTGTCCCTGCGCGAGTGGTTTTGGTGTCAGAGCCTGATACCAGAGCAGAAGCAGGCAGGAAAACAGACAAACGGATAAAGCGGTATAAACCCGGTTGGTGGCCTGATGAATCTGAGCCGGGAAATGATACGAGGCCAGTAAGGTGACCAGTGCAGCAATGGCAAAGAAAGGAACCGTATCCCAGTACCAGGTGGATACACTCCGGTTCAGCCGTAGTTCGTTGGCATCAATGATCAGTGCCAGCCATGCATTCAGCGCATCGACCCGCCTGAGCACCATCCACTGCTCATGACCGGTTAGCGGATGAATGAATGTGGAGAGTTCTCCCCTTTGTAACAGTGGGGAAATGGCATTGAGCAGTGGATAACCTTTCGGTGACAACTGAAAAATGCTGTGGCCGATAATCGATTGATCGGGAGACGTAATCAGCTTCCCTGTGCCTGAGATCAGCACGCCGAATCCCTGATTTCCCAGATGGAGCTGAAACATTTTATTGGTCAGCTCACTTAAGGAAATACTGAGGAAAACCACACCATCATTGCCGTTGGCATGTTGGCCATCATAATTTGAGCGGAACGGCATTGCGTAAGTGATGAGCCAGGCACCCGCCTGCTTGTCAAAATAGGGCTCAGTCCACATATTGCCCTGTTCCATGGGTTGACTGAACCAAAGCGTTCTCACGCCTTCCGCTGAATCCTGACGGGTATAGTCATAGCTGTCCGTAATCTGCTGAGACGGGGTATTGTGGTGATCTTTCTGATAATAAGGCGAGTAAAGTACTGTTTTTCCGGACCACCGGTTGCGTTTGAATGCGATACCGCTGCGGAAAACTCCTTCGGTATTCTCAACCACGTCGCGGATTTTTTGCCGGATCTGTTGATCGCTGAGATGGTTCCGGATGATCTGTAACCTGAGCATCCGGGTCTGACTGGCCAGTGTTTCCAGCCGCTGATTGATTTGCGTGCCAGCCTGAATGCTCTGATACACCAAATCATGTCTGATTTTTGTATCAACCTGTGTTTGCCACTGAAATTTGAGTAACAGTAATCCGGCGGCAAAGAATGCAAAAAGCAGGGAAATCCGGCGCAGATGTCTGGATGTCAGCCCCGATGCCAGGATGTGGTTATTCATGATTGATCTCCTGAGCGCGCGTGGTGGTCCCGGACGTGATTTTGTGAATGAAGCGATGCTTCAGAATGGCAAAAATCAGCTGAATCAGCAGGCCGGAGAGGACGAAAATGAATGTGACAACGCCATAAACGGGCAGCATGATGCCTGCGTGACCGGCCGAGGCGATAAACATATTGGCTGTTGCCAGAATTTCTTTCACACCAATCACCGAAGCCGTTGTTGAGGCCATTAAAATCACGATAAAGAATTGCTTGAGTGCTGCCAGAGTGATGGCTTTGTGTCCCTGATGCTGCTGTATAAATGCATCACAGCTGTAGCCGGTCACCGGGATGGCCAGCGCAATCACGGTTTTGATGAGCGGGGAGAGTTGCCACTGAAAGCTGAATAACTCCAGATGAGAAGGCATGATCATGGTCAGATAAAACAGCAAGACAAAACTGGGTACATTACAGAAGACTGACTGTATCAGCCGTGCGATCGGATGAAACCAACGGCAGGAGGTCAGGCTCAACAGACTGAGCACCCATCCGGTTGGAATGCCGGCTACGGTTGCCAGCAGTGAAATCAGCAGGTTATAGGTAAATGCCGGTAATAATAACAGCGTTAAAGCATACAATTCTGAGTGACTCATAACGGGTCTCCGGGCAATGTTTTACTGACGGTGTTGCGGGCATAGCGGGCCCGGAAAGCGGACATGCAGGATTCAGTGAGTGCTGTAAACAGCATGACTTCGGTGTAATAAAATGCAGCCAGCAGGCTCATCAGTAAAACCGGTTGACCGGTGCTGGCGACCAGACTGTTAATCACGAGTACGGCATTGGGAGAAGCAACCACACTTGCCAGCCCGGCAGCCTTTGCCAGATTGATCAGGTTGGCCTTCACGCCTGTATAATTTTTCATGTATCGATGAATCAGTTTGCCGCCACTTAATGAGGATGAAATGACCAGATTATTGATGCCGGCGGCAGCATAGAGTGACAGGACGATCAAAGAGATACTGACACCATCCAGAATCGATTCCTGACCCGCGTCGTACCAGTAAGACAGAGCACCGAAATACACCAGATACAACATCAGAATCGGGGGAATCGTGCTCTGAATATGGGTGAGAAAAGCCATGGCTTTTCCAAACCAGGCCGGTGTATACAGCGTCAGGAACGAAAAGGTGATGGCAATGACCACAGTGATGATCAGTGCGAGTAAGGTATAAAAGACGGTATGCAGTAAAGACTGAGCCAGTAACTCGCTGTCAAATTTGTCAAATGGCCAGTAAGTATGGGTTGAGGGATTTGTCAGGCTCAATGTGGGTTCGAAACAGAGCCCCCGGTTGGCCGCGGAAGGGAAGTGACTACACACCGGCTGACCGTTTTCATCCTTGCTCAGCCAGAGCTGATGTTGTTGTTGAAGATAGTGTTGATCCGGCAAATCCCAGCCTTTGGCCCAGGTCAGTAAATCCCCCTGACGGATATGTTTGATCAGAAACCCGGATAACCATGAAGCCAGCGATTTTGAAGCCGTATCTTTTCGGGTAACCAGTGACCAGTGGATGGGCAGAATTGACTCCAGCGGCAGTTCATAATCCTGCCATTGAGGCATTTGACTCAGGTGAAACAGACTGCTGTTGTCATAAGCCCATGCCTGACATTTATTGGTGAGCAGCGCCAGCTTTACATCCCGGTTACTCATCAGAATAATCGGTTCTATCCGGTAGTTTTGTACCAGCGTTTTGTTGAAATAGGCCCCTGCTGTTAAACAGACCGGTTTCCCGATCAGATCAGCCCAGAGCCGGATCTCTTTGCTGTAGTGGGCCAGTACGGTGACACCACTGCGGAAATAGTGAGGAAGAACCATATGGACTTGTTGATGTCTTTTCTGGGTATCACCGACGGTTGCGATCAGCATATCAACATCTTTTTCATTCAGTTTTTGAAAGCGGTTGGCACTGGTGACGGCCTTGAACCTGACTTTAACATTCAGTTCTTTGGCAATTTGCCGCCCGATATCGGGCTCAAATCCGGCGTGTTGCTGGTTTTTATCGATCATTCCCCAGGGGGGATAGTCGATTTTAACGCCGATCACGATGACGCCCCTGTCTCTGATTTTTTCTAATAAATCAGCGGCATAAGCAGATTGTAGCCAGATACAGCAGAGCAGACACAGGAAGAAGGTGTGACGATATTTCATGTCCGCCTCCTCGCCACAGCCAGGATACCGTAGCCTGCAGATACCGGAAGGCATTCACAGAGTCTGTGGTCGAGCTTGCTTAATAAAGGGGAATTGAGCACAGTCCGTTCCGGAAAAAAACTTTCGGCAGTTAAATGCTCAAGTTCAAATCCGGCTTCTTCCAGTTCTGATGTCAGTTCATGGCATTGATAGAGATGATAATAGAGCGGGATTTTCCGGCCAGACTGATGCCGGTGATAAGTAATATCGCCAGCTGGTATTTCCGGATGATGGCGTTTTGTCTGCCACTGATGATACAGAAAACGCCGTCGCCGGTTCGGAACAGACAGAATTAACCGGCCATGATCCGGGTGCAGATGCTGATAAAACCACTTTAATAACCGGCATCGTTCATCTTTCCCTTTCAGGTGAGACAAAACGCCAAACAGCAGTAATCCTGCATCGATCTTTCCTGCATGATCACTCTTGTTATGGTCACTCTTGTTATGATTACTATTGTTATGGTCACCATGATTCAGTGCATCATCCAGTGTCTCATGATGGTTGAAGAGTGACATTCGTTCCTGAAACTCATTCAGGTTCGTCAAGGCCTGTGAAATCGCCACTTCGCTGATATCATATCCATAAACATGGTGTTGGGTCTGTTTGAGGATCGGATAGAGATAGCGACCATATCCACAGCCATAATCCAGTACCCGACACGGTTTTGGCATCTTTGATAACACATCAAAAATGGTGTTCAGTACACGGGCATTCGCTTGAGGATAACGGGTACAGTACAGCCCAATGCCATGATAACTATCGTATGCTTTCGCTGTTTCCCGGATATTGGATGTAATCAAAATTCAGCTCCTTCTCATGGATCTGCGGGATGATTGATTGATGAAAGAATCGATTCAGGAAAATCGGTATCAGGCAACTACTTATGCGCATGCTGATTAAAATGCTCATAAGCGGTTTGCAGGCGGACATCATAGTGATTGGCGGCGTAGCCGGGGCCGTTATATTCACGGGCAAATTCCGGCCAGTTCAGACGCTGCATGGCCTGATGTAGTTTCGGGTTTGACTTAATGAAGTGAATAAAGGCCATCAGGTGATTGCGTTCGGACGTCACCATGCTGTGAACCAGGCTCTGAACATTGTCGTAGCCCGCGCTTTGGTAATTGAATCCCATCAGCTGGTAACGTCCGTAAGAGGCTGATTTCAGTGCGGCAGTGCTGTCAAGCGCCATCGCCTGCTTCAGCCGGTCATACTCTTTTTCTCCTCCCAGATAAAGTGAGCGGTCCCATTTGCGGGAAGAAATGTGCGGGTGAGTGTCATCAAATCTGTGATGGGTAAAACCGGAAAATTTGTGGGCTTCAAACAGGATGATTGGCAGCTTGTTACTGAAGAATCCGCTCCCTGCTGACTCCACTTCGGAAACGGCCTGAATGGCAGCGGTTTCGCAACGAAGTACTTCAGACGCCGCGTGAAAATCATCTTCTGTCAGTCCTTGCTGAGGTGATCCCCCGGCGGTGAACATCTCTTCAAAGCTGACTTCGGGTTCCAGCGCCAGATCCAGTGTTTTGTGGGTTTTACCGTTGCAGTCAATCCGCATGTCCGGATGTTGAAACTGACACAGCGTCTGCTGCATTAAACCGATAGCATTGCAGGTTGGAGAGTCATGATTATCTGTCAGGATTCTGCCATCTTCCGCAAGGGGTGTGGTCAGTCCGATTTTTTCAGCAATCTGATTCAAAGCCCGTTGGATATTCAGCACATCGTCAGGTTCATTCACTGCCCCGGCGCCAACCGGGGCGGTCAGGTTAAGGTGTTTCATGATATTTTTTCCTGTCACCGGATGATTATATGCGTCAAGTTAACCGGAACTGAGCTGTCTTAATCGGGGAGAGCCGGGCGATTCACGGGGGATTGGTTTATTTGATAATGAATGAGGGGGAAGGCGCTTCTCCGGCCCACTGGCGGTGTAATACCGGAGAAGCGAGGTGGTTATCTCATCACGATTGAATGACTATTTTTGATGACAGGTCAGGTATTCTTTGGCGTGTTCGTTGCCCATATACCGGCCCAGTGTTTTTTCCTGCACCTGACGCAGGTCAACCACAATCAGGCCATCAAGGGCGTCGTTAAAGTCAGGATCGACATTGAAACAGACCAGTTTCCCGTTCAGGCTCAGGTATTGGCGCAATAAAACCGGAACACCTTTGCCATCATCAATCCGGGCGATCAGGCGGGAAAGTAACTGCAAATCAGACAAGGCATTTAACAGAGATTTATGCCAGTCATAATGATGATTTTTCGGTAATGGGTTGGTCGGAGAGACCAGCTGGGCCTGCTGCTGATCGTAGTAATTGACGGAGAGACTTTCTGTCAGGATTTGACGGGCATCTTCACTATAGTCGTTACTGATACTGACCGGGCCGAACAGGTGGGTATATTCGGGATTACGGCTGACATATGTGGCGATCCCTTTCCAGAGCAGCAGCAAAGAGGTCATATTTCGCTGGTATGCTTCTGCAACGACGGAACGCCCCATTTCAATGCATTTACCCATCTTTTGAATGAATTTCGGGTCATAATTAAACAAGGTGCTGGAATACAGACCGGATAAGCCGTGTCTTTCCATCAGTTGATCAACCAGTCCGAGGCGATAGGCACCGACTAACTGTTCTTTATCCTGATCCCAGATGAACAGATGCAAATAATCGCGATCAAATTTATCAACATCCAGAGACAAACCTGTTCCTTCACCAACCTGACGGAAATTTTGCTCACGAACCCTGCCAATTTCATGCATGATTGCCGGAATGGACTCTGGCCGGGCACAGTACACATCAAATTCGTTATGGGTTAACAGATGCTCTTCCGGGGTCAGACGGTCAATATCCTGTTTCAGATCTTCGATGGGTAAGCGTCCGGCAATCGGTGGCAGGCTTTGATCACCCATTTCTTTGTTCCGCAGCTGTTTCGTGGCCGGGTTGAGTAAATATGTATTAAAACGCAGGTAATGAACCAGCTGCTCATCAGTCAGCGATTTCATTTCTTTAAACTGAATTTGCTGGCCAATGGCAATTTCAATCGGTTTGGATGACTTCTTGTTCAGTAATTCACGTCCGAGCATCAGCGTTCTGAGCAGCGGATGAATTTTACCAGCCATATAAAAACGTTTTGAATTCTGCCCGTTAATAAATACCGGTACAGAGATCGCTTTATTTTTCCGGACCAGTTTACTGACCGACTGGCTCCATTCAATATCCTGCAGACGTTGCTGTTTGTCTTTGACAAGGTGAGAAACTTCACCGGCCGGGAAAATCAGCAGCAGCCCGCCATCAGCGAGATGCCGGTGTGCAGCCCGTACAGCAGAAAGATTTGAGTTGGGTTTAAACACGTCTACACCGATGAAAAGTGAATCCAGTTCAGGGACGGTTTTCAGATAATGGTTTGCCAGAATTTGTACATCAGAACGGACCTGAAGAAGAAGCTCTGCCAGAATCACACCTTCAACACAGCCCAGAGGATGATTCGCGACAATGACAGCCGGGCCCGAAGCAGGAATATGTCCCAGACCACCTTTCACGACCTGATAATCAATGCCAAGAATTTCCAGCGTAAACCTTAAGAACTCTCTGGTATCGCAACCTGCAGGACGCTGGGCATAAAATTTATCGAGCTTACGTAATCCGGTTGCCCACTCTGTCAGATGTTCGCCAAGGCCGAAGGGGGTCTTTCTCGGCAGTTTAAAAGGGCTATTTGATAACATATCAACCTCGTTTCAGTCTTCTGCAAGTCATGCTAGTTTGGTGATATTTCAATACTGTGCTCTTTTAATGAGAGTTTGATGTCACCCGCATGACAATATGATGAATAAAACATCGTTTTTATTATAAGGGGACATTGAAAAATGTCGATATCAGTATAGTTGCGTATCAGTGGGAGAGGAGGAATTTATCTCATTGATATACGACAATCTTTGCTTATTCAAAGGGCGTGCTAACAGTAAAATTTCAGTATTTTGACCTGAAATTAACGGTAACACGCTGAATCCCGTTTTTTGAGGTGGTCAGAAGAGGCTGTTGATCCTGGTGAATGTGAGTCACGATTTATGTTATGCAATACCATATGATGACATACCACAGGACATTTTATGCAATACCATAGGACTTTGTCAGAGCGATAAACTGTCGCACCGGTTCACTCAAAGATGTTTTGTTCCATGACAACACCACCCGGCTGGACAGTGGCATATCACTGACGGGAATAATTTTACTCTGTCCGCTGAGATGCTCGGTCAGAGATTGTGGCACCAACGCAATCCCGATACCGGCCAGCGCCATGGAAACGGTTGCTCGAAGCTGTGGTGCACTGATATTACTTTGTGGTTTGATGTCAAAATTGTCCAAAGCCTGGTGCAGCGCATCAAATAAACCTGGCCCTGTTTCTCTGGGAAAAACAACCAGCTTCTGATCTTTCAGCTGGTGCAGTGACAACTGATGATGGTGGCTCAGCGGATTAGACTCGGGTAATACCGCGACAAACGGGTCATCAAACAATTCCCACTTTTCCAGCTTTTCACTAGCGTAACAGGGCAGGCGCAGAAAAGCGATATCTACGTTTTTGTCCAGCAGATTGTCGACCAGTTGCGGCATCGGTACTTCAGACGGAATAATCTGAATATCCGGATGGCGTGACTGAAACCGGTGTACAAGTGTTAAAACTTTTTCCAGCATACCGGTCGAGGTGGCAAATCCGAGCTTGATCTTATTAATTTCACCCCTTGCGACCTGTTGAACCTTACTCAGGGCTTCATCAACTGAAGATAAAATTCTTACAGCATGCGGATAAAGTGTTTCCCCGGCCGGTGTCAATTCCACACCACGGGTCAGCCGGTTGAAGAGTGGTGCACCGACTTCATGTTCCAGTTTTTTTATCTGCTGACTAAGCGGAGGCTGGGCAATTCCCAGTCTTTCTGCGGCTCTGGTGAAGTGTTTAGTTTCTGCGACAGCCACAAAATACTTCAGGTAACGAAGTTCCATATTTTTTCCGTATCGAATTTAATCTAATTTATATTGGATTCAGACGCCCTCAGAAGTCAATGTATTTATACATTAACTTGCATAGAAGCGAGGGGAAAATAATGAGTAGATTAACAGCACAGGTCTGTGATTGTCCGGTTCATGTCGCAAACGCATTTCAACGTTATCATCAGGAAACCGGAGAGGGGGAAATTTATCAGACCTCACTCATGAGCGCTTTAATTGCCGGGGTTTATGAAGGCACAACCACAATCAAAGAACTGCTGGAACATGGCGACTTTGGATTAGGGACATTTAATCAACTGGATGGAGAGCTGATTGCTTTTGACAGCGAAGTCTTCCAGCTGAAGTCAGATGGTTCTGCAAATCGCGCTCGCCATGAACAGTGTACGCCGTTTGCTGTGATGACCTGGTTCAAACCTGAAATCGAACTGCCTTTGGTACGTCCGGTCAGCAGAGAACAAATTCATCAGATCGTGAATGAATTTGCACCCAGCCAGAACCTTTTCTGTGCGGTGCGGATTGATGGTGAATTTAACTTTGTCCGGACCAGAACAGTTCCAAAGCAGGAGCGGCCCTACCGGCCCATGGTGGAAGTCGTTGAAGAACAACCCACGTTCACTTTTGAGAATGCGAAAGGTGTTGTTGTCGGCTTTCGCACGCCAGAGTACTTCACCGGAATTAATGTTCCCGGATATCACGAGCACTTTATTACCGATGACAGACTGGGGGGCGGACACATTCAGGAATATCAGGTGAAATCAGGCAAGATTCAGATTGGCCGGGTTTCAAAACTGTTCATTGATACACCGACGACCGTGGATTTCCTGGACGCTAATCTGAACCCTGAAGACATTCAGGCAGCAATAGAAAAAACTGAGCAATAGCTTGCTTTAACAAAAACGTCGGTGCTGCAAACACACCATATATAAATACAAAATATTGAAGATAATCAACGAGGTTGCCGCTATGAAATCATCAACTGTACATAAAATGCATGAAACTCAGCCTGAAGCATCCATCAACGGCGCTCAGTTAATTGCACGTCAACTGGAGCAACAAGGCACAAAATTCATTTTTGGTATTCCCGGTGCAAAAATTGACCGGCTGTTCGATGCGATTGAGGATACCAATATTCAAATGATCCCGGTGCGTCACGAAGCTAATGGCGCATTTATGGCTGGTGTCGTCGGTCGTTTAACCGGAAAAGCCGGTGTGACAATGGTGACTTCAGGACCGGGATGCGGCAATTTACTTTCTGGTCTGGCAACGGCGACATCGGAAGGTGATCCGCTGGTTGCAATTGGTGGTGCCGTGAAACGGGCAGATAAAGAAAAACTGACTCACCAGAGTATGGATACCGTCAATATTTTTCGTCCGGTCACGAAGTACAGCGCTGAAATTCAGCATGTAGATGCTGCGGGTGAAGTCATGGCAAATGCTTTCCGGGCGGCGGAATATGGCAGAGCCGGGTCTTCTTTCGTCAGCCTGCCACAGGATGTTTTGGGTGATATGACCTCGAATGACATGATTGTGCCCAATCACCAGCCCGTGCAGGGGGCAGCGGATCAGGATGCAATTCTTGATGCGGTGAAAGAAATCAGCAAAGCGAAACGGTGTGTGGTTTTACTTGGATTGCAGGCCAGCCGTCCGGAAAATGCATCAGCCATTGGTCGTTTTCTTGAAAAAACCCAGCTACCGGTTGTTGGCACTTATCAGGCAGCTGGTGCAGTTGATATCAGTTATTACCACCGTTTTGGTGGACGGATCGGATTATTCAATAATCAGCCCGGTGACCTGTTGCTGGCAGATGCTGATTTAGTTCTGACCATTGGTTACAGCCCGATTGAGTATGATCCGGAGCTGTGGAATCAGCAACATACACCGGTGGTTCATCTGGATGTGATGGCTGCCGACTTTGACCGCTGCTATCAGCCTTGTGTTGAAGTGATTGGTCACATCGCAAAAACACTGGATATGATGACAGAAAGACTGAGCGATAAAAGCCAGCTTTCATTGACCGCCAGTACTATTTTGAGTGAAGTTGCACAACAGCGTGAGATTATCACTCATTACTCGTCTAAATCTTATCTGGATGGATTCCATCCTCTGGAAGTGCTTAAAGCGATGCAGGCTGTGATTACGCCGGATACAACCCTGTGTCTTGATATGGGAAGTTTCCATATCTGGATCGCCCGCTATCTGAGTTGCTTCCGGGCGCGTCAGATGCTGATTTCAAATGGACAGCAAACCATGGGGGTTGCACTGCCCTGGGGGATTGGTGCAAGTTTATTGAATCCTGGTCAGAAAGTGATTTCAGTTTCCGGTGATGGCGGATTCATGCAATCCAGTATGGAACTTGAAACTGCAGTCCGCCTGAAAAGCAATATTGTACATATTATCTGGGTGGATAACGGCTACAACATGGTGGCGATCCAGGAACTGAAAAAATATCAGCGTCACGCCTGTGTTGATTTTGGACCAATTGATTTTAAAGCTTATGCCGATTCATTCGGTGCGAAAGGGATGGCTGTTACTGAGCCTTCCATGTTGATGCCGGTTCTGAGGGAAGCGATGGAAACCGAAGGTCCGGTTGTCGTTGCGATACCAGTTGATTATAAAGATAACCATAAATTAATGGCACCAAGAAAAGTCGGAACCCTTGATTCTGTATTCAGTTAAGGCGTATTCTGTACGTCGTTTTATTGAGATTATTCATATTAATCAAAGAGAAATGACGTTACGAGGAGTAGCAAATGAAAGGTATTGAGGGTAAAACAGCACTTGTGACAGGTGCTGCAAACGGGATTGGTGCTGCAATTGCCCGCAGATTGTATACCGAGGGTGCAAAACTGATTTTAGTGGACTGGAATCAGGAACAACTGGCACAAACGGCACAGCAGTTTGATGTACAAAGAGTGATGACACTGAAGGTCGATGTTTCCGATCCACAACAGGTCGAAACGATGGTGGCTGAGGGAGTGAATCGCTTTGGTCAGCTGGATATTCTGGTGAATAATGCGGGCGTTCATATACCGGGCTCTGTGCTGGAAACCAGTGTTGAAGACTGGAAGAAAATTTCCGGTGTTGACATTGACGGTGTGGTGTATTGTTCAAAATTTGCTCTGCCGGAACTGCTGAAAACCAAGGGCTGTATTGTGAATACGGCTTCGGTTTCCGGACTTGGCGGTGACTGGGGAGCGGCATTCTATTGCGCTGCCAAGGGAGCGGTTGTGAACCTGACACGGGCAATGGCATTAGATCATGGTGAAGCTGGTGTGCGGATTAATGCTGTGTGTCCGAGCCTGGTGAAAACCAATATGACCAATGGCTGGCCTCAGGAAGTTCGTGATAAGTTTAATGAAAGAATTGCCCTTGGCCGGGCGGCTGAGCCGGAAGAAGTCGCGTCGGTTGTGACTTTTTTAGTCAGTGATGATGCCTCTTTCCTCACCGGGGTGAATTTACCGGTAGACGGAGGGGCAACAACCTCTGACGGACAACCCAAGATTGTCTGATCGCGTATGATCCAGTCAATTTGAAGTATAAAAAAACAATTTGATATACCTGCCTGAGACGAGTGGTACTCTGTGGACCTCTCGTCTCTTTTTTCATTTGTTATATACCCGGAAAAATGACTAGAGCGTGTTTGAAATGGAGCTTGCTTTGAAATGGAACTTACACCCCGGAAAATATCCTGATTTATTGTCTATTTACGCTACTTGACACTCGTTTACTTTCATTTACCCGTTGAAATCTATGGTGGTCATCCCTGCTGTGATAGTGTGCTATCAGTTTTATAAAATCAGCTTTTCATCAGTTTTTTGTTTACGTATTGATATTTTTATTATTCATATCATGGGGTTACATAAAAATATAATCGCGTTGTAGACAATGCCATACCGGTTTAACGCTACGCCGGACAGCATGAAAAGCACTCACAGTGGAGCGTACTATGAAACCAACTTTTCGGTTAAACCCTTGCCGGGTTTTACTTTTAGGTGTTCTTTTTGCCGGATTACCTGCTTATTCGGCGACAACAGATTCAACAGATGATACTTCTCAGGGCACCCCACCGGGAGCACCTCCGGGTGGCGAAGAAACCAGCACAACGACCCAGGTGTCTGCGACAGAAGGTAACTGGTCATTTGATGTCATTACCACAACATCCGGTGATACCAAAACAGTGACAAGTACTCTGACTTACTATGCGGGAAAATCCGATAGTGTTGTGATAGTTCCCAGTGTGTTAGGTGGTGCGCCGGTGACGAAACTTGCTTCTCAGGCGTTTGGTCACCACAGTGAAATTGCTGCGGTTTATGTGCCTGATACCGTGACTGATGTTTCAGACTGGGCATTTTATGATTTGAATACCGCCGCGATTATTTCTTTTGCGAATCCGGATGTTGTCATTGATGATGCTGCATTTCAAAGCAGCGGGAATGCGGCGCTTTACCTTCCTTCCTCAACAACACAGACCTCCGCCGGGGGAAAATCCGTGGTGACAACAGGCAGTGAAGCGATATCTGTCACGCTCACCAACTCAACTGCGGCGGCCATTGCAGGGGGGAATTATCTCAATGTCACCACTCCTTCCGGCTATGAACTGACGACTTCTGCGATTACTGCAATTGCAGAAAGTGCCAGCCACGAGAGTGATGATGTCGCGGTCGATGGCAGTTCGGTCACCTTCAGTGGTGCCGATTATGTTGCAGAGGCGCAGGTTGTTGAAATTTATTCCGGATTTGAAAGCACCGTCACTGAAGATGAGTTAAGTAAAACATTCCGTTCTCTGACAGCAGCAGATGCTGAGACGTTAAATACCGCAATTGCCGCTGATTCATCTTACAGCGAGGTTAAAAGTAAACTGCAGTTTGCTGCCGGATATTATCTCAACGGAAATCCGGTGACCGTGGATGACGCAGCCGTGGCGTACGATGTGAAAACCGGAGAGTCTGTCTCAGCGGACAGCACCAGCGGATTATTCCCTTCAACCGGCAGTGGTTACTATAAATATGTGACCTGGCGGGATACGGATTCTGATGGTGATATTGATACGCTTTATTACTCACCTTATACGATCTCTTATGCTTATAACTCGACTTCCATTGTCAGTGACAATGATAACCTGAACGGATTGAGTGCGCGGAATATCCTGAATCCGGTTTATTTGTCGTTTGCCAATGCCGTGGTGAAAGCGGATGGTGAAAGTGATGCGGTGACAAAAACAGTCCTCTTTGCTGATACAGATAAAGATGGCGAGCCGCTGGAAGCGGCAATCAATGAAGAGCGCAGTGTGTTGTGGGCGACAAACTATGGTTCGGTGACAGTCGATGAGCTGCATGCAAACTCTACTTCTGTCGGTAACTGGGCCAAAATGTCTTATGAAAGCGGTCTGAGCACCTATAACAATGAAATTGTGATGGAATGGGGCATGAATGCGCTGCTGTATGCGACCAATGGGGGGGCAATTACAGTCGGAAGTCTGACCGGACCAAGAAGTACGTTAAGCGCAACCGGCGATGGTGCCAACGGGATTATTGCCGGTGCATCAGGAACCGACACAGAAACCGGTTCTGCACCGTTTGATACTTCTTCTGTCAAACTGTACAACGCAGATATGAACCTGCAGGGCTGGAATAACCATGCGGCTGATGTTGTGTACGGCGGGTATGCGTATCTGGAAGATGTCAATGCGATTACCGGTATCTACGGTAGTTATGCGGTCGGACAGGCGTCGGCGCTGGCAAATGACTTCGGCAATGGCGTGGTTGAAGTGAAGAACTTCCACACCCGGGTTTACGGGAACCGTTCTGCCGGTGCTTACGTGATCGGTGGCGGTATCATCACCGCAGAAAATTCATCGTTTGTCTCCCGGATGGATGCCGGTGTCGTTTCTGCTTCCGGTGGGACATTCAGCATGAAGAACAGCCAGATATCCGGTCAGATAGGCTTTCGAAACCGGGGAGGAATTAACAGTTCATCAACCTCAACGTTTACCAAGGTGTCGTTTCAGGCCAGCAATAACTCATTTGGTTATGTGACCGGAGAGACAGCAGCCAAAGCGGTTGCGGCATGGGAGACTGCCAGTGGTGGTGCTGAACTGATGCATTATATGATGAGTGATCCGGAGATGACTCTCGGCCAGCTGTGTGACCATTATGATGTGACTGCCGATGCGCAGAGCACATTACTGCAGACGCTGAGTCAGCTTGCCGGACGCCATTATACTGCCAATACACCTCTGCGCAGTAGTGTGCTGGACAACACGTATTACAATTACTCTGCAGGCCAATATACCGGCAGCACCGACTTTTCTGATGTGCCTTATCTGACTGTGGGCAGCAGTTATGGCGGATTGACGAGCTCTGTTTTCGAATTTGAAGCATCAGGCATCAATCTTGAGCTGAATCAGTGTAAAGCTGAGAACCTGAACCGGAAAGATTACCGTTATCTGGTTTCTTCTGAGGCGGGTTCCAGTCCTGTGATTACGTTCAACCAGTCCAGAGTGTCTGGTGTGGTCTGGAATGAAGGGGATGTGACCCGTGCTGTGGAAGGTCGTTCGTCAGCGCGTTCTTCAGCAATGAGTGTGACATTTAACAGTACGATGTTTACCGGCTCGTTTGCGGATGGTTCTAACGGCTTGTGGAACGTTGAATCCCTGTCTTATACCGATGGCAATGGTGATGATTCCAGCCTGAATGGTAACTATTATGGTGCAACGGCTAACTGGGGAATCAGTGCTTCATTTGATGCTTCATCATCATGGCTGATTCAGCATGATTCTTATCTGGGCAAACTGACACTGGCTGACAGCGCGACCATACAAGCGCCTGTGGGTTATACCGTGCAAATGACAGTCAATGGGGAAGCGACTGACATTGAAGCGGGAACTTACAGTGGTGAAGTCGTGCTGACACTGGTTCAACAATAATTATATTCTGGATCCTTCTTCATCTTTTGTTCAGGGGTATGCGAGCCCCTGAACTTTTTTATGCTGCTATCTCATATCTTTCTCTGTTTTCCTCATATCTTTCTCTGTTTTCTGGCTGATTTCATTGCATCGTTCTCTTGATTCTTTATCTGTATGAATATACAGTGCTTTATGTGATGATTTTTATTGTGTATCGCTGAATATAAAACGGGGGTGACATCATGATGATTGATCATATCGGTATGGGGGTTTCTGATTTCGGCAAGAGTAAAGCATTTTACCTCAAATCACTGGCACCATTAGGCATTGAGCTGGTGAAGGAAGTGTACGGCTGGGCTGGTTTCGGAAAAGAGAATAAAGCGGAGTTTTGGATTGGTACCGGTGAAATGGTGCAACACCCAATGCATATTGCGTTTCTTGCGGACTCCCGTGAAGACGTCGACCGTTTCTATCAGGCTGCAATTTCTGCCGGCGCGAAAGATAATGGTCCGCCGGGGATCCGGGAGCATTATCATGCAAATTATTATGGTGCTTTTGTGATTGACCCGGATGGACATAATATTGAAGCGGTCTGTCATAAAGCGATAACACCATGATTGACTGGTATTTGCCTGCGCAGTGACGAAAAAATCCCTCATTTTTTATGAGGGATTTTTTATTGTGAAGATACGGGGTTATTTCAGTTTGAACTGATTGAGAATATTGATGAGTCCGGCGTTAACCTGATCGATATTATCTGTTTGTTGGACTGTGTCTTCACCATTCTGATTCAGTTGTGTCACCATATCATTGATTGCATTCATATTGCGGCTGATTTCCTGAGACACACTGCTTTGTTCTTCAGCTGCTGTCGCAATTTGCATGCTGAGCTCAGTGATACCGGAAACCTGACCGGTTAAAGCAGTAATGCTATGGCTGACTTCTTCTGTACTTTCAGAGGTTTCCTGACAGGTGACTTTGGTTGCGTTCATTGCGTCGACAACCTGGGCGTTTCTTGATTGCAAATGCGTCAGCGCCTGCTCAATTTCTTCGGTACTGGCCTGGGTCCGGCTGGCCAGTGCCCGGACTTCATCAGCAACTACGGCAAAGCCGCGTCCCTGTTCTCCGGCCCTTGCTGCTTCAATGGCTGCGTTGAGTGCCAACAGGTTGGTTTGTTCGGCAATGCCGCCAATGACATTCAGAATCTCATTGATGCCTTTTGTTTCTTCACTCATCGCCAGTAAGCTGCTTGCTGTGGTATCGACTTCATCTACCAGGCTGATGACTTTGGCTTTTCCTTCATCCATGACCATCAGAGCATTGCTGCCGATCGTTGCTGCTTCTTTGGTGAACTGAGCCGCTTCTCCTGCATTTTGTGCAACAGAATCTGCTGTAGCGCTCATTTCTTCAATTGCGGTGACAACCTGTTCCGTTTCATGCATGTGCTGATTCAGAATGGAGGCATTGTCTTCTGACTGATGTTTCAGCCGGGAAATATTGTCTTTCAGCGTGAGTGTGGATGCTTGTATGTCTAACATCATGGTTTGCAGACTGGCAATAAATTTGTTGACACCGTCGGCCATCTGGCCCAAATCATCGTTGGTTTTCACTTCAAGACGCTGGGTTAAATCGCCATCTCCCTGCGAAAGGCCGATAATCGTGGTTTTCAGTGCCAGAATCGGACGATAGAGGAAATTCAGCACCAAAAGCGTAATGATAATACTGAGCACCACATAAATCGCTGTCAGTGCCATGGCTTTGTATTTCATCTCATTTAACTTACTGAAAATCACATCTTTATCCAGACCGATCAGCATGTACCAGTTTTTATCGCCGTATTTTATCTTCCGGGAAAACATGACTTTTTCGACCTGATCCAGTGTGTAGTCAACAATGGCATGATCACTGGCTGTCAGTCGGTGAACCATATTAGAAAGATCCTGATTATGTATCAGTTTATCGCCGACTTTCACCGCCTGAGATGTGCTGGCAAGTATGGTGGAGTCCTCAGTAATAATCAGGGCTACAACGCCATCGAGCTGAATTTGAGCCACGGTATCAGATAAGATCGTCAGTGGTATATCAGCCAGAATAACCGTGCCATGACTGGCTTGTTTGCCGATACTGACCATCAGTTCTCCGCTTGTTGCATCATGATAGGGCTGTGTGAAGATAGCACGGGTTGTTTGCATCGCATCCTGATACCAGCCTCGTTTCCGGGGGTCATAATCTGGTGGGTTTTTACCGTCAACCCAATTGCTGTTGGAGAACGATGCATACGCATCACCGTTGGCAAAGCCGACAGTCAGTGCCGGAATATGAGCCGATAATGCGGCAACCCGCATGCGCTCTGCGTGATCGCTGCTATATTGGTGTGCCTGGTAGTCACTGGCAATATTCGCCACTGAATCTGTTTTGGTTTTGATATAACCGGCTACTTTTTGGGCTTCCAGAGACACCCGCTCTTCCATGCCGTTGTAGATGGAGGTGCTGAAAATATCGCTGGCACGAAGATAGGACAGATAATTTGATGAACCTACAGTTACGGTCACTATGGTAATAATGGAGAGTAAGAGTGTTTTTTTGAAACCGAAATTCATCATAAAACTCCTTTGCTTACGATTCGGCATAACAAAATATGTGTATACCCATATATGGGTATATATACCGGTAAATCTTGAAGTTAAATGACGATTTAGTCATTTGTTTTTTTGTTTTAATCCAAATTATTAGTCTTGTGTCTCAAGAATATGGATTTTTTATTGTCTGTTACATTGGTTAGTCACTGATATATAACAGTTTATTTACATTTATCGAGGGTGTTTTGCTTATTTTTGTGCAATTTGTGGCGGCAGTGAAATCGTCCCGCCACAAATGTTTTCAGCCAGATAATCTGTTGTTACTGAAGTTTAAACTGATTGATGATGGCTATCAGGTCGTTATTCACCCGGGTAATGTTCCCGGTTTGCAGTGCTGTTGCTTCACCATTCTCATTGAGCTGGTTCACCATGCTGTTAATCGTACTCATATTCCGGCTGATCTCCTGAGAGACGCTGCTTTGCTCTTCCGCAGCGGTTGCAATTTGAATGCTCAACTCAGTAATCCCGGTGACCTGATCGGTCAGTGAAGTGATGCTCTGACTCACCCGCTCTGTGGTGTCAGAGGTTTGCTGGCACGTCGATTTGGTGGCATTCATTGAGTTAACAACCTCTGTGTTTCTTGAAAGCAGCTGATTCAGTGCCTGTTCAATTTCTTCGGTGCTTGACTGCGTGCGGCTGGCCAGTGCCCGCACCTCATCGGCGACGACAGCAAATCCCCGTCCTTGTTCACCAGCTCTGGCGGCTTCAATGGCAGCATTCAGAGCCAGTAAATTTGTTTGTTCGGCAATGTCGCCAATCACAGTCAGAACTGCGTTGATCTCTTTGGTTTCTTCACTCATCAGCTGAAGAATGTTGGCCGTGGTGCCGACTTCATCGACCAGACTGACGACTTTATTTTTACCCTCATCCATCACCGTTAGCGCGTTGTTGCCAATCGTTTCCGCTTCTTTGGTCAGTTGTGCTGCATCACCGGCGTGCTGAGCGACAGAATCCGCTGTTGCATTCATCTCCTCAATCGCGGTGACAACCTGCTCGGTTTCCTGCACATGCTGGTTCAGTATGGTGGCATTATCATCAGATTGTGTTTTCAGGCTGGAGATGTTGTCTTTCAGACTGAGGGTTGAAGCTTGAATGTCCAGCATCATGTTTTGCAGGCTGGCAATAAACTGATTGACTCCATCAGCAATCTGGCCGAGGTCATCGTTTGATTGCACTTCGAGACGTTGGGTCAGATCACCATTGCCCTGAGATAAACCGGTTATGGTCTTTTTCAGTGCCAGAATCGGGCGATAGAGATAATTCAGGACCAGCAGCGTTACGATGATACTCAGTGCGATATAAAGACTGGCCAGAATTAAAGCTTTATATTTCATGTCATTAAGCTTCTTAAAGACAACGTCTTTATTGAGGCCAATCATCATGTACCAGCTTTTGTCACCATAGTTGATTTTCCGGGCAAACATCACTTTGTTGACACCGTTTAAGGTGTAGTCATATTCACCATGTTCCACCTGCTGTGTGACGACTTTCCGGGCAATATCTGCCAGATCCGGATAAGACGACAGTTTTGTTTCCGTTTTGGCGACCGCGGAGCTGCTGGCCAGAATTGTTGAGTCATCAGCGATAATTAATGCCACGATACCTTTTAAGTGAATTTCTGAAACAGCTTCGGATAAAACACTCAGGGGAATGTTACCCAGAATGACGGTGCCATGGCCTGCATGTTTACCGATACTGATGATCAGTTCACCGGTTGTGATATCACGGTAAGGGGCAGTGAAAATTGTGCCGGACGATTTCAGTGCATCCTGATACCAGCCTCTTTTACGGGGATCATAGCCAGAAGGTTTTTTACCGTCGACCCAAACGTCATCAGAGTAAGAAACGTATGCATCGCCATTGGCAAGCCCGACTTTGAGCTCCGGAATACCTGATGCCGCAGCGGCAACCCGCATGCGTTCGATATGTTCATCGGTATATTGATGATGGCGGTAGTCATCTGCGACTCTGGAAACAGTTTCTGCTTTCATTTGAAAGAAATCTGTAATTTTCTGAGCTTCAATATTAACCCGTTCTTCCATATCGGCATAAATCGATGCTCTGAAAATATCACTGGCTTCGTGGTAAGACAGGAAGCTGGATGAACCCAGCGTAATTGCCACGATTGCAATGATCGAAAACAGAAGTGTTTTCTTAAAACCAAAACCCACCATTAATAACCTCTTTCACTCATTTTTAAATGATGTTTATTCATTTAATTTGTCATATAAAATTAATATTGAGCAATAAATATTCATTTATCGCCGTGAGTGTTGGTATAACATATTTGAATGTTGTTATGGAATAGATTTTAGAAATGTTTTTTATGAAAATAATTTTCTATGATTATGATTAAGTTTGTAACTTTTTGTTTTATTTAAAGATGGGGGTTGTGTGTTGATGTATATCGTGTGGTTTATATCACCTTATTTGTATATTTAGCTGTAGTGATATGCCTTTAGATCTATTTGTTGGGTGAATTTGTATACCGCTTGTATGTTTACTTTGGATTGGGTCGGGGGACGTCAGGATAGCCATCAATGAAGATGACTATCCTGAGATGAATGACTATCCTGAAATGAATAACTATCCTGAAATGAATAGCTATCCAGTATTTTATTTTACTGCAGTTTAAATTGTCCGACGATTCCTGCCAGACTGGTATTCACATCGTTAATGTTTTCTGTTTGGTGAAGACTTTCTTCTCCGTTTTTATTCAGTTGTGTCACGATATCATTGATAGCCGTCATATTGCGGCTGATTTCCTGAGACACACTGCTCTGTTCTTCCGCTGCCGTGGCAATCTGGATGGTGAGCTCGGTAATGCCGGAAACCTGCTCAGTTAATGAATTGATACTGTGACTGACTTGCTCTGTGGTCTCTGAAGTTTCCTGACAGGCTGATTTGGTGCCGTTCATTGCTTCGACGACCTGACTGTTGCGTGAAAGCAGGCGACTCAGAGCCTGTTCTATTTCCTCGGTACTGGATTGGGTCCGGCTGGCTAATGCCCGGACTTCATCGGCGACCACTGCAAACCCGCGTCCCTGTTCACCGGCCCGTGCCGCTTCAATGGCTGCATTTAAAGCCAGCAAATTGGTTTGTTCTGCAATATCACCGATGACATTCAGCACGGTACTGATATCCTTGGTTTCATCACTCATGGCTTGCAGGCTGTTGGCGGTTGTGTCGACGTCATCGACCAGATTGGTGACTCTGGATTTTGCTTCATCCACAATTGTCAGTGCGTTACTTCCTATGTCAGCAGCTTCTTTGGTGTACTGAGCGGCGTCACCGGCATTCTGGGCCACAGAATCAGCGGTTGCACTCATCTCTTCAATGGCCGTCACAATCTGTTCAGTTTCCTGAACATGGTGATTTAAAATTGAAGCATTATCTTCTGACTGAAGTTTGAGCTTGCCAATATTGTCTTTCAGGGTCAGGGTAGATGCCTGAATATCGAGCATCATATTTTGCAGGCTGGCGATGAACTTATTGATGCCACCGGCAATTTGTCCTAAGTCATCACTGGTTTTCACATCCAGGCGCTGGGTTAAATCACCATTGCCTTCACTGAGTCCGGTGACCGTCTTTTTGAGCGCCAGTATCGGGCGATAGAGGAAGTTGAGTACCAGCAGCGTGACGACAATACTGAGAACGACATATATCACCGTCAGAATCAGCGATTTGGTTCTCATCTCATAGAGCTGGCTGAAGACCACATCATTATCGATACCTATCAGCATGTACCAGTCTTTATTCCCGTATTTAATTTTCTTGGAGAACATGACTTTATCAACATTGTTCAGACTATAATCAATAATTTTATTCTCATGATTTTTCACGCCCCGTGCGACCTGAACCAGTGCAGGAAAATCAGTGAGTTTTTCTCCGGTTTTAACCACAGGAGAGGTGCTGGCAAGTACTGTTGAATCATCGGTCATGATTAAGGCGACAGCGCCGTTAATTTTGATATGAGAGACCGTTTCAGACAAGACGGTTAAAGGGATATCGGCAAGAATTACGGTTCCGTCACCGGCATGCTGACCGATACTGACCATTAATTCTCCGGTGGTTGCATCATTGTATGGCGCAGTAAATATCGGGCCGGATGAGCGCATTGCATCCTGATACCATCCCCGTTTACGCGGGTCATAGCTGTCGGGGTTTTTACCGTTTACCCAGATATTGTTTTCATAGGAAGCATAGGCATCCCCGTTTGCAAACCCAACCGTTAACGTGGGTATCAGTGCTGAAATTGCTCCCACCCGCATTCGTTCTGCGTGCTGGTCCGTATACCGGTATGTCCGGTAATCATTGGCCAGATTGACGACGGCACTGGTTTTGGAGCCAATGAAATCAGACACCGCCTGACCTTCAAGACTGACCCGCTGTTCGATACCTTCATAAATCGAGTCGTGCAGAATCTCACTTGCGCGGAGATATGAGAGGTAATTCGATGAACCAACAGTCAGCGTTACAATGGCAATCACCGATAATAATAATGTTGTTTTAAAGCCCAGATTCAACATTGAATGCCCCCTTGATCTATTCCCGCTTCAATTGATGTCTGTCTTTTATTAAAACTAGCCGATAACTAACGAAATGGTCATTTATTTTGATGACTTGGATCGACATTGTGATTTTTAATACGGGACGAATGAAATCAAAGCGTTCACCGATGTGGGGTTCAATGATGGATATGACATGGAAGATCAACCGATCTTTATTCTGGTTTTGTGCCGGATGACTTGATGTTTTTGTTTTGATACATCAGCTTATCTGCTTCACACAGGAGTGCTTCGATCGTTTGATGGTGTCCGGGAGAGACAGAAATCAACCCTTCACAGAAAATGATATCGTAGCCATTGCCGGCATCCTGATTGTATTGATTCACCAGCGTCCTGAACCTGTTGATTGCTATCTGTGCATTGTGTTCATCGATGCCTGGCATCAAAACGACAAATTCATCACCACCCATCCGGGCGATGACATCAGATTCCCTGAAGCTTTCCTGCATGAGTTGGGCGAACATTTGCAGTGCTTTATCACCTTCGGCATGGCCAAACTGATCATTGATGGGTTTAAACTGATTTAAATCGATGTAAGCAAGCGAGTAAGGTTTATTTTCTCTTTGACAGAAGGATGATGCTTTCTGAGCCAGTGAAATAAAGCCGCGCCGGTTCTGAATATGAGTGAGTTCATCAATACTGGCGATGTGGGAGGCTGAAAGTTCACGCTCTGCAAGCCGCGCCAGATCAATTAAATCTGCAAGTTCAGCTTCAGACATATATTTGGGGGTTTGATCAATAATGCACAGTGTGCCGAGATGACAGATTTCATCGGCACAGCCCTGATAATGAAGGGGGACACCGGCATAAAAGCGTATATGCGGGGCTCCGGTGACCAGTGGATTGTCGGCAAAGCGGAGATCTTTAGATGCATCAGGGACGATAAATGGTTGATTTTCCAGAATTGTGTGGCCACAAAAAGAAATATCCCGGGAGGTTTCTTGTGCATCAAGGCCAAAACATGATTTAAACCATTGACGGTTTTCGTCAACCAGGCTCACCAGTGCGATCGGAACGTCAAAAAGCCGTCTGGCCAGCCGTGTTATCCGATCAAATCTTTCTTCCGGGGGCGTGTCCAACACATTCAGGTGACGCAGGGCGGTGAGTCTGTTTTGTTCGTTTTCTGGTCGTTTAGGTTTGAGCATAGAAAATGGGTTATGAATTGAACACATCTTAAAAATAGCATAGAACTGATATTTTAGAGGCTGGGTATCGTGGTGTTCTGTTAATACCGGGCTGGTTTTCCTGACGATATTTCCCAAGATATACATACTGTTGCTATTACCTGTCGAATTCAGGCTGATAAAAGCATAAAATATTAAAAATCTCATTTGAGAGTTAATATGTATTTCATAGCGAGATCATCAGCCATGCTTTTCCAATCCACATCAAACTCTGCTATTTATTCAGGACAATTAACCATCGACAACGCGCACCGGAAACCTGTGAGAATATCACGGGGAAGGATGGTTAATTTTCTGGTCTTTCTGTTGATTCTGCTCATCGCCATCGCTTTTTTCTTTCCCAAGCGTTTATACATCCATTATGACAATCCCGCTTTTCCGATCGAAGTTGTATTAAGCAATTATGATCAGAGTGAAGATAAAATTCTGCTGTCTCAAGGAGCCGGGATGATGGTGATTAAGCGGCCTCTGGTAGAAACGATTTTCTCAAAAGATCTGAGTGCAGTCATCCATTGGTCATATACCCGTCACCAAGACAGTATCGGGCGGATGGATATCATAGGACATACCGGACAAGCTTATCTGCCCGATGTGTGTCGCCTGGATATTTATCTGGATCAACATGCACATTTTATCCGTGATGAAACTACTGATTTCTGGTTTTTGAACTTTTGCTGGTAAATTTGCTGGTAAATGAGCCAGCCTGAGAGGTCCGGACATAAAAAAAGCCCCTGCAAACAGAAAAACAAGGGCCATTTCAAGATTTTCAGGATTATCACAGGAGTCTTCGTACAATCGTCTTGAAACGAATTTGGACAGGAAAGCTATATTTCCAGAAACGCTGTATTTTCAGAAAAGCTATATTTTCAGAAACGCTATATTTCAGGGAAACCATATTTTCAGGAAAAACAGATGTTCTGAACAACAGATGCCCTGAACATCATCGCTTTTTCTCCTGCCGTGATGCGCATTATCAAGCCGGCTTACACTGTTATTTTAGTGATGACGAAGCGGATTTCAGTATCACTTTGGTATCATTTTCCCGAACTTAAATGCCAGTACTGTATGTCATGCCAGGTGCAAGGGTGGCTGCTCAGTAATTGCAGACGGCATGCATTCGCCGGAGTAAAAATGCAGGATGTCATCACATATCGCCCGCCATTGATAAATATTTCCAAAGAGGATTGATCGGAAAACAGCTGAATACTGACATCTTCCTGCTCCGGCCAGGGAATATCGCGCAATGTATCACCATCCTGAGGCAGAGCATGACTGCGATCCAGCACAATACGCCGGTTTTTGGCATCGAGGATCAAATCACAATAATATTCACCGTTATCCATTAAACGTAATGTTTTTTGCCCCTGTTGCGGCCAGCTGAAATGAGTTTGCAGTTCAAAGCTTTTGGATGTCATCGGGATTACTTCCCGTGTCGATAATCCTGAGAAACTGACCATTTGTTCAGTGCCACGCAGCTGTAACAGTTCCCTGACTGGCTGCTGATAAAGCTGGTTGTTTTGATAAGTCAGTTCCCTGATACAGGTGAGCTGATGTAACCAGCCTTCATGGACAGAAGGCCGTTGGGTTTCATCCGGCATGCCCATCCAGCCGATTAATAACCGCCGGCCATCGGCTGCCTGAGTTGTTTGCGGCGCATAAAAGTCAAACCCATGATCCAGATGTCTGAAGTCGCTGAGCGACAGGTGATCTTCACTATCCAGTGTCGCTTTCACATAGCCACAGTGATGAGGAATGGTGTAAAAAGGGCTGTGGGATTCAATCCCCTGTGGGCAGAGCATCGAGAGTAACTGCCCGTCGGCCTCAAACAGATCGGGGCATTCCCACATGTACCCGAAGTGTCCGTTGTTCAGTGTTTCCCCGTAAAGTCCGCAATACTGCCAGTCCCGTAAATTCTCTGAACGGTAAAGAGCCAGACGCGCCCTGAGGGTTCCGTCAGCGGTTTCTTCCTGTGCGCCAAGCAGCATGATCCAGTGATCACGATGACGGAAAATTTTGGGATCCCTGAAGTGCGGGGTAACGCCGGGAGGAAGTTCGTCAATTAAGGGACCATGTTTGGTGAAGTGAATACCATCTGTTGAAGTTGCCAGACATTGTGTACTCATCCGATCGCGCTGTTCTCCAATCCGGACATTACCGGTGTAGATGATCACCAGTTCATTGTCCTGACTGACGGCATGGCCTGAGTAGACGCCGTGGCTGTCAAACCAGTCAGCAGTACACAGTGCGACTGGCTGCGGTGTCCAGTGGACGAGATCATCACTGGTGTAGTGAACCCAGCAGCGATCTTTGTGCTTTCCGGAGAATTGATACAGCCCGTGAAAGAGATGGTATTTTCCCTGATGAAAGATAAATCCGTTTGGATCATTGAGCATGCCCTGAACCGGTGCAATGTGCCATTGAGGCCGGAACTGAGCAGGTTCTGTTTTCTTCAGTTGTGAGAGTTGACGGCGGATACTGTCATCTATCAATTGGCCGAAAAACTGCCATTGATCCGGAGTCAGTGGTGTCTCGGGGTGCCAGGTCACCTGGGACAGTGCAGCATTAAACGGAAGTGAAGCGGCGGGTGCTGTTCTCAGTGACGGGTCGTTTAACTCTAAAATAACCGTGTCGTTGACTTTGAGTGCCCGGCACAGATTATCCTGACCGCCACATGCTGTAATCAATTCTTCTGGTGTCATTTCTGCTCTCTGTTTGTATTAACTGAATACTTTTTGTTGGTTGAATGTTTTTTGTTGGTTGAATACTTTTCGCGCCTTGACTGAGCAATTTTCAGGCGACTACAGGTCAGGCGATGAAAGATAAACACGCTCTGGGGTTATTTGGGTGAGCAGAAAGTGGCATTATGCGGGTTCCGATCACTGATGTTTGGGATCATAGCGGGTCAGAATGCAGAAAAACAGTCTGTCGGAGAGACAGAGCCCTGCCGAAAATAAAAACTGTGAAGCGATTATCGATTTATACCGTGTGCTCAATATGATACGTTGAGATCATTTCCTCATCTTTCAATATATTTCTGCCATGAGTTCCAACGTTGCGAAAATATCTGGCTGGCTGTTACTTGGGAGTCTGGTACTTTCGGTTGTTTCAGCGCTGACGCCATTGCGCTCTTTCTGGGCCGGCATTCCTGTCTGGTTAGCGGCAATTTTGTTGTTGCCGTGTGTTAAACCCAATCAAAAAAAACAGATCGTCGCCCTGTTGTTGATCGGGAGTCTGTGCCTGATTTTCGGTGTGATTCACGGTATGAGCGGGCAGTATTTACTGACTGCACTGGAAGCCAATCAGAAAGTGATTAATATGCTGATTGCTGTCGGTTTTTTAAAACTGTGTACCGGCGCGGAGCAGCGGGCACCAGGCATGTTGCCGAAAGGGCGACGGGCATTGCTGCGCACATTACTTGGTGCGCATTTATTTGGTGCTGTATTGAATATGTCTTCTGTGATTATTGTCGGAGACCGGCTGGCCAAACATGAGCAAATAACGCCTGTCCAGGGGCTATTGCTGCTGCGGGCATTTTGTATCTGTGCTTTCTGGTCACCGTTTTTTGCAGCCATGGGGCTGACGCTGGTGAGTGCGCCCGGTTCTCAGCTCAGTACACTGGTTTTATTTGGTATTCCGGTGAGTCTGGCCGGAATTGCTGTCAGCGCCTGGGAAATTCTCAGGCAGCCATCAGCAAAAGAGCTGCATGGTTATCCCATGGCATGGGACTCATTATGGATGCCTTGTTTTCTGGCATTGGTGGTTATCTTCGCACATGAGGCCTTTGCATCATTGAGTGTATTAACTTTAGTTTCGGTGACATCTGTCTCTTTCACTGCGCTGTGGCTGTTACTGAATCACGGCAGCCG
Organism: Vibrio aerogenes; assembly: GCF_024346755.1. Classification (NCBI taxonomy): domain Bacteria; kingdom Pseudomonadati; phylum Pseudomonadota; class Gammaproteobacteria; order Vibrionales; family Vibrionaceae; genus Vibrio; species Vibrio aerogenes. Next base: position 3,348,810 of record NZ_AP024861.1, on the reverse strand, counting down.
GGCCGGGAGTCAGACAATGATTCGGCATATTGAATCGGGCATTGCCGGCTCTGCCGGGGAAGTGGTGCTGTTTGCTGCGGCTGCACTTTTGGCGGCGGGTGTTGCTGGTGTACTGACGTCTTTGGATCTACATCTGGCACCGGCACATTTTGGTTATATTGAAGCAGGGATAACGCTGTTGATTCTGGTTGTTCTGGCCATGACAGGCATGCATCCGGTAACCAGTGTTGTGTTGGCCGGCAGTATCCTGGCGCCCGCGGTATCGGATCCAAATCTGCTGGGTTTGACTTTATTGATGGGGTGGTCGCTGGGGATTAGTTTGTCACCTTTTTCCGGCGTTCAGCTCAGTATACAGTCCCGTTATGAGATTAGTGCAGGAACACTGCTGAAACTTAACTGGCGTTATGCGCTGTTGATGTATGGCTTCTGCTTTACATTGTTGTGGATATATACCCGGATGACCTGAAGATACTGATTGAGGTGATCTGGCGACTTGACCACGGGCCGAAACAGGCGAAAGTGACACTTTCTTTCGCCTGATTGAACTGGCAGCCATTACAATGTGTCGCGATACTCAGTCAGTATCTGCTCGCACCAGTTTGCCAGCCTTTCATCTGTCAGTTCATACTGAGAATCCTCATCTAGTGCCAGGCCGACAAAATGGTTGCCATCTTCTGTCAGAGCCTTTGAGGACTCAAACTCGTAGCCCTGATTCGGCCAGTAGCCCAGGAAGGTTACCCCACAACTGCTCAGTTCATCGTGTAGTAATCCCATCGCATCAAGATACCATTCGCCATAACCTTGCTGATCACCCAGCCCGTAGAGGGCGATAAATTTTCCGTGCAGATTTAACTGCTGGATTTGATTCCAGACGGCATGCCAGTCTTCCTGAATTTCGCCAAAGTCCCAGGTGGAAATACCAAGAATCAGGAAATCATAAGCTTCCATTTCCGTGAGGGGTGTCTCTTTAACATTATGTATATCAACTAAATCTTCGCCGAGGATTGCCCGGATTTTTTCAGCTGTCATTTCGGTATAGCAGGTTGTGGAACCGTAGAAGAGGTCAATTTTCATGAGGTTATATAGTGTTTAAAAGTTTGTCAGATTCTAACGTTATCTATCAAGAGGCTCAAGGTAAGTTGGACAGCGTCTATAATTTTCAAAAACTTTACCGTTGAATGATCTGTAATCTGTGTGTTTCTGTGTTATTTAATGAAGCACGTTAAAATATTAAGTATGGGATATAAGTGTGTCAGATTCTTTTACCGACGATCAGCATCAGGTTGAACATTTTTTAGATGCGATGTGGATGGAGCGGGGACTCTCAGATAATACACTGGTTTCGTACAGAAATGACCTGCTGAAGTTATTAGGCTGGATGAAAGAACAGAACTACCAGCTGGTGTCAGTTGGTGTTTCTGAGTTACAGGCGTATCAGGCCTGGCTGGTCGATCAGATGTATAAACAGACGTCACGGGCGAGAATGCTCTCTGCGATTCGTCGTTTGTTCCAGTATTTATACCGGGAGAAATTCCGTGCGGATGACCCCAGTGCCTTATTAGTCGCCCCCAAATTGCCAAAACGATTACCAAAAGATTTGAGTGAAGCTCAGGTTGAAGCATTGCTCAGTGCGCCGGATACCAATGATCCGCTGGAATTGCGGGATAAAGCCATGCTGGAATTACTTTATGCAACCGGGCTGCGTGTCACAGAACTTGTCAGCCTGACCATGGAAAATCTTAGTTTGCGGCAGGGCGTTGTCCGTGTCATGGGGAAAGGCGATAAAGAAAGATTAGTGCCGGTCGGGGAAAATGCGATAGAGTGGATAGAGGTTTTTCTGCAAAATGGGCGGGGAGTCTTGCTTGGAGACCACTCTTCCGATGTTGTTTTTCCCAGCCGCCGGGCGAAGCAAATGACCCGTCAGACTTTCTGGCACAGGATTAAACATTATGCGATTATTGCCGGGATTGATGCCGAAAAACTATCACCCCATGTGTTAAGACATGCATTTGCAACACATTTACTGAACTATGGTGCAGATCTAAGAGTCGTACAGATGTTGCTCGGACATAGTGACTTATCGACAACACAAATTTATACTCATGTGGCCACTGAAAGATTGAAACAATTACATAGTGAGCACCATCCAAGGGCTTAAATAATAAGGTGAAATATGATGCGCGTTATACGTATCCCCCAGATAATGATTTTATGTTGTACTCTTTTTTCTGTTTTTTCTTACGCGTCAGTGTCGTTTGATAAACAGGAAATTACCAAACGTTTTGAAAAAATCGGCCTGAAAGTACATAACGTTGTACCTTCTCAGGATATCGATGGTTTATTAGAAGTCAGTACGTCAAATGGCACGCTTTTCTCAACACCAGATGGTAAGCTGTTTGTTGCCGGTACACTGTTTAAACTGCATGATGATGGCAGCTATGAAGATGTGATTGCCAAACGTCTTGCTCCAATTCATGCGAAAAAAATCGAAGCGCTGAAAGATCAGATGATCGAATTCAAAGCGAAAGATGAGAAGTATGCTGTCACTGTGTTTACAGATATCACTTGTGGTTACTGTGTTCGCTTACATAGCCAGTTAAAAGAATATAACGATTTAGGCATTACGATCCGTTATCTGGCTTTCCCTCGTCAGGGCGGTAAAGGGCCGGTCGCTGATCATATGGCTGCGATCTGGTGTGCAGATGATCCGCAGAAAGCATTGGAAGATGCCAAAATGAACCGGAAGCAGGTTGAACCAGGCAAAAACATTGACCAGTGCAAGACGATGATTAATAACCATTATGAATTGGGTAAAGAGCTGGGTGTGAAAGGAACGCCTGCAATCTTTTTACCTAATGGCGTGATGGTCGGCGGATATCTTCCTCCCAAAGAATTGCTAAAGCGGTTAGAATCTATCTGATCACGCAGTTTAGTTTCTTAATAAGCCTGGTTTCTTAACAGGCTTAGTTTCTTAAAAAGAGGCCCGGTGTATACCGGGCTTTTAACGATATGATTGAAATAAAAAGAAGACCTCAACCTGATATTTCACTGTTACCGGAAACCATCCCTTCGATACTGCGCCGTCTTTATGTCGGCCGGGGAATCCATGATGTCAGCCAGCTGGAAAAAAGTGCCCGGGCTTTGCACAGCTATCAGCTGTTCAAAGGCATCGATCGAGCCGTTGAGATTCTGTATCAGGCAGTACGTGAGCAGCGCCGGATTATTATTGTCGGAGATTTTGATGCAGACGGAGCGACCAGCACGGCGTTATCTGTACTGGCGCTCAGGATGCTGGGTTGCAGGAATGTTGATTATCTGGTGCCCAACCGGTTTGATGATGGGTATGGATTAAGCCCTGAAGTCGTTGTTCAGGCGATAGACATGGGGGCTGAAGTCATTATGACCGTGGATAACGGCGTGTCTTCTCTGGAAGGTGTTCGTTATGCAAAAACACAGGGTTTGCAGGTTATTGTGACCGATCACCACTTACCTGGCATCACCTTGCCGGAAGCTGATGCGATTGTGAATCCTAATCTGCCTGACTGTGGGTTTCCTTCTAAAGCGCTGGCGGGTGTCGGGGTCGCTTTTTATATCATGATGGCACTTTGCGTACATATGCGGCGGCAGAACTGGTTTGTACAGGCCGGGCTTGTTGAACCCAAGCTAATGACCTTACTGGATTTAGTCGCGCTTGGTACGGTTGCTGATGTGGTTCCGCTGGATGACAACAACCGGGTACTGGTGTATCAGGGGCTTCAGCGGATTAGGGCAGGTCAGACCCGTCCGGGAATTCAGGCGTTAATTGAAGTCGCTAACCGGGATCCCCGGACATTGGTGGCTTCTGATTTTGGCTTCGCTCTGGGGCCGAGAATTAATGCGGCAGGCCGGCTGGACGATATGTCATTCGGTGTTGAGCTGTTGCTGAGCGACAATATCTATGCTGCCCGCCGGATGGCCAGCGAACTGGATGGACTGAACCAGACCCGGAAAGAGATCGAATCCGGTATGAAGCAAGAAGCATTAGCGTTTTGTGAGCGTTTGAAACTTGGCGAGAATGCGGCTTTACCTTTTGGCATTGCCCTGTTTCAGCGTGACTGGCATCAGGGGGTGATTGGTATTTTAGCTTCCCGGATAAAAGATACTTATCACCGCCCTGTGATTGCGTTTGCTGATGCAGGGGAAGGGATTCTGAAAGGTTCATGTCGTTCTGTACCCGGATTACACATGCGGGATGCGCTTGATTTAATTGATACCAGTTCTCCGGATTTGATCCTGAAGTTTGGTGGCCATGCGATGGCTGCCGGATTATCGATTCGGGAGCGCGATTTTGAGCGTTTTTCTGCGCGGTTTGATGAAATTGTGCATGAACTGCTGGATGAGTCTGCACTGAAAGGCGTATTACTCTCTGACGGAGAGTTACTGCCTGAAGAAATATCGATGTATACCGCTGAGATACTCAGGTCTGGCGGGCCATGGGGGCAGGCTTTTCCTGAGCCATTATTTGATGGTGAATTCAGGGTTCTGAGTCAAAAACTGGTCGGAGAGAAGCATTTAAAACTGATGCTGGAGCCTCTGTATAAAGGAATGCCGGGCCATCAAATGGTTGATGCGATTGCTTTTAATGTTGATTTACGCCGCTGGCCGGATCTTTCGGTTAAGAAAGTACACATTGCTTATAAACTTGATATCAATGTTTTCAGAGGGAATCAATCATTACAGTTATTAATTGATCATATCGAAGCCCGAAGTTACTGAAAATTATCGTGAGAGTTGATGAGCCAGGATGTTTCGTTTACTCTCTTTTTTACTGTTTCTTTTATTCTTACATTCTTCTCAAATAAGTATCATTTTTGTAAAAACTGATTGATTTAATATCAGAAAAAATGAATTCATTTTTATCAATATCAACTGATTTCCTCACAAAATATAGTGTTTTCTCTTTCAATTGCGGCCATTTTGCAATTTAACAAGTACATTTATTTTCATATCATCCATTTTGCCTGTGATTAACATTGATTTAATATTTCACGCCCCGAATGTTAACGGCTTGTTAATCATAGGCGGCTTCTATGATTCTGGTCAAATTTTTATCTGGACAAAGAAGTTTTGAATATGTTAATTTCTTCGGCGACCTGAAAATTGGTATTACCAATTGACTCAACAATAATGAATATAAAAATAAAAGAACTATTACTATGGCATATCAAAGGATTCGTCAGCCTAAACTTGCCGATGTGATTGAACAGGAACTTGAACGTTTGATTGTCGAAGGAACGCTCGCGCCCGGACAACAGTTACCTCCTGAGCGTGAACTTGCTAAACAATTTGATGTCTCCCGTCCATCGGTACGTGAAGCGATACAGAGACTCGAAGCAAAACGTCTGCTGACCCGGCGTCATGGCGGCGGAACTTTCGTTACCGAAAACATATGGACGAGTTTTTCTGATCCTTTGCTGGAATTATTATCCAGTCACTCTGAAACTCAGTTAGATTTATTAGAAGCCCGCCATGCCATGGAAGGGATTTCAGCGTATTTTGCCGCTTTGCGTGGCAATGAAGAAGATTTCGAGCGTATTCAGGCCTGTCTCGTAAAAATTCATGAAAAACAGAACGAAAAAAATGTTGAAGCCGAGTCTGCCTGTGTCGTGGAGTTTTTGGTGACGCTCACCGAAGCCTCACATAATGTCGTTTTGCTGCATATTGTCCGAAGCCTTGCACCATTGCTTGAGCAGAACGTACTACAGAATTTAAAACTATTACACCACCGCCCTGAAGTGGTGGACAAAGTAAGTAAGCATCGGGCCAGTATTGTGGATGCTATTGTTGCCGGAGAGCCGGAAAAGGCTCGGGAAATGTCGCATTCACACCTTGCCTATATTGAAGAAACACTGTTGGATTTAACGCGGGAACAAACGCGTCGTGAGCGTTCATTGCGTCGGATTCAGCAGGGTAACGAGTCCTGATTGGCTTGTTATTGTTTGTTTTTAGATCAAACCAACAAAAGGAAAGATCGCATGTCTGACATGAAGCATGACGTAGATGCACTGGAAACTCAGGAGTGGTTGGAAGCTCTTGAATCTGTTGTCCGTGAAGAAGGCGTAGAGCGTGCTCAGTATTTGCTTGAGCAAGTTTTAGAAAAAGCGCGTCTGGATGGTGTTGATATGCCTACGGGTATGACCACCAATTACCTCAATACGATTCCTGCTGATCAGGAACCCGCTTATCCTGGTGACACAACACTTGAGCGTCGTATTCGTTCGATTATCCGTTGGAACGCAATCATGATCGTGCTTCGTGCATCGAAGAAAGATCTTGAACTGGGTGGCCATATGGCTTCATTCCAGTCATCAGCTGCTTTTTATGAAACATGCTTTAACCATTTCTTCCGCGCACCGAATGAAAAAGATGGCGGCGATCTGGTGTATTATCAGGGCCATATTTCTCCGGGAATTTATGCGCGTGCATTCGTCGAAGGCCGTTTAACTGCTGAACAGCTGGATCACTTCCGTCAGGAAGTTGATGGAAAAGGGATTCCTTCTTATCCTCACCCTAAACTGATGCCTGAATTCTGGCAATTCCCGACTGTATCTATGGGTCTTGGACCAATCGCTTCTATTTATCAGGCGCGTTTCCTGAAATATCTTGCAGGTCGTGGCTTGAAAGATACATCAGAACAGCGTGTTTATGCCTTCCTGGGTGATGGTGAAATGGATGAGCCGGAATCACGTGGTGCGATTTCTTTTGCTGCCCGTGAAAAGCTGGACAACCTGTGCTTTGTGATTAACTGTAACCTGCAACGTCTGGATGGACCGGTGATGGGGAATGGTAAAATCATCCAGGAGCTGGAAGGTCTGTTTAAAGGCGCTGGCTGGAACGTAGTGAAAGTGGTTTGGGGAAGTAACTGGGATGCGCTGCTGGCGAAAGATACATCCGGTAAACTGCTTCAGCTGATGAATGAAACCATCGATGGCGACTATCAGACATTCAAGTCTAAAGATGGTGCTTACGTTCGTGAACACTTCTTCGGTAAATATCCTGAAACAGCTGCTTTAGTGGCTGATATGACCGATGATGAAATTTTCGCCCTGAAGCGCGGCGGTCACGATAGTTCGAAACTGTTTGCTGCATTCAAAAATGCACAGGACACCAATGGTCGTCCAACCGTTATTCTGGCTAAAACAGTCAAAGGTTACGGTATGGGTGATGCAGCCGAAGGCAAAAACATTGCGCACCAGGTGAAGAAAATGGACATGACTCATGTGCTTCAGGTGCGTGATCGTCTTGGTCTTCAGGATCTGATTTCTGATGAAGAAGTGAAGAACCTGCCTTATCTGCAACTGGAAGAAGGCTCTAAAGAATTCGAATACCTGCATGCCCGTCGTAAGGCACTGCATGGTTACACGCCTGTGCGTCTGCCGAACTTCTCTGAAGAACTGAAAGTTCCTGAACTGGAAGACTTCAAACCGCTGCTGGAAGAACAGAAGCGTGATATTTCATCCACAATGGCGTTTGTCCGTACACTGAATATTCTGCTGAAAGACAAGAGTATTGGTAAAAATATCGTGCCAATCATTGCCGATGAAGCGCGTACATTCGGGATGGAAGGTCTGTTCCGTCAGATCGGTATCTATAACCCACATGGTCAGACTTATACGCCGGAAGACCGCAGCGTGGTTTCTTACTACAAAGAAGATACAGGCGGTCAGGTACTTCAGGAAGGGATCAACGAACTGGGTGCCATGTCATCATGGGTTGCTGCTGCGACATCATACAGCACCAATGATCTGCCGATGATTCCATTCTACATCTATTACTCAATGTTCGGTTTCCAACGTATCGGTGATATGGCATGGATGGCTGGCGATCAGCAAGCCCGTGGCTTCCTGCTGGGTGGTACTGCCGGCCGGACGACACTCAACGGTGAAGGTCTGCAACACGAAGATGGCCACAGCCATATTCAGGCCGCGACGATTCCGAACTGTATCTCTTATGATCCGACTTTTGCTTATGAAGTTGCCGTGATCATTCAGGACGGTATCCGCCGTATGTATGGTGAACAGGAAAATGTGTACTACTACCTGACACTGATGAATGAAAACTACGCAATGCCGGCAATGCCAGAAGGTGCTGAAGAAGGCATCCGTAAAGGGATTTACAAGCTGGAAACTTATGCGGGTGAGAAAGGTAAAGTTCAGTTGATGGGCTCTGGTACCATCATGAATGAAGTGCGCAAAGCGGCTGGTATTCTGAGTGATGAGTATGGCATTGCTTCTGACGTATTCTCTGTGACTTCATTTAATGAACTGGCCCGTGATGGTCAGGCATGTGAGCGTGACGCGATGCTTCATCCTGAAGCAGAAGCAAAAGTGCCTTATATTACAACCGTTCTTGGCTCTGAACCTGCAATCGCAGCGACAGATTACATGAAAAATTACGCAGAACAGGTTCGTGCTTATGTTCCTGCTGAGTCTTATAAAGTACTGGGTACAGATGGTTTTGGTCGTTCAGACAGCCGCGACAACCTGCGTCGTCACTTTGAAGTGAACGCTGGCTATGTCGTTGTTGCTGCACTGACTGAGCTGGCTAAACGCGGTGATATTGAAAAATCTGTTGTGACTGAAGCAATTAAGAAATTTGATATCGACACTGACAAAACAAACCCACTGTACGCTTAATATAAGGTAGGAAGAACAATGGCAATTGAAATTAATGTTCCAGACATCGGTGCGGATGAGGTTGAAGTAACCGAAATCCTTGTAAGTGTTGGTGACAAAGTTGAAGAAGAACAGTCGCTCATCACAGTAGAAGGTGATAAAGCATCGATGGAAGTTCCTGCCTCTCAGGCAGGGATTGTCAAAGAAATTAAAGTATCCGAAGGCGATAAAGTCTCGACGGGTTCTTTGATTATGATTTTTGAAGCAGAAGGTGCAGCTGAAGCTGCACCAGCACCGGCTGCAGAAGCTGCGCCTGCAGCAGCACCAGCTGCGGCTGAACTGAAAGAAGTTCATGTCCCTGATATCGGTGGTGATGAAGTTGAAGTCACTGAAATCATGGTTGCAGTCGGTGACAGCATTGAAGAAGAACAGTCGCTGATTACCGTTGAGGGTGACAAAGCGTCAATGGAAGTGCCTGCACCATTTGCCGGTACTTTGAAAGAAATCAAAGTGGCTGCGGGTGACAAAGTGTCCACCGGTTCTTTGATTATGGTCTTTGAAGTCGCAGGTTCAGGTGCTGCACCAGCGGCAGCGCCAGCAGCTCAGGCACCCGCTGCACCAGCAGCTTCTGCGATTCAGGAAGTGAATGTTCCTGATATCGGTGGTGATGAAGTTGAAGTGACTGAAATCATGGTTGCAGTTGGTGACACGATTGAAGAAGAACAGTCACTGATCACCGTTGAAGGTGACAAAGCGTCAATGGAAGTGCCTGCACCATTTGCCGGTACAGTGAAAGAAATTAAAGTTGTCGCGGGTGACAAAGTTTCTACCGGTTCTTTGATCATGATGTTTGAAGTTGCAGGTGCTGCGCCAGCGCCTGCCGCTGCGCCAGCTGCGGCTCCGGCACCAGCTGCTGAAGCACCCAAAGCATCAGCGTCTGCCCCTGCTTCAACGGGTGATTTCCAGGAAAATCATGAATATGCGCATGCTTCACCGGTTGTACGTCGCCTGGCTCGTGAATTCGGTGTGAACCTGTCAAAAGTCAAAGGTACTGGCCGTAAGAGCCGTATTCTGAAAGAAGATGTTCAGAATTATGTGAAAGAAGCCTTGAAGCGTCTGGAATCTGGTGCGGCTTCTGGTCAGGGCGATGGCAGTGCATTAGGTCTTCTGCCATGGCCTAAAGTTGACTTTAGTAAGTTTGGTGAAACTGAAGTGAAGCCATTATCCCGGATTAAGAAAATTTCCGGTGCTAACCTGGCACGTAACTGGGTCATGATTCCTCATGTAACTCAGTGGGATAATGCAGATATCACTGAGCTTGAAGCATTCCGCAAAGAGCAGAATGCAATTGAAGCGAAGAAAGACACCGGTATGAAAATCACACCACTTGTCTTTATCATGAAAGCTGCGGCTAAAGCTCTGGAAGCATTCCCGTCATTTAACTCTTCATTGTCAGAAGATGGTGAAAGCCTGATTCTCAAGAAGTATGTTAACATCGGTATTGCGGTTGATACACCAAATGGTCTGGTTGTTCCTGTCTTCAAAGATGTTGATAAAAAAGGCATTTATGAACTGTCTGAAGAGCTGATGGCTGTATCGAAAAAAGCCCGCGCAGGTAAGTTGACTGCAGCTGATATGCAAGGTGGCTGTTTCACGATTTCAAGCCTTGGTGGTTTAGGTGGAACTGCATTTACACCAATTGTAAATGCGCCTGAAGTTGCGATTCTTGGTGTGTCTAAATCAGAGATGAAACCTGTATGGAACGGGAAGGACTTTGTTCCGCGTCTGCAGTTACCATTATCTCTTTCTTATGACCACCGGGTCATTGATGGTGCGGAAGGTGCTCGCTTTATTACTTACCTGAATGGATGTCTGAGTGACATTCGTCGTTTAGTATTGTAATGCCTGAATAGACGAGAAGGCGGTATCATAGCCGCCTTTATTCACAGAATCGTAAGACAGTTGAAGTGATAGATTGTCTTTCATTTGAATTGTTGACTGGCTCACAGGCTTTTGAGGTTTTCTTTTCATATTCTTAACATCTCTGTAAACTTGAGACGTTTTATGAACTGGTTTCGTATTTTCACAGAAAGAATAAGAACCCTCCTATTTGCCTGTTAGGGATAATGACTACAAGAGGTCAAAATGAGCAAAGAAATCAAAGCCCAGGTGGTTGTACTTGGGGCAGGTCCTGCTGGCTACTCCGCTGCTTTTCGCTGTGCAGATTTAGGTCTTGAGACTGTTCTGATTGAACGTTACAGCACACTGGGTGGTGTCTGTCTGAACGTGGGATGTATTCCATCTAAAGCGCTGTTGCACGTTGCTAAAGTGATTGAAGAAGCGAAAGCGCTTGCAGACCACGGTATCGTATTTGGTGAACCCTCAACGGATATCGATAAAATCCGCCTGTGGAAAGAAAAAGTAATTACCCAATTGACGGGTGGTCTTTCCGGTATGGCAAAAATGCGTAAAGTTCAGGTGGTAAACGGCTTTGGTAAATTTACCAGCCCGAACAGTATCGAAGTTGAAGGCGATGATGGTAAAACGGTCGTTAACTTTGATAATGCAATTATTGCTGCGGGTTCTCGTCCGATTAAATTGCCGTTTATTCCTCATGAAGATCCTCGTATCTGGGATTCAACGGATGCACTTGAACTGAAAGAAGTGCCCGGAAAGCTGCTGATTATGGGTGGTGGTATTATCGGTCTGGAAATGGGGACTGTATATCACGCGCTGGGATCTCAGATTGAAGTCGTTGAAATGTTCGATCAGGTGATTCCAGCCGCAGATAAAGACGTTGTGAAAGTCTTTACCAAGCGAATTAAGAATAAGTTCAAGCTGATGCTTGAAACAAAAGTCACGGCTGTTGAAGCGAAAGAAGATGGTATCTACGTTTCAATGGAAGGTAAGAAAGCACCAGCTGAGCCTGAGCGTTATGATGCTGTGCTTGTTGCGATTGGCCGGACCCCGAATGGTAAACTGATTGATGCAGAAAAAGCGGGTGTTGAAGTCGATGACCGTGGCTTTATCAATGTTGATAAGCAATTGCGGACGAATATTCCGCATATTTTTGCAATCGGTGATATTGTTGGTCAGCCAATGCTGGCTCACAAAGGTGTGCATGAAGGTCACGTCGCTGCTGAGGTGATTGCCGGTAAGAAACATTACTTCGACCCGAAAGTCATTCCTTCAATTGCTTATACCGAGCCGGAAGTTGCATGGGTTGGTAAAACTGAAAAAGAAGCGAAAGACGCAGGCATTAACTACGAAGTTGCGACCTTCCCGTGGGCTGCTTCGGGCCGTGCTATCGCTTCAGACTGCTCTGATGGTATGACAAAGCTGATCTTTGATAAAGATACGCATCGTGTCGTCGGTGGTGCGATTGTTGGTACCAATGGTGGTGAGTTGCTGGGTGAAATCGGTCTTGCAATTGAGATGGGCTGTGATGCTGAAGATTTAGCGTTGACCATTCATGCGCACCCAACACTGCATGAGTCGGTTGGACTGGCTGCTGAGGTCTTTGAAGGCACGATTACTGACTTGCCAAATGCGAAAGCGAAAAAGAAAAAATAAGCTTTCTGACTGAATAAAAAACCGCTGCGCGATGCAGCGGTTTTTTTGTTACTGAAAAATCTTTTCAACGATGATAAGCGTTTCAGTTTTGGTTGTGGTTATAAATACAAAGCATGTCCAGATAAACATGTACAAGTTCATCAACTTCTTTTTGATCTTTCAGTCGGTTCACTTGCACAAACAGTGAATACAGGATGCCTAAAAACAGTGAAACCAGATGATCCGGATCATATTGGTTATTCACATCACCACGTTCAATCGCTTTCACAAACATGTTTCTGACCAGAAGTCTGTTGGTATGGTTTGTTGATACAAAGAGTGGCCACACCTCTTCGCGTGTGGATGCACTCCATTCAAACCAGACTTTGATCCAGTGACAGTCGGCAAAAACAAGCTTTGTCATTTCATTAGTTAAATGACGCAGGTTATCTTTAATATATGCGTCAACGTCAATATTGTCTGCCAGAAAATTTGAGAACTGGTGAACAACATGAGTTAATACATCATCGACGAGATCTTCCCGGGTTGGGAAATAGTTGAAGACAGTCGCAACAGAGACCTGTGCGATTTCAGCTATATCTGCATGTCCGCCACGACCGATACCTCTTTTCGCAAACACTTCTAATGCGATTTCCATCAGCTGAAGTTTGCGTTTTTGAGGAGATAAGCGTGTACGAGGGCGTTTTTCTATTGATGCGTCCATAGTTTTTTCCTTGCCAATACGTTGTTAAGAACATACGTTCTAATGATTATTTTATTATTTGTGTTCGATATATGAGTGTAATGGTGCATATAGGCAAGGTCAATTGTTAATATTAATTTTTTGAACATTTTGTTTGTTCAGATTTATTTATGAATTTTTAGTCAGTATTGCCCATTGTTTTACGTAACATTTAACTCATAAATTATCAGTGATACCATACACGCCAGGTATAATCAGTACACCGTTTATGTGATGAAAATGTATGCGGGAAATGCTATTAGGTGAATGAGTTCAGTATGAAACATATAGTTGAAGTGATGATCCCGGAACAGGATGTTCAGAAGCGGGTTCAGGAGTTAGGAAAAGAAATTACAGAATTCTATCAGGATAGCGAAGATTTGGTTTTGGTCGGCTTATTGCGCGGATCGTTCGTTTTTATGGCCGACCTGGCCAGAGCCGTTCAAATCACGCATCAGGTTGATTTCATGACGGCATCCAGTTACGGCAATGCCATGGAAAGTTCTCGGGATGTCAGGATCCTGAAGGATCTTGATGATGATATTAAAGACAAGGATATTCTTCTGGTTGAAGATATTATTGATACCGGTAATACGCTGAGCCGGGTCAAGGAGATTCTGGCTTTGCGGGCACCGCGCTCAATTCGCATCTGTACGCTGCTGGATAAGCCTTCAAGACGTGAAGTTGATGTTCCGGTCGACTGGATTGGTTTTGCCATTCCTGATGAGTTTGTGGTCGGTGTCGGGATTGATTACGCTCAAAAATATCGTCATTTACCTTATATCGGCCGGGTCGTTCCACAGAAGTAATACCAGACTCATTCTGATCAGAAAATAAGTGGAATGAGTATAAACCGGCGCGCAGGTAGCACGATCGTGCTGAAAAAAGACCATGAATACTGAATATGATTTCATGGTCTTTTTTGTGTCTGAGATTTATTTTGCAGCAGCAGGCGCACTTGCATACTGAAATGCTTTGATGACTCTTTTTACACCTGAGATATTGCGGGCCAGCTCTGTTGCTCTGTCAGCATGTACTTTATCCAGATATCCAAACAGAAAGACTTCTTTATCTTCTGTGATCACCTTGACTTTGACACCGCTCAGTTGTTTATCGGTTAACAGCGCTGATTTTACTTTGGTTGTGATCCAGCTATCCTGCCCGATTTCTTCCGTATCAAGGGGGGACCGGGTTCGTATCTGATTATGAATGGATTGAACACCTTTGATATGACGAACATCTTTTTCTAATGAGACCAGAAGGTCGGGGTCTCTGGATTGTCCCATCAGGACGACCTGTCCTCTGAATGAACTGGATACAACCCGGGTTTTTCCGCGGTATGGCGGTTTACGAATCAGGCCGGTGATTTCCGCTTCGATATAGTTGTCATCCCAGATTTCCTGGGTACTCCGGGGATCGGTCATGATATTCGCTGTTGTTGCTGCGCCGGCAATAAACAGCCCTACGCACCCGGTTAACATAATGGTGAGTGATAAAGTAATTAGTAGTGTTAAGTTTTTCATTATTTATTCTTCGTGAGCCGGAAACAGAACTTGATCGATTAAATCACACAGACAATGAAGGGTAACCATGTGAACCTCATGAATTCTTGCTGTTCTGTGAGAAGGAATCCGGATCTCTACATCATTTTCTCCCAGCAAACCTGCCATTTCACCACCATCTTTGCCAGTCAAAGCAATAATGGTCATATCTCTGGTTACTGCTGCTTCCATGGCTTTAATGATATTTTTACTATTACCACTGGTGGAGATTGCCAGCAGAATGTCATTCGTTTGTCCGAAAGCACGGACCTGTTTGGCAAAAATCTCCTGATAACGGTAGTCATTTGCAACGGCTGTCATCGTTGTATTATCTGCAGTTAAAGTCATTGCCGGTAAGCTCGGCCGTTCTGTTTCAAAGCGATTCAGCAGACAGGCTGCAAACTGCTGTGCGTTTGCAGCAGAACCGCCATTACCACAACATAAAATCTTATTGCCATTGAGCAGGCTGGCAACCATGGCCTGAGCCGCATGGGTAATTGCATCCGGAAGGGCTTCTGCGGCTGCAATTTGAATTTGTATGCTTTCAGTGAAGCTGGCTTTTATGCTATCGAGCATGAATTATTCCTGGGTAATTGCATTTTGGTACCAATCGATATCAGCGCCACCCTGATGGATGGCAACAATATCGAAACGAAAATCAGTTGTATAAGGAGACAGGTTCTGTTTTTTGAGCCAGAAAAAAGCGGTTTTGATGAGTTTTTTCGCTTTGCTTTGGGTTACCGCTTCAGCTGCATGCCCGTAAGCACGACTTTTCCGGTATTTGACTTCAACAAATACCAGCGTTGTTTTGTCTTTCATGATCAGATCAATTTCCCCGCTTCTGCAGAAGAAATTTTTTTCGATCAGACGGAGATGATGTCTGGTCAGATAGTCTGCAGCCGTTTGTTCATATTGATGACCTGTCTTGCGGTGATTCACCTCAGAGGTCATCATATTTTCCCCAGCTCAGTTCCTGCTGAACAACACAGCGATTATCAATGCTGAGTAATCCGGTTTGTCCCTGTACCTGATAATCACTAACGGCTTTCATCTGAGATAGTTCCAGCATCAGTGTATACGCATCCATTCCCATGGCTTTCAGGCGTTTCTCACCATTAGAGTCTTTGGGCCAGAGTGAATCCATTTGCTCTTTGACAGAAGCCTGGGGATTGATCAAAAGCGGTATATCACTGAATGTGACACCCGTTAAATCTTCATATTTGTTTTTACCGCTGTTACTCCGCGAGCTTGAGAAGAGCCGGGGCTGAGTCGTATCCGGATTAATCGCCACTTCGATAAATGGCTTGATGAGCGTCAGTTCAGCACTGTTTGCCACGATATAAACCGCGTCCACATCACGACGGCTTCTTGGCTGACTCTTGAGTTTGATGCCAAGCAGAGATTGCATTTGAGCAATGTTTTGCTGACTTTCTTTCAGCCCAAACGCTGTATTGATATCTTTCTGCAGGTGTTTTTTATCACCAAATGTACTGATACTGACCGCATGCTTACTGTATTTTTCCCATTCAGTCCGGAAAGCATCACTCACCCGGTTACCATAATTACCTTGCGGTACCAGTATCATCGGGTACTGATAGCCGAGTCTGAACAGATGTTTGGCAGCCTGAGCTGCTTCCTGTTCAGGAGACAGTGCAAAGTAACAAATGTTTGCATTTTTATCTGTACTTTCGGGAATATTCAATGCCAGCATCTGTATCTGATGGTTTTGCGCCTTTTCAATATCCTGTAAGCGGGTGATGTTTTCTTTTACTAAGGGACCCACGACAAAATCAATATTTTTTTGTTTTATCATCCGGGCTATATTTTGCAGGCTCTGGGCATGTGTATCCATCACCGTCATGGTGATATTGGCATTTCGTTCACGGTTATTCATCATCGCAAACATAAAACCATCCCGGATTAACTGAGCCTGGTGTGAGAACTTGCCGGTAATCGGGAGCAATAACGCGATTTGCTTCGGTGTTGAGATTTTCATCGAGAGTACGGATTGTACTTCCGCAGGCATGTATTTTACCGCGGGATGGTCTTTGTTTTCTGCCAGCCATTTTTCCAGTGTGTTTTTCAACTGAGCGATATTGTTATCCAGTACCTTCATATAAATGGCCAGTTGCAGCCAGCCTGCCAACTGATCTTCATCACTTTCGACGGTTAGTCCGGTAATTTCACTGGCTGAGTAACGGGTCAGGTTCTGCCATATTTGGTGTGCAAGTCTTTCTTTTTGCTGGTCAGAACTATAATTATATTCATTGTTCAGAGCTCTGGCTGTCTCAAAACTACGTCCCAGCCGGGTGAAAAGCGCCGCTCTGGTTTGATAGAATGAAAGCCATTGTTTGTCTTTAAGCTTCCACCAGACTTTAAATGTTAATTGTTTCAGGGCCGTCTTGTATTGTCCGTTATTTAACAGTAGTCTGGCCCGCGCCAGTTGCCATTCAGCCAGTTGTTGTTCTGAAAGTGTTTCTTTTGTGAGTCTGAAGAGGAGCAGATTTGCCTGAGTGACCTGCTTTGCTTTGATCGCTGCTTTGAGCGCCATAATCAGCCAGTCATTGCGGATGGCTCCGTCAGTACTGTCTGCTCTCATCAGGTAGGTCTGAGCGCTCTGGCTTGGTGTTTCCGAAATGTCTGGTCTTGTGGGGACACTGGGCCGAGAGGAGCATGCCACAAGAAAAACGGTTAACATCATTGAGGTGATCAGGCGTACAAAATTGAATCTGGTATGCTTTTTCTTAGCCATGAGTTATGCATTATCCCGGTGAAATTGTCTCTATAATAATCTTTGAAGTGATGATAAACAAATGACAGATAATCAATCTTTTCAGACGAAGTCTCCAACACTATACATTGTTCCGACGCCTATTGGTAATCTCGATGATATCACTCAAAGAGCAATTCAGGTGCTTGCTGGTGTCGATCTGATTGCCGCAGAAGATACACGCCATACAGGTAAATTATTATCACATTTTCAGATACAAACGAAAACTTTTGCGCTTCATGATCACAATGAACAGGACAAGGCCTCATTTTTGGTTGAAAAGTTATTGTCTGGCTTGTCGGTTGCGCTGGTTTCTGATGCGGGAACACCACTGATTAGCGATCCAGGATACCATCTGGTTCACCAGTGTCGTCAGGCAGGTGTAAAAGTTGTGCCACTTCCGGGAGCATGTGCGGTAACAACAGCACTTTGTGCTTCTGGTTTACCTTCGGACCGTTTCAGTTTTGAAGGTTTTTTACCTGCAAAAACCAAAGCACGCAAAGATAAACTGTCTGATATTGCAACCGATGAACGAACCTGTATTTTTTATGAGTCGCCACACCGGATTCTGGACACTCTGGATGACATGCTGGTGGTTTTAGGCCCTGACAGGCAGGTTGTGCTGGCCAGAGAGCTGACGAAAACGTTCGAGACCATTCAAAGTTTGCCTTTGGGAGAGTTAGTGGCGTGGGTCAAAGATGATGAGAACCAGAGAAAAGGGGAAATCGTACTGTTGATTCATGGATTCCGGCGCCCCAAAGAAGCTGATTTTCCGGACGATGCAAAAAGAATGCTGACAATTTTGGTGAGTGAATTACCCCTGAAAAGAGCTGCCGGGGTTGTGGCTGAAATGTATGCCCTGAAAAAGAATGCTTTATATAAGTGGGGACTGGAACATTTAAAATCTGCTGATCATTAAAAGCAGATGAACAGTCCGGCGGTTAACAAGCTATAGACAGCTCTCCGGTTTATCTATACAATCGCCGCCGGAGTTGACCGGGTAGTCGCTGCTTCATTGATGTCCCTTAGCTGATTCAGCTGGGGAGACTGATGGAGGGGAGGAAAGTCCGGGCTCTACAGAGCAGGGTGCCAGGTAACACCTGGGGGGCGTGAGCCCACGACAAGTGCAGCAGAGAGAAGACCGCCGATGGTCATCAGACCAGGTAAGGGTGAAAGGGTGCGGTAAGAGCGCACCGTGCGGCTGGCAACAGTTCGTAGCAAGGTAAACTCCACCCGGAGCAAGACCAAATAGGCTTCCGTATAGCGTTGCTCGCGTTGGGAAGCGGGTAGGTTGCTTGAGCCAGTGAGTGATTGCTGGCCTAGACGAATGGCTACTGCCGTCTCAGACGGTACAAAACCCGGCTTACAGGTTGACTCCAGCTATTTATGACCCATCATGACTTTTTGTTATGATGGGTTTTTGCTTTTTACTGACGTATCCTGTAACAAATCATATAAACTGCGCGTAATATCACGTCAGTACAACGTGAACTGGTGGCAGAATTTCAAGCATTTTACTACCATATTGCGCAACATACGCCCTGGTTGGCTGATACGAGAGAATGATGACAAACCCACTTCAGCATATTTCTGTCCTGCTTAATGAATCTTTAGATGGTTTAAATATCAAACCTGATGGTTTGTATATTGATGGTACTTTCGGACGTGGCGGGCACAGCAGAGCGATTTTGTCCAGGCTTGGACCTCAGGGGCGTTTGTTCAGTATTGATCGCGACCCTCAGGCGATTGAAGTCGCACAAAGCATCGATGATCCCAGATTTACGATTATCCATGGCCCCTTTTCCGGGATTGCCGATTATGCCAGAGCGCATCATTTAGCTGGCTCTGTGGATGGTGTTCTGTTTGATCTGGGTGTTTCTTCTCCTCAGTTAGATGATGCCGATCGTGGTTTCAGTTTTTTGAAAGATGGTCCGCTGGACATGCGGATGGATCCCACATCAGGTATTCCTGTCTCTGAATGGCTGGTTGATGCTGAGCTGGATGATATTACCTGGGTTATCCGCGAGTTTGGTGAAGAGCGCTATGCACGGAAAATTGCTAAGGCAATTGTGAGCTATCGCGACAATGAAGAAAATGAGCCATTGCTTCGTACCCGGCAACTGGCGCAGCTCATATCGGATGTTGTGCCTAAAAGTTTTAAAGAGAAAAAACATCCTGCAACGCGATCTTTTCAGGCGCTCA